>NZ_JCAFVO010000004.1:0-457574 GCF_059372445.1 Stenotrophomonas sp. YJH_SMC_127 | reverse complement strand
CCCTGGTGAAATTAGCGCTGTGGAACCACCCGATCCCATCCCGAACTCGGAAGTGAAACGCAGCTGCGCCGATGGTAGTGTGGCTCAAGCCATGCGAGAGTAGGTCATCGCCAGGGTTTACACCCAAAACCCCGCTGCTCATGCAGCGGGGTTTTTCTTTGTGCGCAGAAAGTGCAGGTAGTGCCGGCCGCTGGCCGGCAATCCGATGGCGTTGCATTGCCTGGTAGATCCACGCCATGCGTAAGTGCTCCGCGAGGAGCATGGCGCCAACCAGGGTTGGCCGCTACCAATCGATTGCCGGCCAGCGGCCGGCACTACCGGCAGATCCACACCAACCGTGGATGAGCCGCCGACGGTACGCAAAAGAAAAGCGGCGCCCCGTGGGGCGCCGCTCTGCTCTCAACAGTGCTCAGTCGAGCATGGCCCGACTTTACTTGGCCGGGGCCTTGTCCTTCATCATCGCGTCGCGGGCTGCCTTGAACGGATTGCCTGCATACCAGTTCGGCCAACGATCGCCACCGGCCAGTTCCTTGCCCACGCCGTACATCAGCTGCAGGTCTTCGACGGTGCCGTCCAGCTTCCAGGTGGCGGCGTCGAACTCGTCCTTCGGGCCGTGGTAACGGTTGGCGCCGTAGTCCGCCGCCGCCTTGCGGCCCGCTTCCACGCCACCCTCGCGCAGGTCTTCGCCGCCATCGGCGTACAGGGCCGGCACACCCGCCTTTGCGAAGTTGAAGTGATCGGAGCGGAAGTAGAAGCCGCTCTGTACCGAGGTCTCACCGTGCAGGGTGCGGTCCTGGGCGGCGGCCAGCGGCTTGAGGATGTCCTCCAGCTCCGAGCTGCCGAAGCCGGTGACGGTCACGTCCTTGGCACGGCCGGCCACCGACATCGCATCGATGTTGATCACACCGGCGATCTTGTCCAGCGGGAAGGTCGGGTGGGCGACGTAGTATTTGGAACCCAGCAGGCCGGACTCCTCCAGGGTCACCGCCAGGAACACCACCGAACGCTCCGGCTTCGGCTCCTGGTGGGCCATGGCTTCGGCCACTTCGAGAATGCCAGCCACGCCGGTGGCGTTGTCGACCGCGCCGTTGTAGATGTTGTCGCCGGTCTCACCCTCATGCTTGCCCAGGTGGTCCCAGTGCGCCATGTACAGGACGGCCTCGTCAGCGCGCTTGCTGCCCGGCAGCACGCCGACCACGTTGCGCGACTGCTTCTGTGAGATCTGGCTCTTCAGGTCGACGGCAGCGGTGGCCTTCAGCGGCACTGGCTTGAAACCGCGCTTGCTGGCGTCCTTGTAGGCCTGGGCGAGGTCCAGGCCGGCACCGGCGAACAGCGCCTTGGCCGCGTCGGCGCTCAGCCAGCCCTGTACCGGGATGCGCGCTTCCGGGTCATCCTTGGCGGGCAGGTCGTACTGCGGGCCAGCCCAGGAATTCTTCACCACGTCCCAGCCGTAGGACGCGCCGGCGGTGTCGTGCACGATCAGCGCGGCGGCGGCGCCCTTGCGGGCGGCCTCCTCGAACTTGTAGGTCCAGCGGCCGTAGTAGGTCATGCGCTTGCCGTCGAACAGCTTCGCGTCGTCGACGTGGAAGCCCGGGTCGTTGACGAACATCACGACCGTCTTGCCCTTCCAGTCCTGACCGGCGTAGTCGTTCCACTTCTGCTCCGGCGCATCGACGCCATAGCCGACGAACACCAGGTCGCTGGCATCGACCTTCACCTCGGCCTGGCCGGTACGGGTGCCGACCACCATGTCGGTGCCGAACTTCAGTTCGGTGGTCTTGCCGCCCTGGGTGATCTTCAGCACGGTCGATTCATCGGCCGTGGTCTCGGTCATCGGCACATCCTGGAACCAGCTGTCGCCGTTGCCGGGCTGCAGGCCGATGCGCTGCATCTGGTCGCGGATGTAGTTGACCGTCAGTTCTTCGCCCTTGCTGCCCGGGGCGCGGCCTTCGAACTCATCCGAAGCCAGGGTCTTGACCATCTCGGCGAAGTCGCCGGCGTTGATCTCCGGAGAGAACTGATGGGCGGCCGGCTTCGCGGCAGCGGTATCGGTGGGCGGCGTGGCAGCCGGCGTGGATTCGCCTTTGCAGGCACTGAGCGCGGCCGCGGCGGCCAGGCACAGGAGGAGTTTGCGGGGCATCGTCGATTCCTGGAGAACAAAGGGCGGTCGCAACTCACGCGCGACCGGTAAACGCGAGTATCACCAAAGCGGCGGGTGCGACGGGTTCAGTCGGCCGGCGCGGTTTCGGTATCGAACGGGATCGGCTCGGCCCCGGTGACCGGGCCGATGCGTGCGGTGCGATGCACGTACAGCACCACCTCGCGCTCGAACTGCAGCGGCCCACTGACGACCGCGTTGGGGCCGATGATCACGCGCGGCTTGCGGCTGGCGGTGAGCGAGACACTGAAGTTCGGCTTGCGCACATGCACGCCGCCGTTGACCTGCGAACCGATGCCGACGGTGATGTCACCGTTGACGGTCTCGACGTCTTTGCCGACGCGGCTCTCGACCAGGCCGATGCCGCCGTTCACGGTCTCGACGCCGCCTTCGATCTGGCTGCCGCGATCAGTGAAGATGCTGCCGTTGACGGTGCTGACGCCACCGCTGGCGATCACTTCGCGACCCAGGCGGACACCGCCGTTGACCGTTTCGATCTTGCCGGTGCGTGCGCGGTCGGCAACCTTCACCCCGCCGTTGACGGTGTCGATGCTTCCGGTCTCGACGCCTTCGCCGACGCGGATGCCGCCGTTGACGGTGTCCAGCTTGCCGTAGCGTTGGCCGGGTTCGGCGCTGATGCTGCCGTTGACCTTGCTGATGTTCTCCTGGGCGCAGACCGGCCCGGTGACCAGCAGTACGCCCAACAGCAGCGGAATGGATAGAGTTTTCATGGGGACCTCGATGGATGTGCGGCTGGCAGGCCGCGTGCGGAGATGTCACCATTCCCCGGTACCCCCCGCAACTGCCTGAAGTCACTGGAAAGCCCTTGCGCGACAACGCCTTCCCATCACGCCGACATCACATCGCCGCCGTACGCGGCGGGCGCTGGCTGCTGCTGGGGCTGGCTATGGCGCTGGCCCTGCCCCTGCCGGGTGCTGCGCAGACCACCCGCGAGACCGAGCGCAAGCTGCAGAAGCTGCGTACCGAGCTGAAGGGCGTGGCGCAGGAGCGACGGCAGATCGAAGGGCAGCGTGGCCAAGCATCGCAACAGCTGCGCGAGGCCGACGAGAAGGTGGCACGCACCGGCCGCGCGCTTGCGCAGACCGAAGCGGCGCTGCGTGAGCAGGCCCAGGCCTTGGCCCAGGCCGAGCAGCGCCGCAGCAGCCTGCAAACCAACCTGGCCCAGCAGCACCGCGAACTGGCCGGCCTGCTGCGCGCGGCGTATCAGCTTGGCAATCACGCACCGCTGAAGCTGCTGCTGTCGCAGGACACGGTGGCCGATGCCAATCGCGCCCTGGCCTACCATCGTTACCTGCAGCGCGAACGAGCGCAGCGCATCACCACGCTCACCGCCGACCTGAAGGAATTGGAAGCGCTGCAGGCGCAGATCGCCGAGCGCAAGCAGAAGCTGCAGGGGGCGCAGCAGGACCAGAAGCAGCAGGCAGCGGCGCTGGCGGCCGACCGCCGTGACCGCGCGCAGACCGTGGCCTCGCTCGACGAACGCTTCAAGGACCGGCGCGAGAAGGAACAGGCACTGGGCCAGGATGCCAAGGCGCTGGAAACGCTGCTGGCCAATCTGCGTGCCGCTGCCGCCCGGGCCGAAGCCGAGCGTCGCGCGGCGGCACGTCGAGCTGCTGCCGAAAAGGCCGCTGCCGAGCGGGCCGCACGCCAGGCGGCCGCACAGGGCCGGCCACCGCCGCCGGCAACCAAGGTTCCACCTGCGGTGGCGTCGGCACCGGCACCGAAGGTCGGCGGCCTGGGTTGGCCGTTGTCCGGCAACCTGCTGGCCCGCTATGGCGGCAAGCTGCCCGATGGCCGTACCAGCAGCGGCGTGCTGATCGGCGCGCCGGCCGGCAGCACCGTCACGGCCGTGGCCGACGGCACCGTGGTGTTCTCCGACTGGATGACCGGCTACGGCATGATCCTGATCGTCGACCACGGCAATGGCTACATGAGCCTGTATGCCCACAACGACACCCTGCTGAAGGATGCCGGCGCACGGGTCAGCCGCGGTGATGCGGTGGCCAAGGTCGGCAATTCCGGTGGCCAGGGCGTCACCGCGCTGTACTTCGAGCTGCGCCGTGGCGGGCAGCCGGTCAACCCGGACAGCTGGCTGCAGCGGCGCTGAATCCAGGCCTGCCGGATGCGGGTTGGATTCAACGGGAATTTAGCTGTGCTTCGCGCATAATCGGTGCATGTGCCTTGGGCACGATGCCAACGTCGACAGGAGTGATCCATGCGCGCAGCCCGTACCGCCACCCTCTTGCTGGCCCTGTTGCCAGCGCTGTCCTGGGCGCAGCAGACCGCGCCCGCCCCGAGCCAGGAAACCAGCGGGCAGGCAGCGAACAGCGAGGAGGCGGTGACCTCGAAGGTGCCGCTGGAGGACATCCGCCGTTTCGTGGCCGTGTACAACGCGGTGCGCGCCGCCTATGTCGATCCGGTCGATGACAAGAAGCTGATGCAGTCGGCCGTGCGTGGCCTGCTGCTCGACCTTGATCCGCACAGCACCTACTTCAACAAGGAAGACGCGCAGGCCTTCGACGAGCAGGCCAATGGTGCCTACGAGGGCATCGGCGTGGAGCTGCAGCAGCAGCCGGACAACGCCAGCATGAAGGTGATCGCGCCGATCGACGACACCCCGGCGGCCAAGGCCGGCATCCTCGCTGGTGACCTGATCATCGCCATCGACGGCAAGCCGATCAGTGCGATCGATGCCAGCGAGCCGCTGCGCGGCCCGGCCGGCAGCAAGGTGGTGCTGACCATCGTGCGCGAAGGCAAGCCCAAGCCGTTGGACGTGAGCCTCACCCGCCAGACCATCCGCGTGACCAGCGTGCGCAGCCGCCTGCTGGAACCCGGCTATGGCTACATCCGCCTGAGCACCTTCCAGGCCGATACCGGTTCGGACTTCCAGAAGCACGTGCAGCAGCTGCAGAAGCAGTCCGGTGGCCAGCTCAAGGGCCTGGTGCTGGACCTGCGCAGCAACCCGGGTGGCCTGCTGACCGCTGCCGTGCAGGTGGCCGATGATCTGCTCGACAAGGGCAACATCGTCAGCACCCGTGGCCGCATCAGCATCAGCGATGCACGATTCGACGCGACCCCGGGCGACCTGCTGAAGGGCGCACCGGTGGTCGTGCTGGCCGATGCCGGTTCGGCCAGTGCATCGGAAGTCCTGGCCGGCGCGCTGCGCGACAACAAGCGGGCGCGCGTGGTCGGCAGCCGTACCTTCGGCAAGGGCTCGGTGCAGACCGTGCTGCCGCTGGACAACGGTGATTCGGTGAAGCTGACCACCGCGCGCTATTACACGCCCAGCGGCAAGTCGATCCAGGCCACCGGCATCGTGCCGGACGTCGAACTGAAGCCCGCCGCCACGCCGGCCGAGGATGCACTGCCAGCCAGCCTGAGCGACTACAGCGAAGCGACCCTGCCGGGCCATCTGCGCGGCGATGACGAAGGCACGGAGGGCTACCACGCCGGTGCGGTGCTGCCGGGCGATGGCCCGATCAACGACGCGCTGGCCGAGCTGAAGAACCCAGGCTCGGTGGCCGCACGGTTGAAGGCCGAGGCCGCCAAGGCGGATGCGGCCAAGGCCGCGAAGGCCGCTGCGGCGAAGCCGGAAGCAAAGCCGGAAGCAAAGCCGGAAGCAAAGCCGGAAGCAAAGCCGGAAGCAAAGCCGGAAGCAAAGCCGGAAGCAAAGCCGGAAGCAAAGCCCGAACCCGTCCCGGCCAAGCCTTGATTTTGTAGAGTCGAGCCATGCTCGACTGATCTACGAACGAGCGGGTGAGCGTGGAGCCGGCCAGCGGCCGGCACTACCAAGGGTCAGAATCCGTGCCGCTTGCGCAGGCGGCGGGCGATCGCGGCGCGCACGTACACGCCATACACCACGCCGAACACGAAGCCGCCGATGTGCGCCCACCAGGCCACCATGCCGAAGCTGGGGCCGATATGGGCGAACACCACCTGCAGCGCGGCCCAGACGCCGATCAGCAGGTAGGCCGGGGCGCGCACGAACTCCAGGAACAGGCCCAGCGGGATCACCACGCCCAGCCGGGCACCGGGGAACAGGGCCAGATAGGCGCCGATCAGCGCCGACACCGCGCCGCTGGCGCCGATGATGATCTGGTCCGGGCTGCCCATGGTGTAGATCGCCACCAGGTTGGACACCGCGCCGCCCACAAGGAACAGCAGCAGCAACCGCCAGGGTCCCAGCACCCGCTCGGCGGGGAGGCCGAAGATCAGCAGGAACACCAGGTTGCCCAGCAGGTGCGACCAGTCGGCGTGCAGGAACAGCGCAGTGAACAGGCGCAGCACGCTGCCGTCCTGCAGGGTCGCCCACCAGTCCAGCGGACGGGTCAGGCCGGTGGACAGGGCGCCCCAGTCCAGCCAGAGACTGCCGCGGGCATCGTCCGGGCGCGAGATCGACCACAGGAATGCCAGCCACAATGACGCGAACAGCACGGGCGTGGCCCAGCGCAGGGTCGCCTTCTTGCGCGACGGGAGGGAGACGAACATGCCAATAGCCTAGCGTGCGGCCACGTTCGGTGGGGACGGTCCTGTTCAGCTTTTGAGACGAAAAAACCGCCTGCGCTGTTATTGTTTCATTAACAGCTCTGGGTAATACTCGCATACGGCGTCGTATGTCGGGAGGGGAATCCGGCGCGCTCCGATGGGTCCCAGGACCCGGCGGGCGCAGGCGCACTCAGAGCACCATCACCGCTTACCGGAGAGAGAACTACGATGCAAACCGCTTCCACCATTGCCCGACTGACCCTGCTGGCCGTCGGCGTTGCCGGTGCGCTGGCCGCCGCCGATGCCAATGCTGCCGCCTTCCAGCTGAAGGAAAACAGCGCCAAGGGCCTGGGCCGCGCGTTCGCCGGCTCCACCTCGACCGAAGGTGACGCCTCGGTCATCGCTACCAACCCGGCGTCCATGCGCCTGCTCGACGGCACCCTGGTCCAGGGCGACGTCAGCGCCATCAGCTTCGGCGCCAAGTTCCGCGGCCAGGGCAAGTACGCCAACGGCGCGCCGATTTCCGGTGGCAACGGCGGCGACGCCGGCATGATCGCCCCGGTTCCGGCCGCGTACTTCCACGTGCCGTTCGGCGAGAACGACAACATGCACTTCGGTGCTTCGCTGACCGTGCCGTTCGGCTTCAAGACCGAATACGACCGCGACTGGGTCGGCCGCTACAACGGCGTCAAGACCGAGCTGCAGGCCATCGACCTGGGCGTGGCGTTCTCCTATGACGTCAACCCGTACCTGTCGTTCGGTGCGTCGGTGTTCGCCGAGCGCCTGAACGTCGACCTGACCAGCGCTGTCGACACCGGCACCGCGATCAACGCCACTGCCCAGCGCACCGCTGCGGCGCGTGTGCTGGCTGCCGGCGGCACCGCGGCCCAGGCTGCGGCGGCGTCGCAGGCGGCTGCACGCCAGGCCGCCCAGCTCGGCTTCTCGCCGGGCACCGCCGATGGCTACCTGCGCATCAAGGGCGATGAAGTGTCGGTCGGCTACACCCTGGGCATGACCGTCACCCCGGTGGAAGGCACCAACATCGCCTTCAGCTACCGCTCGAAGGTCGAGCACAAGATCACCGACGGCAAGGCGGACTTCACCATTCCGCAGAATGCGGCGGCCTTCCTGGCCACTGCTGCCCCGGGTACCTTCATCGACAGCAACGGTCGCGCGACCATCACCCTGCCGGCCAGCGCCACCGTGGGCTTCACCCACCGTGTGAACGACCAGTGGCAGATCATGGCTGAAGTCACGCGCACCGCGTGGAGCAAGTTCGACCAGGTCGTCGTCGATTACGACTCCAACCAGCCGGACAGCGTGCTGCCGTTCCACTACCGTGACACCACCTTCGCGTCGATCGGTACCGATTTCCGCGTGAACGACAAGCTGACCCTGCGTGGCGGCCTGGCCTATGACCAGACCCCGACCACCGATGCCCACCGCGACGTGCGCGTGCCGGACACCACCCGCAAGTGGCTGTCGCTGGGCATGACCTACGCCGCTTCGGACAAGATGGAATACAGCGTGGGCTACACCCACCTGTTCACCAAGGATCCGAACATCACCTCGACCTCGGCCACCGGCAACACCGTGACCGGCAAGTACAAGGTCAGCGGCGACGTGCTGGCGGCGTCGATGCAGTACAAGTTCTGATTCGGGCGATTGCCTGGAGCAGTACGAAGGAGGCCCCGCGCAAGCGGGGCCTTTCTTTTTGTGGGGACGGGCCGGGGCGTCCACGCAGCGCACGGATCCACGACAATAGCGACATGAACCTGTCCGACCCGAACTTCCAGCTGGAGCTGGCTGCCAACATCGCCGTCGCCGGCTCGATCCTGCTGGCCGGCCGCAACAACGTGCACACCTGGTGGCTGGGCATCGTCGGCTGCGCCTTGTTTGCTGCCGTGTTCGAACGATCGCATCTGTATGCGGACATGGTGCTGCAGTTCTTCTTCATCGCCATCAGTGTGCTGGGCTGGTGGCAGTGGCTGCGTGGTGACCATGGCGCGCCGTTGCAGATCACTTCATTGCGGCCGCGCGCCTGGGCCTGGCTGGCGCCGCTGGCGGTAGTGGCCACGTTCGGCTACGGCTGGATGCTGACCCGCCTGACCAATGCCTATGCGCCGTACATCGATTCGGCGGTGCTGGTGTTGAGTGTGATCGCGCAGATCCTGATGATGCGACGCAAGCTGGAATCGTGGTGGGTATGGCTGCTGGTGAACACCGTTGCGGTGCCGCTCTACTACAGCCGTGGCCTGCACCTGACCTCGATCCTGTATGTGGGCTTCTGGATCAACGCGCTGGTGGCCTTGCGCCATTGGCGGCACCTGATGCGGGACGAGGCCAGGGCGGCCGATGCCGCTGCCTGAGCGCGTTGCACGCGGCCTGGTGGTGGGCAAGTTCTGCCCGCTGCATCTCGGCCATGAACGACTGATCGACTTCGCCGCCACGCGCTGCCAGCAGCTGCTGGTGATCGGCTGGTCGCAGCCTGGCTTTGCCGGCTACAGCGCTGCGCGCCGCGAGCGCTGGCTGCGTGCGCGTTTCCCGCAGGCCACGGTAGCGGTGCTTGACGACGCGCGACTGGCCGCATTGTGCGCGCAGCATGGCTTGCCAGTGCGAGCGCTGCCGCAGGACAGTGATGACGAACAGGTGCAGCGTGACTTTACCGCCTGGCTGTGCCTGAACCTGTTCGGTGGGCCGGTGCAGGCGGTGTACACCGGTGAGGACTACGGTGACGGCTTCGCGCAGGCGCTGGCCACGCACTTCGGTGCGCCGGTACGCCATGAGCAGCTCGAACGCGCATTGGACGTCGGGCAGGCCTGCGGCACCCAGCTGCGCAGCGATCCGCATGCGCATCGCCATGGGCTCGCACCGCAGGTGTATGCCGACCATGTACAGCGCGTGGCCTTCATCGGTGGCGAGTCCAGCGGCAAGACCACGCTGGCCCGCGTGCTGGCCGAGCGTCTGCAGACTGTCTGGGTGCCGGAGTATGGCCGCACGCTGTGGGAGCAGCGAGGCGGAGAGCTGACGCCGGGCGATCTGCTGCGCATCGCAATGACACAGCCACAGCACGAAGACGAAGCTGTGCGGCGTGCGCATCGCTGGCTGTTCTGCGATACCACGCCGCTGGTGACGCTGGGCTACAGCGGCTGGATGTTTGGCACCGCGCCGCAGCCGCTGCGGCAAGCGGCACGACGACGCTACGACCTGCTGTTCCTGTGCGCGCCGGATATTCCGTTTGACCAGGATGGCACGCGCGTGGGCGAAGCCTTCCGGACGCAGCAGCATGCGTGGTACCTGGAGCAGCTGCAGGCAGAGGGTGTCGAGCATGTGCTGCTGGAAGGCGATCTGGAGACGCGCATCGCACGCGTGCAGGGCGAGCTGGCGAAGCGGGCGGACAATCGGTTCAGTGTGGCCCAGCCTCTGTAGAGCCGAGCCCATGCTCGGCTCAGCAGGAACCCAAAGCACAAAAAACCCCGCGTTCGCGGGGTCTTTTGTTTACTGCATCAAGCAGGCGATCAGTCGCCCAGGGTCAACAGCGAGGCGTTGCCGCCGGCGGCGGTGGTGTTCACCGTCACCGTCTTCTCGGTAGCGAAGCGCAGCAGGTAGTGCGGGCCGCCGGCCTTCGGGCCGGTGCCGGACAGGCCCTGGCCGCCGAACGGCTGCACGCCGACCACCGCGCCGATCTGGTTGCGGTTGACGTAGACGTTGCCGACGTGGACGCCGTTGCTGATGCGATCAACGGTCTCGTCGATGCGCGAATGCACGCCCAGGGTCAGACCGTAGCCGGTGGCATTGATCTGGTCGATCACCGCGTCGAGCTGGTCGCCCTTCCAGCGGATCACGTGCAGGACCGGCCCGAAGATTTCCTTGTGCAGCTGGCCCAGGTCCTTCAGTTCATACGCGCGCGGTGCGAAGAAGGTGCCATTGGCCGCTTCGGCGGACAGCTCGGCGGCCGCGATCAGGCGGGCTTCGCGGTCCATGCGCTCGGCGTGGTCCTGCAGGATCTTCAGCGCGTCGGCGTCGATCACCGGGCCGACGTCGGTGGACAGCAGGCCCGGGTTGCCGACCTTCAGTTCCTTCATCGCGCCGGCCAGCATGGTCATCACCTTGTCGGCGATGTCGTCCTGCACGAACAGCACGCGCGCGGCCGAGCAACGCTGGCCGGCGGAGGTGAAGGCCGAACCGATCGCGTCCTTGACCAGCTGTTCCGGCAGCGCCGAGGAGTCGGCGATGAAGGCATTCTGGCCGCCGGTCTCGGCGATCAGCACACCGATGGCGGCGTCACGCGCGGCCATGGCGCGGTTGATCGCACGTGCGGTGTCGGTGGAGCCGGTGAAGGCCACGCCGGCCACGCGCGGGTCGGCGGTCAGTGCGGCACCGACGGTGGCGCCGTCGCCCGGCAGGTACTGCACCACCTCGGCCGGCACGCCAGCTTCGTGCAGCAGCTTCACCGCGTAGTAGCCGATCAGGTTGGTCTGTTCGGCCGGCTTGGCGATGACGCTGTTGCCGGCGGCCAGTGCAGCAGCGACCTGGCCCAGGAAGATCGCCAGCGGGAAGTTCCACGGGCTGATGCAGACGAACACGCCGCGGCCGTGCAGCTGCAGCTCGTTGGACTCACCGGTCGGGCTGGGCAGCTTCTCGGCGTGGCTGAACTGCTCGCGCGCCTGCTTGGCGTAGTAGCGCAGGAAGTCCACGGCTTCGCGCACTTCGGCGATGCTGTCGGGCAGGCTCTTGCCGGCTTCCTTCACGCACAGCGCCATGAACTCCGGCATGCGCGCTTCCAGCTGGTCGGCGGCGTGCTCGAGGATGGCGGCGCGGCTGGCGGCCGGGGTGCGGTTCCAGGCCGGCTGCGCGGCTACGGCATTCGCCAGCGCCTTCTGCACGGTGGCGGCATCGGCGGCCAGCCACTGGCCGACCACTTCGCGGGTGTCGGCCGGGTTGGTCACCGGCAGCGAGGCGCCGGCCGGGTTCGCACCCGGCACCAGCGGGGCGGCCTGCCACGGCTTCACGGCCGCGTTGAGCTGCTCGGCGAGGGCGCGCAGTTCGTTGTCGTTGGCGAGGTTGGCGCCCATGGAGTTCTTCCTGTCGTGGTTCTGGCTGCGCAGCAGGTCTACCGGCAGCGGGATCTTGGGATGCGGAATCGAAACGAACGAGGCGACCATCTCGACCGGATCGCGGATCAGGTCGGCGATCGGCACGCGCTCATCGGTGATGCGGTTGACGAAGCTGGAGTTGGCGCCGTTTTCCAGCAGGCGGCGCACCAGGTACGGCAGCAGGTCTTCATGCGAACCGACCGGGGCGTACACGCGGCAGGGCAGGCCCAGGCGATCGGCCGGCACCACTTCGGCGTACAGGTCATCGCCCATGCCGTGCAGCTTCTGGTGCTCGTACACGCCACCGTTGGCGATGCTGCGCACCGCAGCGATGGTGTGCGCGTTGTGCGTGGCGAACATCGGGTAGATCGCGTCGGCATGGGTGAACAGGCGCTTGGCGCATGCCAGGTAGGACACGTCGGTGTTCTGCTTGCGGGTGAACACCGGGTAGCCCGGATAGCCTTCGATCTGCGCGCGCTTGATCTCGGCATCCCAATAGGCGCCCTTGACCAGGCGCACCTGCAGGCGGCGACCGGCGCGGCGCGCCATGTCGGCCAGGTGGTCGATCGTGTACGGTGTGCGCTTCTGGTAGGCCTGCACGACCACGCCGAAGCCGTCCCAGCCGGCCAGCGAGGCGTCGGAGAACACCTGCTCGATGATGTCCAGCGACAGTTCCAGGCGGTCGGACTCTTCGGCGTCGACGGTGCAGCCGATGCCGTAGCTCTTGGCCAGCTGCGCCAGCTCCAGCACGCCCGGCACCAGGTCCTTCAGCACGCGCTCGCGCTTGGCGTGCTCGTAGCGCGGGTACAGCGCCGACAGCTTGATCGAGATGCCCGGTGCGTTGTTGACGTCGCCATCCGGGCGGCCGCCGCGGGCCTTGTGATCACCGCCAATGGCGTGGATCGCGCGACGGTAGTCTTCCAGGTAGCGCAGTGCGTCCTTCATGGTCAGCGCGCCTTCGCCCAGCATGTCGAAGGAGTAGCGGTAGTTCGCGTTGTCGCCCTTGTGCGAGCGCGACAGCGCCTCGCTGATGGTGCGGCCCATGACGAACTGGTGGCCCATGATCTTCATCGCCTGGCGCACGGCCAAGCGCACCACCGGCTCACCGACGCGGCCGACCAGGCGCTTGAACGCGCTGGGCGCATCGGCGCGGGTGGCGTCGTTCATCTGTACCAGCTTGCCGGTCAGCATCAGGCCCCAGGTGGAGGCGTTGACCAGCACCGAGTCGCTGCCGCCCAGGTGCTTTTCCCAGTCGGCATCGGCCAGCTTGTCGCGGATCAGCTTGTCGGCGGTGTCCTGGTCCGGAATGCGCAGCAGCGCTTCGGCCACGCACATCAGCAGCACGCCTTCTTCGCTGCCCAGGTCGTACTGGCGCATGAAGGCTTCGATCGCGCCCTGGTCCTTGGCACGCACGCGCACGCGGCCGACCAGGTCGGCGGCCAGCGCCTGCACCCTGGCCTGCTCGTCGGCCGGCAGCCGGGCCTGCGCCAGCAGCTCGCGGACGTGGCTGGCCTCGTCCTTCAACCAGGCATCGGTGATGGCCTGGCGGAACGGGTTGGGGGGCGCCGGCAGTTCCGGCGACAGCAGCACGCCGGGACGCTGGGCGTCGCTGGCGGCAGGGGAGGAGGAAGGTGCGTTCATGCCGGTCCGGCCAATGGAAAACTTGGCGATTTTAATCATTTTTGCGGGTTGCGGAAGTGCCCCACAGCCACCTTCGTGAAGGGCTGATAGCCCCTAACGGTGGTGTATTCAGCGTGTTCAGCAGGCCTGGCAATATTTGTGCTGAATTCGGCATTCGCGCCGCCGACCCCATGCTGTGTTGCAGCATGGGAAAAAGTGTGAATGCACCCTTGCTACCGGCGAGAGGGCGGGGCTACCATCGAGACGTTTCCCGCGGCAGGAACGCGGTTGCGACATGATCGAGGTGCTTCCAGCTCCGGATGGGTCAGGTACGCAGCTGCGGCTGCGTCCCCCACGGGCGCTCGATGCCCGGCAGTTCGTCCTGTTGTTCACCGTGTTGTCGGGTGCGATGTGGCTGGTGTCCGCCCTCGGGTGGTTGGCCGGCAATGCATTCGCCCCCCTGTTCGCGCTGCTGTACAGCCTGGTGCTGGCGGCGGCGCTGCGTGCCTTGTGGCGCAGCGGTGAACGGCAGGAGGAGATCCGGGTAGTGCCGGCGTACGTGGAGGTCATCCCCGTACCCGGTGGATCGCCGGTGTTCCGGGCCCACCCCCACTGGGTGCGCCTGCTCACCGGCGATGAGAGGGTCCGGCTGGCATCCAGCGGCCGGCAGGTGGAGGTGGGGAGTTTCCTCGCGCCGGCCGAACGTCAGACGCTCGCAGAGACACTTGAAAGCTTGCTCGCCGCCAGCGATGGCGGCAACCGACGACGCTAAGGGTCTAGGCAATGAAGCAAAGCAGCAGGTGGGGCACGAAGTGCGTTGCAGCGGTCACCGCCATGGTGGCCGGGGGACTGATGCCGGCGTTGGCCTGGGCCCAGGCGGCCGATCCCAAGCCGTGGCAGCTGAACATGGGCAAGGGGGTGACCCAGACCTCGCGCCTGGCCTGGGAATCGAACAATCTCTCGTTGATCATCTGCACGGTGATCGGCGTCATCGTGTTCGGCGCGATGGCCTACGCCATCTTCAAGTTCCGCAAATCCAAGGGGGCAGTCGCCGCCACCTTCAGCCACAACACCAAGGCCGAGATCATCTGGACGGTGATCCCGGTGATCATCCTGATCGTGATGGCGTGGCCGGCCACGGCCAACCTGATCAAGATGTACGACACCCGCGATGCCGAGATGACGGTCAAGGTCACCGGCTACCAGTGGATGTGGAAGTACGAATACCTCGGCGAGAACGTCACCTTCACCAGCCGCCTGGACCGCGAGTCCGACCGCGTGCGGCAAAGTGGCATCGTGCCCACCCGTGAAAGCCATCCGCACTACCTGCTGGATGTCGACAACCGGCTGGTGCTGCCGGTCGACACCAAGGTGCGCTTCGTCATCACCTCCGACGACGTGATCCACGCCTGGTGGGTGCCGGCGCTGGGCTGGAAGCAGGATGCCATTCCCGGCTTCATCAACGAAGCCTGGACCAGCATCGAGCAGCCTGGCGTGTACCGCGGCCAGTGCGCCGAGCTGTGCGGCAAGGACCACGGCTTCATGCCGATCGTGGTCGAGGCGGTGTCCAAGGAGGAATTCAAACAGTGGCTGGCGCAGCGCAAGCCGGCGCCGGCTGCCGCGCCGGCCACGCCTGCGGCACCTGCCGAACCGGCTGCACCGGCGGGCGAGGCGCCGGCTGCGCCTGCTGCTGCAGAAGCGGCCAGCGCACCTGCCACCGCAGCCAGCGGCGCGTGATGTAAAGCCCGCGGCCGCCCGCGGCCGTGGTGACAACCGATTCTGAGAGGTGTTTTGCAATGGCGCACTCGGCAGTTGGGCACGACGATCACCATCACCAGCAGAGTTTCTTCGAGCGTTGGTTCTTCTCGACCAACCACAAGGACATCGGCACGCTGTACCTGGGTTTCAGCTTCATCATGTTCATCATCGGTGCGGCGATGAGCGTGGTGATCCGCGCCGAGCTGGCACAGCCCGGCCTGCAGTTCGTCAAGCCCGAGTTCTTCAACCAGATGACCACCGTGCATGCGCTGGTGATGATCTTCGGTGGCGTGATGCCGGCCTTCGTCGGCCTCGCCAACTGGATGATCCCGCTGCAGATCGGCGCGCCGGACATGGCGCTGCCGCGCATGAACAACTGGTCGTTCTGGTTGCTGCCGGTGGCCTTCAGCCTGCTGCTGCTGACCCTGTTCCTGCCCGGTGGTGCGCCGGCTGGTGGCTGGACGCTGTATCCGCCGCTGTCGCTGCAGGGCGGCTACAACGTGGCCTTCAGCGTGTTCGCTATCCACGTGGCCGGCATCAGTTCGATCATGGGTGCGATCAACATCATCGCCACCGTGCTGAACATGCGTGCGCCGGGCATCGACCTGCTGAAAATGCCGATCTTCTGCTGGGCCTGGCTGATCACCGCGTTCCTGCTGATCGCGGTGATGCCGGTGCTGGCCGGTGCGGTGACCATGCTGCTGACCGACAAGTTCTTCGGCACCAGCTTCTTCAACGCCGCCGGTGGCGGTGACCCGGTGATGTACCAGCACATCTTCTGGTTCTTCGGGCACCCCGAGGTCTACATCATGATCCTGCCCGCCTTCGGCGTGGTCAGCGAGATCATCCCGACCTTCAGCCGCAAGCCGCTGTTCGGCTACCAGGCGATGGTGTACGCCACCGCGGCGATCGCGTTCCTGTCGTTCATCGTCTGGGCCCACCACATGTTCACCGTGGGCATGCCGCTGGGCGGCGAGATCTATTTCATGTTCGCCACCATGCTGATCTCGATCCCGACCGGCGTGAAGGTGTTCAACTGGGTCAGCACCATGTGGCGTGGCTCGCTGACGTTCGAGGCACCGATGCTGTGGTCGGTGGCCTTCGTCATCCTGTTCACCATCGGTGGCTTCTCCGGCCTGATGCTGGCCATCGTGGCCGCCGACTTCCAGTACCACGACACCTACTTCGTGGTCGCGCACTTCCACTACGTGCTGGTGACCGGTGCGGTGTTCGCGCTGATCGCCGCGGTGTACTACTGGTGGCCGAAGTGGACCGGGCGCATGTACAGCGAGAAGTGGGCCAAGGTGCACTTCTGGTGGTCGATCGTGTTCGTCAACCTGCTGTTCTTCCCGCAGCACTTCCTCGGCCTGGCCGGCATGCCGCGCCGCATTCCCGATTACAGCGTGGCGTTTGCCGACTGGAACCTGATCAGCTCGATCGGTGCGTTCGGCATGTTCGTCACCCCGTTCATGATGGCCGCGATCCTGCTGTCCTCGCTGCGCAACGGCGAGAAGGCCGAAGCGCGTTCCTGGGAGGGTGCACGCGGCCTGGAATGGACGCTGCCGTCGCCGGCACCGGCGCACACCTTCACCACCCCGCCGACCATCCGCCCGGGGGATCTGGCGCATGACGACATCACGCATTGAGGTGGGGCATGCATAACGAGAGCCCGCTGCAGACCTGTAGATCCGAGCCATGCTCGGCGGATGAGAAGCAGCCGACCAGCGGTCGGCTCTACCAGGGCGGAAGCATCGAGCAGCAGCGCCAGCGTGCGAAGCGCACCGCGATGTGGGTCGGCGCCATCGCTGTGCTGGTCTACGTCGGCTTCATCCTCAGCGGGGTGATCGGGCGATGAGCGAGGCACCGGCCAGCACACCGTCACGCAGTGCCGGGCTGCCGCGCCTGATCGGCGTGGCGGTGGCGGTGTTCCTGCTGACGTTCTCGCTGGTGCCGCTGTACCGCATCGCCTGCGAGAAGGTGTTCGGCGTGCGCCTGGAACGCGGTCCCGGTGGCGAAGCCAGCGCAGGTGCCGCGGCCGGTAAGCGCACCGTGCGGGTGGAGTTCGATGGCGGCGTCAATTCGCGCCTGCCGTGGTCGTTCCATCCTGAGCAGCTGACCATGGACGTGGTGCCCGGCGAGCTCAACGAGGCGCTGTACTTTGCCCGCAACGACAGCGCAGCTGCCGTGGTCGGCAGCGCGGTGCCTTCGGTGGCACCGGCGCGTGCGTCGGGCTTCTTCAGCAAGACCGAGTGCTTCTGTTTCACCGCGCAGACGCTGCAGGCCGGCGAGAAGCGCGACATGCCGGTGCGCTTCATCGTCGATCCGGACCTGCCGCCGGAGATCAGGACGATCACCTTGTCCTACACCTTCTACCGCAACGACGCGCTGTCCGATCGGCTGGCTCCGGCCGCCACCTCGGACGGCGCGCACGCCGCACCCTGACCCGGATACCGACATGGCCCAGACACCGACCGACGCCAACGTGTACTTCGTCCCGGCCCAGAGCAAATGGCCGTTCGTGGGTTCCATCGCCATGATGGTGACCATGGTGGGCGTGGCCAGCTGGCTCAACGATGCCAGCTGGGGACGCTGGACGTTCTACATCGGCATCGCGATGCTGGTGCTGACCCTGTTCTGGTGGTTCAGCGACGTGGTGCGCGAATCGCAGGCCGGCAACTACAACCACCAGGTCGACGGATCATTCCGGATGGGGATGATCTGGTTCATCTTCTCCGAGGTGATGTTCTTCGGCGCGTTCTTCGGCGCGCTGTTCTACACCCGCAACCTGGGCCTGTCGTGGCTCAGTGGCGAAGGCCGTGGGGTCATGACCAACGAGCTGCTCTGGCAGGGCTATTCCGCCGGATGGCCGACCAATGGCCCGGCGGCGATCGGTGGCGCGTTCCAGACCATCCCGGCCTGGGGCCTGCCACTGATCAATACGCTGATCCTGTTGACCTCCGGCGTGACCCTGACCATCGCCCACCACGCACTGAAGGCCGGCAACCGCCGCCAGCTGCTGATCTGGCTGGGCCTGACCGTGGTGCTCGGCCTGGGCTTCCTGACCCTGCAGGCAGAGGAGTACATCCATGCCTACAAGGAACTGAACCTGACGCTCGGCTCCGGCATCTACGGGTCGACGTTCTTCATGTTGACCGGCTTCCACGGCGCGCACGTGCTGCTGGGCACGATCATGCTGATCGTGATGTGGCTGCGTTCGGCCAAGGGACACTTCACCCGCGACAACCATTTCGGTTTCGAAGCCGCCGCGTGGTACTGGCACTTCGTCGACGTGGTGTGGCTGATGCTGTTCCTGTTCGTCTACGTGCTTTGATCAGGCGCGCATCGGTGGTCTCAGCCGCCGATGCCGTGTGGTTTGATCCAGCCCATGTAGATGCTCACGATCACCAGCAGGATCAACGCTACCGACACCGCGATGCGGCGCGTCAGTGCATTGACCGTGCGCTTGGTCTGGCCGCGGTCGACCAGCAGGTAGTACAGGCCGGCGCCCAGATTCCAGACGATGACGATCAGAAACGCGATTACCAGCAGGGTCTTCAGCGAATCACTCATGCGCGGCTCGAGGGCAGGGTGGATGTGCCTATCTGACCGCGTTTGCGCGGACTTGTCATGATGCGCCAGCACACGCGCGTGTTCGGATGGTTGCTGGCCGTGCTGGCGATGGCCGGATTCACCGCATTGGGGCTGTGGCAGCTGCAGCGCATGCATGCCAAACAGGCAATGTTGGATGCACAGGGTCCAGCCGTGGCACAGGCGTTGCCGCTGTCGGAGGCCCTGGCGGCGCCCGGCGCGTTGCACGGCGTGGCCGACCACGGTCGCTTCCTGCCCGGCGTGGTACTGCTGGACAACCAGATCCGGCATGGCCGCGCCGGCGTGAAGATCTATCGCCCCTTCCGCAGTGACGACGGCAGCGTGCTGCTGGTCGACCTCGGTTGGCGTGCGCTGCCGCCGGATCGCACGCTTCCGGAGGTGCCTTCGCCGCCTTCGCCGGTGGCCGTGCGTGGGCTGCTCGCGCCGCCACCGTCGGCGGGACTGCTACTGGGTCCGGCGTTCTCTGCTACCGGTGAGGCCGGGCGCTGGCTGGCCAGCCGGTTGCCGGACGACGGGCTGGCGCGCGCGCTGGGGCTGCAGGCGCTACCCGACCGCGTGCTGAGGCTGGACCCGGCGCTGCCCTTTGGCGACGAGCGCGATCTGGACCTGCTGCCGAACACGCTGCCGCCTCAGCGCCACCTGGGCTACGCCGTGCAGTGGTTCGGGCTGGCCCTGACCGTGCTGGTGGTGGCCGTGGTGCTGGAGCGGCGGCAGAGGCGCGTGATTACCCGGTAGTGCCGGCCGCTGGCCGGCAACCCCCGCAATCCTGGATGCCGGCCAGCGGCCGGCACTACCGGCATCCCCTACCCAACCATGAGAAAATGCCCCGCATGAACACTGCTACGTCCCCGCAGGCGCGCGGTTCCGGCCGCCGGACCCTGGTGCTGCTGTTTGCCGTGTTCTTCGGGGCGATGGCACTGGCCGCCGTGCTGCGCTTCTCCGGCTGGCAGCCGACCGGGCACCGCAATGCCGGCCAGCTGCTGAAGCCGCCGGTGGACCTGCGCCAGCAGGCGCCGACCCTGGCCAGCGGCCAGTCCTACCCCTGGAACCCCGAGGCCCGTACCTGGCGCCTGCTGGTGGCCCCGGCCGGTGCCTGCGACGCGCAGTGCGTCACTTTGTCGCAGGGACTGGGCAAGGTGTGGCAGCTGTTCGGCCATAACGCCGATAATGTCGAGATCCTGTGGCTGGGTACGCCACCGGCGTCGATCGCCTCGCTGCCCGCGCTGCGGCCGCTGGCTCCGTCGCCAGCCCTGCGCGCGGCGTTGCCGGGCGTCGACGATCCGGCGGGACTGCCGGTCTACGTGATCGATCCGAACGGCTTCGTGATCATGCGCCATGCCCCGGGTTCCGACCTCGGTGGCCTGCGCAAGGACATGGCCACGTTGCTGAAACTGAAGTGAGTCCCGTTTGATGAGCCTTTCCGCGCGTCCGGCGCTGCACCGCAATTTCCACCGCCTGGCGTGGTTCGCCATGATCATGACCGCGAGCACGATCATGTTCGGCGCCTTCGTGCGCCTGTCCGATGCCGGCCTGAGCTGCCCGGACTGGCCGACCTGCTATGGCCAGGCCACCTGGCCACAGCACGTGGAAGAGACCATCGGCCACCCGGCGGCGGAGATCCGCCCGCTGGAGACCCACAAGGCCTGGCGAGAACAGGTGCATCGCTTCCTGGCCGGCGCGCTGGGCATCGAGATCCTGACCCTGGCGCTGCTGGCCACGCGCAAGCGACGATTCGGAAGCACGGCGGTGGTGACCGCCTGCGTGCTGGTGGCCGCCGGCATACCGCTGTACATGATGGGCTGGCACGGCACCGCCAGTGCCCTGGCCTTGACCGGCGAGGCGATCCTGCTGATCGCCGCGCTGCGCTGGAGCAACATCGATCTCGCACGTGCGGCGCTGCTGACCTTGGCGGTGGTGATCTTCCAGGCCCTGCTGGGCATGTGGACGGTGACCCTGCTGCTCAAACCCATCGTGGTGATGGGCCATCTGCTGGGTGGCATGCTGATGTTCGGCCTGCTGGTGTGGATGGCCTGGCGCGCGACGCACATGCCGATCACCCTGGCCGAAGCGCCGAAGCTGAAGTGGCTGATGCGCATCGGCGTGGCAGTGCTGGTTACCCAGATCGCGCTGGGTGGTTGGGTCAGCGCCAACTACGCCGCACTCGCCTGCGGCGGTGGCAGCGCCTCGCTGGACAACTTCCCGCGCTGCGCCAACCAGTGGTGGCCGCAGCACAACTTCGTCGAAGGCTTCACCCTGTGGCGCGGCATCGGCGTGGATTACGAAGGCGGTGTGCTGGATGGCGCTTCGCGCATCGCC
Organism: Stenotrophomonas sp. YJH_SMC_127; assembly: GCF_059372445.1. NCBI lineage: Bacteria > Pseudomonadati > Pseudomonadota > Gammaproteobacteria > Lysobacterales > Lysobacteraceae > Stenotrophomonas > Stenotrophomonas sp. YJH_SMC_127. The sequence goes on along the minus strand of NZ_JCAFVO010000004.1, from coordinate 436,511 downwards.
ATCCAGATGGCGCACCGCCTGTTCGCGGTGGTGGTGGCCGTCTACCTGCTGTGGCTTGGCGTGCGCCTGTTCCGGTTGCCGAGCATGCGTGGCTGGGCCAGCGCGCTGATCGCGCTGCTGGTGCTGCAGGTCACCCTCGGCATCCTCAACGTGAAGCTGGCGCTGCCGCTGGAAGTGGCGGTGGCCCACAACGGCGTGGCCGTTGCCCTGTTGTTCGTACTGGTCAGCCTGCTGGCCCGCCTGCGTGCCCCGGACTGATTCCATGTTTTCCAATTACCGCCAGTACTGGGACCTGACCAAGCCCAAGGTCGTCGCCCTGATCGTCTTTACCGCCCTGGTCGGCATGGTCCTGGCCATCCCCGGCGTGCCGAGCTGGGAGCAGGTGCGCGCCGGCCTGCTCGGCTTCCTCGGCATCTGGCTGGCGGCCTCGGCCGCGGCCGCCATCAACCAGCTGCTGGACGCGCACATCGATGCGCAGATGGCGCGCACCTCGTGGCGCCCGCTGGTGGTGGGCAAGGTCAAGCCGTGGCAGGTGCTGGTGTTCGCCGGCGTGCTGATCGTGCTGTCGATGACCCTCCTGGTGCTGTGGGTGAACCTGATCACCGCGGTGCTGACCTTCGCCTCGCTGATTGGCTACGCGGTGATCTACACCGTGTACCTCAAGCGTGCGACCTCGCAGAACATCGTCATCGGTGGCCTGGCCGGCGCGATGCCGCCGATGCTGGGCTGGGCCGCAGTGACCGGCATGCAGGGTTCGTCGGACTGGGCGTACTCGTCGCTGCTGGTGCTGATCATCTTCATCTGGACCCCGCCGCACTTCTGGGCGCTGGCGATCTTCCGCCGCGAGGATTACGCCAAGGCGGAGATCCCGATGCTGCCGGTGACCCACGGCGTGGTGCATACCCGCAAGCAGATCATGGTGTATTCGGTGGTGCTGGCGCTGGTCTGCCTGCTGCCGTACCTGGTGGGCATGAGCGGTGCGTTCTACCTGGGCGGCGCGATCGTGCTCAACGCCGTGTTCCTCTGGTACGCCTGGCGCATGCTGAACCCGCCGGACGAGCTGTTCTCGATGAAGATGTTCTATTACTCCATCGTCTACCTGATGGCGCTGTTCGCCTTCCTGCTGGTGGACCACTGGATCCTGCCCTGGTTGTGACCTCGGGGTCGGATCCCCGAAGGGACTCTGACCCCACCTGATCGCGCGGACATCCTCGCATGACGTGGATCACCTTGAACCGCCGTCTCGGCGTCGCCATTGCTGTTCCTGACCCCAGGGAAAGGAAGCAGCAGGGATGCATTCGTTCTTCCGTTGGACCACCGCGCTGATGCTGGCGCTGGGCATGGCCGTGACCGCGCATGCCGACGACACTACCGCGCAGATCCGCCAATACGCCGCTGGCCATCGCATGCTGGTGCTGGGCGAATTCCACGGCACACGCGAGACGCCACTGCTGGTGCGGCAGCTGGTGGACGACTACAGCCGCAATGGCGCGCCGGTCCTGCTGGCGCTGGAACTGCCACGTGCCGAGAATCCTGTGCTGCGCGACTATCTGGAATCCGATGGCGGGGCCGCGGCGCGCCAGCACCTGCACGGCCGCGCGTTCTGGACCGTACGCGACGACCAGCACGATGGTCGCCGCAGCCGCGACATGCTGGCGATGATCGAAGGCCTGCGCGCGCTGAAGGCGCAGGGCCGCGCGATCGAGGTGGTTGGCTACGACGTCAATCACAGTGACGGCGGCAGCCAGGCCCGCGATGACCGCATGGCCGCCGAACTACGGCGCCTGTACCAGCGCCTGCCCGATGGTGCACGGATGGTTGTGCTGACCGGCAATGTCCACGCCATGCTGCAGCGCCCCGCCGATGCTCCGCCGGAAATGCAGACCCAGCCGATGGCATCGGTACTGCGCGACCTGGATATCTACAGCGTGCGGCTGGAAGCGTTGCGCGGCCACTTCTGGGGATGCATGGACCGCTGCAAGGCGCTGGCGCTGCTCGAACGGCCCGCGCGTGCGCCGGAGGTCAACACCCACGCCGGCCGCGAGTACGACCTGTGGGTGTGGATGCCGCAGCTGAGCGTGGGCACGCTGGTGGAGCCGTGAATCCACGCATGGCGTGGATCTGCTGTAGATCCACGCCACGCGTGGATGGATTTCCGGGTCAGGGCTTGCGCCGCGCATACCGCTGCGCGATCACACCGCAGACGATCAGCTGGATCTGGTGGTAGATCATCACCGGCAGCACGATGGCGCCCAGGCTGCCGCCGGCGAACAGCACCTTGGCGATCGGCACGCCGGTGGCCAGGCTCTTCTTCGAGCCGCAGAACACGATGGCGATCTCGTCCTCGCGGTTGAAGCGCAGGCGACGGGCGATGAAGGTGATCAGCGGCATGGCGATGCCCAGCAGCACGGCGGCCACCACCGCCACAGCCAGCAGCGACAGCAGCGGGGTCTTGCTCCACAGGCCTTCGGTGACGGCTTCGCCGAACGCCGAGTACACCACCAGCAGGATGGTGGCCTGGTCGGTGTAGCGCAGCAGCGCGCGCTGGCGTTCCACCCAGCCGGCAATCCACGGCCGCAGCAGGTGGCCAGCCACGAACGGCACCAGCAGCTGCAGCATGATGCCGCCGATCGCATGCAGCGGATCATGGATGCCGCCCGAGGTGCCGGCCAGCGCGGTCAGCAGCAGCGGGGTCAGGAACACGCCGAGGATGCTCGACAGCGAGGCGCTGCACACCGCTGCGGGCACGTTGCCATGCGCCATCGAAGTGAACGCGATGGACGACTGCACGGTGGAGGGCAGGGTGCACAGGAACAGCACGCCCAGGTACAGCTCCGGGGTCAGCAGCCAGCCCGACAGCGGCCTGAACATCAGCCCCAGCAGCGGGAACAGGATGAAGGTGCAGGCCAGGATGGTCAGGTGCAGCCGCCAGTGCAGCATGCCGCCGATGATCGACTCACGTGGCAGGCGCGCGCCATGCAGGAAGAACAGCGCGGCGATGGCGACGGTGGTGACATCGTCGAGGACGATGGCGGCGGCGCCCTTCATCGGCAGCAGCGAGGCCAGGCCGACGGTGCACAGCAGGGCGAGGGTGAAGTTGTCCGGTCGCAGGCGCGACCACCAGCGTGTCATGGTGGGCAGGGTCCTTGGTGCGGAGGGTTCAGGGCGAGGTGACCGGCGTGGCCAGGCGTTGGCGGGTGGTGGCTTCCAGCGACTTCAGGCCAGCACGCTGGCCCAGCTGAAGGGCCTGTTCGGGGCTGGCATGTTCGTACCGTGCATTGACCAGGCCGAGCACGGCGCCGGCGCGGTTGCCGGACGCACAGTGCAGCAGCACCGGCCCCTGGCTCTGCTGCAGGGCCAGGTGCACGGCGCGCACGTTGGCCGTATCCAGGCCATCGGCGCCGGCCACCGGAATGCGCACGTAGCGCAGGCCCAATGATTCGGCGACGCGGGTTTCATCGAAGCCCCGGTCCTCGCTGGGCTGGCGCAGGTCGATCACGGTGCGCACGCCCTGTGCAGCCAAGGCCTGCAGCTGTGCGGCGCTGGGCTGGCCGCCGGCATACAGGCCGGGGCGGACTTCGTTGAGGGGCGCGTCTTCGGCCAGGGCCGTCAGTGGCAGGCAGAGCGACAACAACAGCAGGCAGGTCAGGCGCAGCAGCATGGTCTTCTCCGTGAAAACGTTCTGCCGCTACAGGCGCAGTCCGGCGCGCGCCTTCAGCAGCTCGCGCAGTTCGTACTTGTCAGTATCGTCCAGGCCCTGCTGACGCTGCTTTGCCAACAACTCCTCCAGACGTTGCACCAGCAGCTGTTTCTCCAGCTGTGCCACTGCGTCGTGCAGTTCCTGGGTCCAGCTGGCCTCGGTGCCGGGCAGCGTCTGTGCGGCCAGGGTATGCAGCGAGGCCTGTTCCTCGCGCCCGTCGAAGTGTTCCAGCAGGGCGCCGGTACTGATGTCCGGGCGCTGTTCGACCAGCCCCAGCAGCTCCAGCAGCAGTTCCACGCCGGGCAGGCGCAGGCCCTGGAAGTGGTGCTTGCCGCCCAGCGTCAGCGCCAGCGACGGCTGCTGCAGCAGTACGGCGATCGCGCCGCGCACCAGGCTGCGCTTGGCCACGGGCTGGATCGTCCGCTGCGGCTGGCGTTGCGGCATCGGCGCGCGCGTGGCCTGGGCAGTACCGCCCAGGCCGGTCAGCTGCGCCAGCTGCTGCTTCATCAGGTCGCCAAAGGCGCCGTCGGGAATCTGCGCCAGCATCGGCTTGGCGCGTTCGGCCAGGCGTGCCTTGCCATCGAGCGTGCCCAGGTTGATCTCGCGGGTCAGTTCGTCGAAGAAGAACTGCGACAGCGGCGTAGCCTGCTTCAGGCGCTCGTTGAACGCTTCGGCGCCTTCCTTGCGCACGATGGTGTCCGGGTCTTCGCCATCGGGCAGGAACAGGAAGAAGGCCTGGCGGCCATCCTTCATGCGCGGCAGCACCGACTCCAGCGCCTTCCAGCCGGCGCGGCGGCCGGCGGCGTCGCCGTCGAAGCAGAAGAACACGTCCGGTGCATTGCGGAACAGCAGCTCGGCATGGTCCGGCGTGGTCGCGGTACCCAGCGTTGCCACCGCCTGGGTGACGCCGAACTGGAACAGCGAGACCACGTCCATGTAGCCCTCGACCACGATCAGCCGCTCGATCTTCTGGTTGGCCTGGCGCACCTGCCACAGGCCGTACAGTTCGCGGCCCTTGTGGAACAGCGCGGTCTCGGGCGAGTTGAGGTACTTGGGGCCGTCGTCCTTCTCGAACACGCGGCCGCCGAAGGCGATCACCCGGCCACGGCGGTCGAAGATCGGGAACATCACCCGGTCGCGGAACTTGTCGTAGACGTGGCCGCGGTCGTTCTTGGAGAACAGGCCGGCGCGGTCGAGCAGCTTCATGCGCCGCTCGTCCTTGCCCAGCGCGTCGCGCAGGCCGCTGTAGCCATCCGGCGCGTAGCCGATCTGGAAGCGCGCGCGGTTCTCTTCGTCCACGCCACGGCCATCCAGGTAGCTGCGGGCCTTCTCGCTGCCCTCCAGATTCTTCTGGAAGAACTTGGTCGCCGCGTCCAGCGCCGAGTACAGCTCGCGGCTGTCGTCCTGCTGCTGCGGGCTGCGCGGATTCTCGTTGCGCGGCACTTCCATGCCGGCACGCTTGGCCAGTTCATCCACCGCGTCGAGGAACTCGAGGCGGTCGTAGTTCATCAGGAAGCTGATCGCGGTGCCGTGCGCGCCACAGCCGAAGCAGTGATAGAACTGCTTGGTGGGCGAGACCGTGAACGACGCCGATCGCTCGTCATGGAACGGGCAGCGCGCGGCGTACTCCTTGCCCTGGCGCTTCAACGGCACGCGGCTGCCCACCACCTCGACGATATCGGTGCGGGCGAGCAGGTCGTCGATGAAAGCGTCGGGGATACGGGCCATGGGCAACAGGGCAGGGCGCGGTGCAGGACCACGCGACGGAACCGGGGGCGGTCGGCCTAGTTTACCCCCTGTCGGGCACCTGGCTGGCGGTTGCCGGATCAATGCCGGCTGCGGCCAGGTGATGACGCGCGCGCAGGCGCTCATCGATCACCGCCGTCATCAGGGCGCCAACGAAGAACACGACGGTGGCGTAGTAGATCCAGACCAGCGAGATCACCAGCGCGCCCATCGAGCCGTAGGCACTGCCGGGGGCCACGGTGGCGATGTAGACGCCGATGCCGTAGCGGCCGAGTGCGAACAGTGCGGAGGTGATGACGCCGCCGATGAAGGCCTGGCGCCAGGCCACGCGGCGGTCGGGCAGGTAGTGGTACATGAAGGCGAAGCCGACTGCGTAAAGCAGCAGGCTCGTGACGTACCCCAGCGCGGGCAGGATCGAGGGCAGCTGGGCGAAGGCCACCTGCAGCACCGTGGTGGCCGTCATCGACAGGATCAGCAGGAAGCCCAGGGCCAGCACCACGCCGAACGAGAACACGCGCTTGCGCAGCCAGGCCTTGAGGCCTTCCAGGCGCTCGCCGCTGGTGCGGAAGATCAGGTTCAGTGCGTTCTGCAGTTGGGCGAACACGGCGGTGGCGCCGACGAACAGCAGCAGCGTGCTCCACACACCCGCCAGCGAGCCGACATCCGGCTGGTTGTCGGCGTTCTTCAGAACGGTTTCGGCCACAGTAGCCGCGCTGCTGCCGGCCACCGAGCTGATCTGGTCGATCAGCGCCTGCTGGGCCGGTGGGTACAGCGAGGCGGTCAGCCACAGCAGCAGCACCAGCAACGGTGCCATCGACAGCAGGGCGTAGAAGGAGACGGAAGCTGCCTGGGTCAGCACGTCGACGTCGATGAAGCGCTTGGCCACCGCCATCGGAAAGCTGTCCTGCAGGCGCTTGAGGTACTTGTGCAGGGACACGGGAACGTTGGGCTCGGGTTCAACCATGTGTGCGGTTGTAGCAGGCGACCGACGAAGGTGCGGTGAAGCGGGTGCATCAATGGGGTCAGAGCCCTTCCGCGCTGCGGAAGGGATCCGACCCCAGGTGCTGGATTACGCCAGCAGCTGCTTGACCAGCTTGGAGACCAGGCCCATGTCGGCCTGGCCGGCGAGCTTGGGCTTCAGCGCGCCCATCAGCTTGCCCATGTCGGCCGGGCCGGCGGCACCGGTCTCGGCGATGGCGGCCTGGATGGCGGCCACGATCTCGGCCTCGCCCATCTTGGCCGGCAGGTAGGCTTCGATGACCACGATCTCGGCGCGCTCGATCTCGGCCAGGTCTTCGCGGTTGGCGGCTTCGTACTGGCTGACCGAGTCCTTGCGCTGCTTGACCATCTTGTCGAGCACGGCGATCACGGCGGTGTCGTCCAGCTCGATGCGCTCGTCCACTTCGCGCTGCTTGATGGCAGCGTTGATCAGGCGGATCACGCCCAGCTTGTGCTTCTCGCCCGCCTTCATGGCGGCCTTCATGTCTTCGGTGAGCTGCTGCTTCATGCTCATGAGGAACCTCGTGGTGGTAGGTGGGGCGGGGCGGCTGCCCGAACCCGGAAACGCAAAAAGCCGGCGACGCTCGCGCGTGCCGGCTTCGGCTCCATCGCGACAGGCAGGCCCGCCGCAATGAAGATGCGTCCGATCAGTACAGGCGCTGACGCTTGGTGACGTCGCGCGACGAGCGGCGCAGCTGACGCTTCACAGCAGCGGCGGCCTTGCGCTTGCGCTCCTGGGTCGGCTTTTCGTAGAACTCGCGCTTGCGGGTTTCGGCCAGCACACCGGCCTTTTCGCAAGTGCGCTTGAAGCGGCGAAGAGCAAACTCGAAGGGCTCGTTCTCGCGGACTTTGACGCTGGGCATGGAATCTCCGGGACACAGTAGAACCGGGTCACGCCCGGCGAGCCGCACATTATAGCGGCGAAACGACAAACTGCAAGCGGCCAACCCTGAATACGGGCCGGGGGTTCGAAAGCAGTGAGATCTGCACGTCCCCCGAGGGGGCGGCAGGGGCGTCATAATAGCAGGCATGCGAGTCCTTGGCATCGAATCTTCCTGTGATGAGACCGGCGTGGCGGTGTATGACACCGACCTGGCCGGCAGCGCGGCCCTGCGCGCCCATGCGGTCTACAGCCAGATCGCCCTGCACGCCGAATACGGTGGTGTGGTGCCCGAGCTGGCCAGCCGCGACCATGTCCGCAAGCTGCTGCCACTGGTACGCCAGACCCTGGCCGACGCCGGCCTGGGTGTGGGCGATATCGATGGCGTGGCCTACACCGCCGGTCCCGGCCTGGTCGGCGCGCTGCTGGTGGGCGCTGGCGTGGCGCGTTCGCTGGCCTGGGCGCTGGAGGTGCCGGCCGTGGGCGTACACCATATGGAAGGCCACCTGCTGGCCCCGCTGATGGAAGACGACCCGCCGGAAGCGCCGTTCGTGGCGCTGCTGGTGTCCGGTGGCCACACCCAGCTGGTGGCGGTGGACGCCATCGGCCAGTACCGCCTGCTGGGCGAGACCCTGGACGACGCGGCCGGCGAGGCCTTCGACAAGACCGCCAAGCTGATGGGCCTGCCGTACCCGGGCGGCCCGCAGCTGGCCAGGCTGGCCGAGCAGGGCACGCCGGGCGCGTACCGCTTCGCGCGGCCGATGACCGACCGCCCGGGGCTGGATTTCAGCTTCTCCGGCCTGAAGACCCAGGTCCTGATGGCCTGGCGCGACAGTGACCAGAGCGAGCAGACCCGCGCCGATATCGCCCGGGGCTTTGAGGACGCGGTGGTCGAGACCCTGTCGATCAAGTGCGAGCGCGCACTGGAAGCGGCCGGCACCAACGTGATCGTGGTGGCCGGCGGCGTCGGCGCCAACACGCGCCTGCGCGCCCGCCTGCAGCAGATGGCCGAGCGCCTCGGCGGCCGTGCCTGCTTCCCGCGGCCGGCACTGTGCACCGACAACGGCGCGATGATCGCCTTCGCCGGCGCGCTGCGCCTGCAGGCCGGCCAGCACAGCCCGCCGAAGGTGGATGTGACCCCGCGCTGGGACATGGCGACCCTGCCGGCGGTCTGAGCCGGCGGCGCCGGGCCATGCCCGGCGGACGCATTACCGATGCACTGCCAACGGCGACGCCGCCAGCACGGTTGTCGCCCGCTCATGGCGCTGCAGCCAGCCCAGCGTGTGTGGGCAGCGGGCATGGATCAGCCGCCCGATCGCGGCCAGGTCGGCGCCGAGGTCACGTTCCAGGACCGGCTCGTGGTGGGCGATGCGGTTGCGCAGGTGGCGGATGCGTCCGATATCCGCATGGATGGCTTTCCTGACGGCACTGGGATGAGCAGAGGGAGCATGCTGCAGAACCCTGCTGAGTGCGGGTATCCAAAGCGTGGAGTCGAAGCGACAGGTGAAGAGCTGCTGCCAGAACACCATCGGCAGGTTGGCGACGATCCCGGGTGTATCGGTTACGCGGCTGGCAAGTTGTTCCAGTACCGTGCGCGGAGAAGTACTGGATGAGGTTGGCAGCCTCCGTCGGAAGGCACCATTCCAGGGCCAACGCGGGCCATGCTGCCTGGCGAGCACAGCTGCAGCGGCGTTGCGGGTGACCACTTCGCACAGATGGACCGGCATCATCAGTGCACTGCACATCCGCATGTTCCACAGGTACAGGGATTCGGCTGTGACGTCGGGGCTGCAGCTCGATGCGATTCTCTCGTAAGTAGACAGACGCTCCGCTGACAACGCGCGCCGCAGTACATCGTATGGAGCCATCGTCATGTGCGGTGGTGAAGGAGGATCGATGTTCGCGAGAGTGGGCGGCGGCGACCATCAGGGAACGTCCTTGTCCGCGCGGCTGATTTTCTGCGTTTTGCCTCGGACGAATACCTGACCTGCCCTGTCGGATTTGGCCTTGACCGGCGATCTGGTCCTTGCCTAATCTGCGTGCCTGCGCCACCGGGACTCGCGGCTGGATTCCAGCTCCCCCCGGGGACAAACGGTAGTACCAAAGGGCCCCGCTAGCAGGGCCCTTTGTTTTTTCCGGGCCGCCCCACGCCGGTGGCCCACCGCCCGTTCCGGGCAGGCTCACCGCCGTGCCGTTACCATGGCCGCCTGTATTCGTGCCGGTAAGCGCAATGGACAAGGTTTTCATCGAAGGGCTGACGATCGACGCCCTGATCGGTATCTACGATTGGGAACGACGGATCCGCCAGGACCTGGTGTTCGACCTGGAAATGGGTTTCGACAACCGTCGCCCTGCCGCCACCGATGACATCGCCCACACCCTGAACTACAAGGCGGTGAGCAAGCGCCTGGAACAGTTCGTGCGCGAGTCGGAGTTCGGCCTGGTCGAGACCCTGGCCGAGCGCTGCGCGCAGATCGTGCTGGACGAATTCGACGTGAAGTGGCTGCGCCTGAAGCTGAGCAAGCCGGGCGCAGTGCGCGGCGCGCGCGCGGTGGGCGTGATCATCGAACGCACGCGGGACTGACCCGGTCGTGCCGGCCGTTGGCCGACAACCCCGGTAGTGCCGGCCGCTGGCCGGCAACCTTGGTAACAACGAAACAGACAGGAGACAACTGATGGTGGACGCGGTGGTGGCGGTACAGTGGCTGGAACGGCTGCAGAACACACTGGAACCCTATCCCGGCGCCTACCTGGCGTTGATGATCTCGGCGCTGCTGATCGCCGCTGGCCTGGCCAACTGGGTGACCAAGCGCATCCTGCTGCGCGGGCTGCGGCGGCTGCTGAGCCGCCTTCCGGGCGCTGACACTGGCCGCGGCAGCCACCTGATGCGGGTGATCTCGCGTCTGTCCAATGTGGTGCCCAGCCAGGTGATCGCCTCGGGCATCCGCATCGTGCCGGACCTGCCGCCGGGCCTGGTCAGCTTCATCATCGGCGCCTGCCAGGCGTGGGCGATCCTGACCGTGGTGCTGGCCATCTCGCATGCGCTGGATGCGGCCAACGATCTGTACGAGCGCCGCCCCGAGGCACGCAACAAGCCGATCAAGGGCTACCTGCAGGTCGCCAAGATCGTCCTCTTCGTGATCGCCGGCCTGTCGATCGTCGCTACCCTGGCGGGCGTCGACCTGCGCTATCTGGTCACCGGCCTGGGCGCGGCCACGGCGGTGCTGATGCTGATCTTCCAGGACACCATCCTGTCGCTGGTGGCCAGCGTGCAGATCAGTGGCGATGGCCGCGTGCGCATCGGCGACTGGATCGAGATGCCCAGCCAGAACGCCGACGGCGACGTCATCGACATCGCGCTGCACACCATCACCGTGCAGAACTTCGACAAGACCATCACCACCATCCCGACCAAGAAGCTGGTGACCGAGTCGTTCAAGAACTGGCGCGGCATGCAGGAGGCCGGCGGGCGCCGGATCAAGCGCGCGTTGTACCTGGACCAGCACAGCGTCGGCTTCCTGGACGAGGGCGACCTGGCCTTCCTCGGCGAATTCGCGCTGCTGCGCGACTACCTGCGCGACAAGGAACAGGAACTGGGGCAGTGGAACGGGCGCCTGCGCGAGCAGGGCGTGGCCGAGGTCAACAGCCGCCGCGTGACCAACCTGGGTACGTTCCGGGCCTATGTGGAGCGCTACCTGCGCAGCCACCCGGGCATCCATACCGACATGACCCTGCTGGTACGGCAGCTGCAGCCGACCACCGAGGGCCTGCCGCTGGAGCTCTACTGCTTCACCCGCAGCACTGCCTGGGCCGAGTATGAGGCGGTGCAGTCGGACATCTTCGACCACCTGCTGGCGATCCTGCCGGCCTTCGGCCTGCGGGTGTTCCAGGCGTCCAGCGACGCCATGTTGATGGCCGGGCAGCGCCAGCTGGCCGGCTCGGAGTAAGCTGCGGTGCCCCCGGCGGGGCCATACGGACCCCGCTGGTGGCTGAAACTGAATGAAGAAACCTCTCGCCAAACGGCTCGGGATCGCTAGAATGCCGGGCTTGTAAACGTTTTCATCAAGGACTGCCGGTGGCCTCCGATCGCATCGAATCCCTCATTGCCCAGATGACCGTCGAGGAAAAGGTCGGCCAGCTGGGTGTCTTCGCGGACATGGTCCGCCCGTTCGCCCCGGACGTGAACCCGGAAGCCAACGTGCGCAATGCCGACCAGGTGCTGCAGCAGGTGCGCGAGGGCAAGGTCGGCTCGCTGTTCAATGGTGTGGGCGCCGAACTGGGCCGCCGCATCCAGCAGGTCGCCACCGAGGAGAGCCGCCTGGGCATCCCGGTGATCCTGGCGGCCGACGTCATCCACGGCATGCGCACCGTGTTCCCGATTCCGCTGGGCGAGGCCGCCAGCTTCGAGCCGGACCTGGCCGAGCGCACCGCGCGCGCCACTGCGATCGAAGCCACCGCCGCGGGCCTGCACTGGACCTATGCGCCGGCCGTGGACATCGCCCGCGACCAGCGCTGGGGCCGTGGCGCAGAAGGTGCCGGCGAGGACGTGGTGCTGGGCTGTGCCTTTGCCGCCGCCCGCGTGCGCGGCTTCCAGGGCAGCGACCTGCGTGCGGCCGATTCGCTGCTGGCCACGCCCAAGCACTTCGCCGCCTACGGCGCGGTGATGGCCGGCATGGAATACAACATGGTGGACATCTCGCCGCAGACCCTGCGCGACGTGCACCTGCCGCCGTTCAAGGCCGCCTTCGATGCCGGCGCGATCACCGTGATGTCCTCGTTCAATGACATCAATGGCGTGCCGGCCAGTGCCAATGCCGAACTGCTGACCGACATCCTTCGCGGCGAATGGAAGTTCCCGGGCGTGGTGATCTCCGACTATACCGCCGACATGGAACTGGTCGCGCACGGCTATGCCGCCGATGACCGCGATGCCACGGCCAAGGCGTTCACCGCCGGCCTGGACCTGAGCATGCAGAGTGGCTTCTATGCCGAGCACCTGCCCGGCCTGGTCGAGAGCGGCGAGGTGCCGATGGCGGTGCTGGATGAGGGCGTGCGCCGCATCCTGTGGCTGAAGGAGACCATCGGCCTGTTCGACGACCCGTACCGTTCGCTGGACCCGGCGCGCGAAGCGGATACCTCGCACATTGCCGCGCATGACGAACTGTCGCGCGATGCCGCGCGGCGTTCGATCGTGCTGCTGAACAACCGTGACAACGTGCTGCCGCTGCAGAAAACCGGGCAGAAGATCGCGCTGATCGGCCCGTTCGTGCAGGACCGCGAGAACATCGAAGGCTGCTGGACGCTGTTCGGCGACAAGCAGCGTTACGTGGACCTGGAAACCGGCGTGCGTGCCGCCATCGGCGACGAAGCGCTGCTGGAAATCGTGCCGGGCTGCGAACTGGAAGCCGCGATTCCGGGCGGCACGGAAGCCGCTGTGGCGGCCGCACTGCGTGCCGACGTGGTGGTGCTGGCGCTGGGCGAACCGCAGCGCTACAGCGGCGAAGCACAGTCGCGCGTGGAGATCACCCTGCCGCCGGCACAGCAGGCGCTGGCCGAGGCCGTGGCGATGACCGGCAAGCCGCTGGTGGTGCTGCTGCGCAATGGCCGCGCGCTGGCATTGCAGGGCGCAGTGCGCAATGCGCAGGCCGTGGCGGTGACCTGGTACCTGGGCACGCAGACCGGCCATGCCGTGGCCGATGTACTGTTCGGTGACTACAGCCCGTCCGGCCGCCTGCCGGTCAGCTTCCCGCAGGTGTCCGGCCAGCAGCCGTACTTCTACAACCACCCGCGCACCGGCCGTCCGGAACTGCCGACCATGTCGGAGTTCAAGGCGCGCTGGCGCGAGATTCCCAATGAACCGCTGTACCCGTTCGGCCATGGCATCGGCTACACCACCTTCGCCTACGGCGTGCCGCAGCTGAGCACGGCACAGCTCGGCTGGGACGACACCCTGACCATCACCACCGTGCTGACCAACACCGGCCGCGTGGCGGGCGAGGAAGTGGTGCAGCTGTACATCCACGATCGCGTGGCCAGCCGCGTGCGTCCGGTGCGTGAACTGAAGGACTTCCGCAAGGTGGCGTTGCAGCCGGGCGAGTCAGCCGAAGTGGTGTTCACCTTGACCCGCGAGCAACTGGCCTTCACCGGCCGCGACGGCGTGCTGCGTGCCGAGCCGGGCCAGTTCGACCTGTGGGTCTGTGCCTCGTCGGCCGCCGGCGAAGCGGTGCAGTTCGAGCTGCTGAAGGCCTGATCGAAAAAAAGGGGACGAAAAAAGGGGACGGAGGGGATTAAGTCGTTTGTGCACAAACGACTTAATCCCCTCCGTCCCCTTTTTTGTGGTCCTCACTGTGGCGGCGCTACCATCGGGCCTCCTGTTCGATGGAGTGCGCGCATGCGCCGGATGGCCTACCTGATTCCCGCCCTGCTGCTGGCGGCCTGTTCGCAGCCGGCGCCGCCGGCCGAGCCTGCAGCGGATGCGCCGCCGCCGATGGAGGCCAGTGCTGCTTCGACGCCTGCGGCTGAACCGGCGGCGCCGGCTGCCGAAGCCGCCGCTGCACCTGCCGCACCGGCAGCCGAGGTGTCCGCCGAGGATGCGCGTGCGCGCATCGAGTCGCTGCTCGGCGATGCCGCGCAGTTCGAAAAGGTCTTCAATGCGTTCAAGGCCGCCGTGGTCGGCGGTGATCGCGCTGCGGTGGTCGAGGAAGTGCGATTCCCCTTGAACATCAGCGGCGGAAAGAAGATCTCCGGCCCCGGAGAGTTCCAGCGCAACTACGAGAAGATCATCACGCCAGAGGTGGTCAAGGCGGTGTCCGAGCAGGACTTCGGCAAGGTGTTCGTCAACCAGCAGGGCGTGATGATCGGCAGCGGCCAGGTGTGGTTGAGCGGCCAGTGCCTGGACCAGGCCTGCACGAAGACCGAGGTGAAGGTCATCACCATCCAATGAATGCAGACGGCCCCGCGTGCGGGGCCGTTTGGCAAGGGTAGTGCCGGCCGCTGGCCGGCAACCGCAGGATGCCGGAAGGATCCAGGGTGCCGGCCAGCGGCCGGCACTACCTCAGGTCTTCGGCATGAGCTTCAGCAGGCGCGCCTTGCTGCCGTCTTCCAGCAGCCACAGCGCGCCGTCCGGGCCCTGTTCCACTTCGCGGATGCGCTCGCCCATGTTGAAGCGCTCGGCTTCGCGCGCGCTGTCGCCATCGAAGGCCACGCGCACCAGCGAGGTGGACGACAGGCCACCGATGAAGCCGCTGCCCTTCCACTGCGGGAACAAGGCGCCGCTGTAGATCACGAAGCCGGCCGGCGAGATCACCGGCGTCCAGGTCACCTTCGGCGCGGCGAATTCCGGGCGCGTGTCGTGGTCGGGAATCGGCCGGCCGTCGTAATGGTCACCGTTGGAAACGATCGGGTAGCCGTAGTTGGCGCCACGCACGATCAGGTTCAGTTCGTCGCCGCCGGCCGGGCCCATCTCGTGCGCCCACAGCTTGCCGTTGGCATCGAAGGCCATGCCGAGGATGTTGCGGTGGCCCAGCGACCACACCTGTGCGGCCACCCCGCCCTGCGACGCGAACGGATTGTCGGCGGGCAGGCTGCCATCGTCGTTGAGGCGGATGATCTTGCCGAGGTTGCTGCCCATGTCCTGGGCCGGATCGAACTTCTGGCGCTCGCTGGAGCTGATCCACAGCTTGCCGTCCGGGCCGAAGGCGAGGCGATGCCCGTAGTGACCCTCACCGCTGACCTTGGGGCTCTGCCGCCAGATCACCTTCAGGTCCTTCAGCTGGCCACCGCCGTTGGCATCCAGTGCCAGCGTGGCCCGGGCCACCGCGGCACCGCGGGTATCCAGCGTGCCTTCCTCGGCATAGCTGACGTAAACGACATGATTCCGGGCGAAATCCGGGTGCAGGATGATGTCGCCGAAACCACCCTGGCCAGCATAGGCGACCTTCGGAACGCCGGTGATCTCGTGCTTCTGGCCGCTGGCCGGGTCCAGGTGCTGGAGCTTGCCGCGCTTTTCGGTGACCAGCAGGCTGCCGTCGGGCAGGAAGGTCATCGCCCAGGGCTGGTCGAAGCGGCTGACTTCGGTGGCGGTGAACGGGCGCTGGTCGGTGGCGGCAGAGGCCGCTGTGGCGGTCTGCGCACCGTTGGCGGCCGGATCGGCAGCATTGCAGGCGGAGGTGGCAAGGATCGGCACGAGGCCGAGGGCGAGCAGCAGGGGCGTGCGGGTCATGGGTATCTCCAGTGCGGGGATGCGGATGGCCGGGCTGTCCCTTGTATACCACCGGCGCCGTGAGCGTCGTGGCCCGAAGGTCCTGCGCCCCCTGTGCGAGCGCGGCGGGATCGTCTAGGGTGGGCACGCCCGGGCAAAGCGTGCCCGCCTGCCTGCCAAGGACCTGCAATGAACACTGCCATGCCCCACAAGCCGTCCACCGCCTTCATCGCCGCCTCCTGGGTGGCCCTGCTGCTGGGGGCGGCGGCGTACCTGATCGGCCTGTTCAACGCCACGATGGCGCTCAACGAGAAGGGCTACTATCTGACCCTGCTGCTGTTCGGCCTGTTCGCGGCGGTGTCGCTGCAGAAGAGCGTGCGCGACCGCGTCGAAGGCATTCCGGTGAGTGGCCTGTACTACGCGCTGTGCTGGTTCGCGCTGCTGTCGGCGCTGATGCTGCTGCTGGTCGGCCTGTGGAATGCCACGCTGGCGCCGAGTGAGAAGGGCTTCTATGGCATGGCGTATGCGCTGTCGCTGTTCGGCGCGGTGGCGGTGCAGAAGAACACCCGCGACCTGATCGCTGCCGGTGGGGGCGAGAGCAAGCGCAGCGCGATCGTGCCGCCGCTGCCGGAACAGGAGTGATCGATCCGATGTAGAGCCGGGCCATGCTCGGCTCAGTCGAGCGTGGCTCGACGTTACAGACGAGGTGCGAGAGCCGAGCGTAGGCTCGGCTCTACAGAAGCCTGGCGCTATCGTGCCAGCCGCGGATCCGCCAGCTGTGCCTCCTCCCAGCCACGACGCACCGCATTGCGTGCCTGCGCCCAGTCCAGGCGGCTGCGGCCGCGTTCGTTGGCCCAGCGTGATTCGAGCTCGGCCTCGACCTGTTCATAGGCGCGGATCATGTCCTGTGCACGCGCGGCGTGGCCGATGCGATAGGCCGGCTCGTAGTCCTCGAAGAACAGCTGGTCGTCGTAGTACGGCTCGGCCGTGTAGCGTTCGCGCCAGTAGTTGCTGATCGCGTCGCGCGGCGTGCTGTCGTCCGGTACGCGGCCGGGGATCTGGTACTCGGTCATGGAAGGCTCCGTTGTGGACGTAGCCCGATCGTGCCTGTGTGGCGGTTAACGGCCCGGTCCGGCAGCGTGATCACCAGATCAATCCGCCGGGTATGGCGCGGCGCTATCGGTCATCCGGCATCGGTATCTTTTCGCGGCAGCGTGTAGATCACCGCGCCGATGGCGAACGCCACCAGCGCAGCAGCGATGTTCTGCCAGCTGGCACTGGCGAACAGCGCCAGGCACAGCAGCAGCGCCAGCACCGGAATCAACGGCCCACCGGGCAGCTTCAACGCGCCCGGGCGGTCGGCGTAGCGCTTGGCCAGTACCAGGACTGCTGCGGCAGTGCCGATGTAGGCGAACAGGCGCGTCGTCATCGACAGCAGGGCCAGCTGCACGAACGAACCGGACAGGGCCAGGCCGAGCGCGATCAGGCCCTGGCAGAGGATCGACGCGGCCGGGGTGTGGAAGCGTGGATGCACCTGGGCCAGGATCTTCGGGCCGTAGCCATCGCGGGCCAGTGCGAACAGGAAGCGTGGGCCCATCATCATCGTGTTGCTGTTGGTGCCGAGGATGGAGATGGTGGCACCGACGGTCAGGACCAGCGCCAGTGCTTCGCCACCGAAACCGGCGGCGGCATCGGCCAGCGGGGTGGCCGAACTGGACAGGCCGGCCAGCGTTCCCTGCGCCACCACCTGCACCGCGCCGTAGATGACGGTGACGGTGATGATCATGGTGATCAGGGCGAACGGAATATCGCGGCGCGGATTGCGGTACTCGCCGGCGGCGGCCGGGATGTTCTCGAAGCCCGCGTAGGCGTAAAGCAGCAGCAAGGCGGCTTCGCCCATGCGCTGCAGGTCATGCGGGTCCGGGCGTTGGCCGGAGAAGGCCAGCTGTGGGTCGATGTAGAACGCACCGATGGCCACGAACAGCAGCAGCGGCAGCATCTTGCCGATCACCAGCACCACGCCGGTACGCGCGGCCGAGCGCACGCCGATGATGTTGATGCCGGTGAGGAAGCCCAGCGATACCACGATCACCGCGATGCGGCCCAGGCCGGCATCGGCCCACGGCCAGAAACGCGCAACCGCGTCGGCCAGCGCGTTGCTGAGCGCAGCGGCCGAGCTGATGCGGGTCAGCCAGATCATCCAGCCGATCTCGAAACCGGCGAAGCGCCCGAACGCCTCGCGTGCATACAGGTAGCTGCCGCCGGGTTCATCGAAGTAGCTGGCGGCCTGCGCATAGCACAGCACCAGCAAGGCCACGACGATGCCGGCGGCGACCACGCCCCACAGGCTGAAGGGGCCGAGCAGGGCGACGGTGGCGGCCGGCAGCAGGTAGATGCCGCTGCCGATCACATCGTTGATCGACAGGCCGACGATCTGCCAGCGGCTGACCGCGCGTTGCAGCTGCGGTTCGTCCTGCGTGCTCAACGGGGGTCTCCGGCCAGCGCGGGCAGTTGCCACTGCGCCTGCAGGCGCTTGTACTCCGCGCGCGGCAGGAGCACGAAACGCGGCGCGTCCTGCGGCCGCAGCCAGTCCAGCAGTGCCTGCATGCGTTCCTGCGGCATGGCCGTGCAGCCGGCGGTGGCTTCGCCGGGCTGGCGCCACAGATGGGCGAAGATGCAGCTGCCCTTGCCGGGCTGGTTGTCCGGGTTGTGGGCGATGACGAAGCCTTCCCGGTAGCGCACGTCGCCCTTGTTGTGCAGGTCCAGCCGCATCGGCTCGGTGGAGCCCTTGACCGCTGCATTGCCGACCTTCTTTTCATCAACGATGCGGTTGTAGAACGGCGAACCGGGTACGTCCATGCAGTAGCTGCTGTCCAGCATCGGCTGGTAGGGCATGGCGGTGCCGCGGCGGATGACGGCATAGCCGAACGCACTGCCGAGCGCGAATATGCCGGCCGGGCTGCGGCCATCCCCTTCCTGCTTCTGCGGGCCATCGGCCTGTGCCGGATGCAGGCCCAGGCCCCAGGCGCTGCCGGTGCGACCGAGCGCGACCGGGAACGCCTGTCCGTGCGTGTGCCAGCCCTGGCCGTCGCGCACATAGGCCTGCAGCTGCCCCTGGGTGCTGTCCCAGCCATCGCTGGTGACCACGATCAGCTGGCGCGCGCCATCCAGCGGCGCCGCGTGAATAGACACCGCCGCAGCAAGCAGCAGTGCGGTGGTGGCAAGGCGGACCAGCGATCTCATCAACGTGCGCTCCGGTCAGGAATCCAGCAGGTGGTCGATCCGCTCCAGGTTCACCGCAAGCTGCTGCTGGCGATCCGGATTGGTGTGGCAGAGCAGCACGAACAGGAAATCGAGCAGGGCGTGCATGGCGCTACGGTACAGCAGCTGCGCGACCTGTGGCGTGCGGTCGTGGGCGCAGACCGCCAGTGCCGCATCCGCATGCGCGCGCAGCGGGTTGGCGGTGTGGCGGGTGATGGAAATCACCTTGCCACCCATGTCCTGGAACTGCCGCGACAACTGTGAAAGCTGGGGCAGGTTGCCGAACTCGGAGAACATCAGCAGCGCATCGCCGGGGCGTGCGGCCGAGAGGTTGGCCAGCATCAGGATCGGATCGGTATGCGGCACCACCAGCAGTCCGAGCAGCGACAGCCGCATGGCGAACTCGCGGGCATACAGGCCGTCGTCACCCAGGCCGTAGACGAACAGTTTGGGCGCACCGTCGAGCAGCTGCACGATGCGCTCGATCTCCCCGCGTGGATTGGCCTGGCGTGTTTCCTCCTCGGCCTGCGCCTTGCTACGGCGCAGGGCGTCGCCCAGGCGCAGGTAGTCATCGCCGCTGTCGGGTTCGTCGGGCGCCTGCTGCGGATCGGCACCGGCGCGGGCCACGTCCTGGCCGATGGAGTACTTCAGGTCCGGGTAGCCCTTGAAGCCAAGCTTCTGGCTGAACTTCACCACGCTGGACTGGCTGATGCCGAGCGCGCTGGCCAGCTGCTGGGACGAGTAGTCGCGCAGCAGGTGGGCGTTGTCGAGGATGAAGTCGGCGATGCGGCGCTCGATGGCCGACATCTGCCCACGCTCGGTGCGGATCTTCAGCAGGGGCGGCATGCGGGGTGTCCGGGGGTCTGCAAAGGCGTTGCGGTTGGCCGCATAAAGCGAATTATGGGGTGGGTCGGGCGGGTGGGGATTGCGGGGGACGCCGCAAGTACGTCGGTGTAGGCTTGGCCGCCGCATCCATGCGGCGGACACCCCCGCAAGCCCCACCCGCCCGACCCTGGACACATCGCGCGCGTGCCAGCCGCGAAGGGATTACGGGGTAGGGCAAAAACAAGCGCTTCCACGCGTGGCGTGGATCTACTGGGTGCAGCTGTTGCATTGGACGTTGAGTCCGCCTTGTAGCGAGCCGAGCACCGCAGGTCCGGCGAGGGCGAAGAGGCGCGGGTGTCTGAGCGTAGCGAGTTCCCGCGCCGTCCCTCGACGGGCCGAGGAGCGCAGGGAACCGGTGCGTAGCACCGGCTCGCGGCCGGCGGAGCGTTTCTTTTGGTTACTTTTCTTTTCGCGAAAAGAAAAGTAACGCGCGACCCAGCGTCAGAGGCAGGCAACGTCAGCCGCAAGGCAGAAATCAACCCAGCATCTCCAGCCCGCGCACTTCGGTGATGCCCAGCCCCGGCACGTCGCTGATGCTGATCTCCGATTCGTTGAAATGCACGCCGCCGCTGACCGGATCGAACTGGCCCAGCGAGGGGCCGTCCAGATCGACCTTGGTGATCACATCGCTCTTGGCCACGGCCAGGTGCACGGCGGCGGCCACGCTGATGCTCGATTCGATCATGCAGCCGATCATGCACGGCACGCCGTAGATGCCGGCAATGTCGGCGATGCGGATCGCGTTGGACAGGCCGCCGGTCTTCATCAGCTTGATGTTGATGATGTCGGCCGCGCGCTGCTGGATCAGGTCCATCACCTGGCTCGGGCTGAACACGCTTTCGTCGGCCATCACCGGCGTGTTGACGCGGTCGGTGACGTACTTCAGGCCGCTGATGTCGGCCGCTTTCACCGGCTGCTCCAGCAGTTCAAGCACCACGCCGGCGTCTTCCAGGGTACGCATCGCATGCACCGCCTGCTTGGCGGTCCAGCCCTGGTTGGCGTCCAGGCGCAGCAGGGCGCGGCCTTCCACGGCGGCATGGATCGCCTTGACCCGTTCGATGTCCAGGCCGATGTCCTTGCCGACCTTGATCTTCAGCGACTCGAAGCCGCGTTCGATTGCCGACAGCGAGTCGGCCACCATCTTGTCGATGTAGTCCACGCTGATGGTGATGTCGGTGGTGATCACCGGGTCGCCACCACCGAGCATCTGGTACAGCGGGGCGCCGTGCAGCTGCGCCCACAGGTCGTACAGCGCGATCTCCACCGCCGCCTTGGCGCTGGTGTTGCGCTCCATCGCGGTCTGCACCAGCGTGCACAGGTGGTTGAGGTTGACCACGTCCTGGCCGATCAGGCGCGGGGCGATGAAGTGGCGGATCGCTTCGATGATCGAGCCGTGCGTATCGCCGGTGATCACGGCGGTGGCCGGGGCTTCACCATAGCCGGTGTTGCCGGTGTCGGTGCGGATCAGCACCACCACGTCTTCCACGGTTTCCACCGTGCGCAGGGCGGTCTTGAACGGTGTCTTCAACGGCACGCGCAGCATGCCCAGTTCGATGGCGGTGATCTTCATTCAGGAGTCTTGGCCCGCAGGCGCTGGATGTTGGTGATGCGGTCGATGTAGCGGACGGTATCGCTGGCCATCATCGGCTCCAGCGGCGTGACCGAAACACCATTGAGATGGGCCTGCACGCGCGTGCCGTCGGCACCGAACCAGCTGCCGCCCGCCGTATCGTGGATCACCCACGTACGACCGTCGACGTGGCCGATGGCCATCATCACGTGGCCGGGGATGTAGACCAGATCGCCGACCTTCAGGTCGGTGACGGCACGGTCGCGCAGTGCCTTGCCGTCCTTGCCGGTGAACGGCAGGCGATCCAGCGCCGGGCTGACCGCCTGTGCACTGGTATTGCGTGGCAGCAGCACGCCGAAGCTGCGGTAGATCTCGGAGACGAAACCGCTGCAGTCGCGGGTGTCGTAGTCGTGGCCCCAACCGTAGCGCTCGCCGAGGAACTTGAAGGCCTGCTGCAGCAACAGGCGCGGGGTCAGGGCCAGGTAGTCGGCGGCGGTGTCCTGCGAGCGCGGCAGCAGGGCCGGTACCAGTTTCAGGCGACCATCTGCCTCGCGTACCGGCAGCTGCACCACCCACGATGCGTGCGCCTGCTGGCCGTTCACCGGTTCTGACGCGGGCCAGTCGGCCAGCACCGGCAGGCGCACGCCCATGTCCAGCTGCAGGCGCGAGACACGCGGTTCTTCCGGGGTGTAGGCGGTCTGCGCGGTGGCACCGGTGATGATCCGGTAGGGTCCCTTCGCGCCGTAGCCGAGCACCGTGGCCTTGTCGCCGCTGGCGATGGCGTCGGCTTCGATCCACGCGCTGTAGCGCTCGCTGTGCACGAACAGCCAGCGGCCGTCGGCACTGCGGTGGACCACGGCGACCTTGTCGCCGGGGAACAGTGCCGATTCCTGGAAGCGGTCGATGTCGGTGTCACCGACGGTGCTGAAGACGCGCTCGCGGGTGGGGAAGGTGCGCAGTGCGGCACGCTTCACCACCAGCCCGTAGGCCGGTGCCACCTGGGCGGGGATTGCATCAAGGCCGAGGTTGGCTTCGATCGCGCTGCGCAGGACCGGCGCGATGGGCGTGCCCTTGTCGCTATAGAGGGTGCGCGTGGGCCAGCTCGACAGCGCGGTGATGCTGGCACGCACCGTCGCCGCATCAAGCTGGGCTGGCAGCGCCGCGATGTCGCGGATATGGCTGTCCTGCGCCCGCATCCGTGCGTTCTGCGCCTCGATCTGCGCGCGATCCAGGATCGGCGCATCGGCGTTGTCCAGACGCGCCGCCCAGTACTGCGGCGTCAGGTAGGCCTCGTGCAGGCCGATCACATAGGGCAGCGGTGCGCCGGGATCGGGCGCCGGGGCGGCCTGTGCAAAGGCCGGTGCGGCCAGCAGGCACAGGGCCAGGGTCAAGCGGCGCGGCCAATGCCGGTGCCGTTCGCGGGAAGCCAGGCTCATGCGGTGCACACCCTCCTCGAATGCCTTGTGGAATATTTATTCCTTTCGGCATCGAAAGCAAGAATAAATTATTGACCGGCATCCCGGCCCGTGTTACACAGCCGTTACCACCCGCGCTGGGGAAGTGTCGCTGTGGATCCTGCCATTCGCAAACCGCGTCTGCCTGCTGCTGCCGGCCTGTGTGCCGCGCTGCTGCTGTGGGTGTCGGTCACGCAGGCGGCAGACGGGCGCAGCAGCCAGCAGCGTGCGCGCCAGGCGCAGGTGATCGACCTGATCGACGGCGGCCGCTTCAGCGACGCCGATGCGTTGCTGGCGACAGGGAGCGATGCTGCCGAAGGCGCGTTCCAGCGTGAGCGCATGCGCCGCATCCGCCTGGATCTTTCCCTCGACGAAACCGCCGCCAAGTCTGCCGTGCGCCGCTGGATTCCCGACCTGACCGACGAGGAATTCGCGCGCTGGGACCAGCTTGGCCTGATCGAGCATCTCGATATCGATGGCGAGCGTTGGTACTTCAAGCGCGCACCGTCGAACCTGTTCCTGCTCAGCGACGAAGCACGCGCACGCCGCCGTGCGGATGCACCGATGCCGCCTCCAGGACCCAACGAAGTGCTCAACGCGCACCACACGCGCGTGGTCGCCGCGGCCGAACAGAGTGGCCGGGCGTCGGTGCTGCCGCAGCGTATCGAATTCACCCAATCGCTCACGGTGAAGGCCGATGCCGTGCCGGCCGGCGAAACCGTGCGTGCCTGGATTCCGTACCCACGCGAGATCCCCGGCCAGCAGGAGCAGGTGCAGTGGCTGGGCAGCAGCCCAGGCAAGGCGCGGGTGGCACCGGCCAGCACCTTGCAACGCACGGCCTATCTGGAGGCCAAAGCGGTGGCCGGGCAGCCGACCCGCTTCGAGATCCGCTACGCGGTCACGATCTTCGCCCGGCACACCGCGATCGACCCGGCCGTGGTGCAACCGGCCCCGGCCGATACGGCGTTGAAGCCGTATCTGGCCGAGCAGCTGCCGCATGTGCGCTTCACCCCTGCGTTGAAGCTGTTCTCCGACCAGGTGCTGCAGGGCGAGACGCGCCCATATGAAGTGGTGCGCAAGCTGTTTGCTGCGGTCGACCGTATTCCCTGGGCCGGTGCGCGCGAATATTCCACGCTCAGCAACATCAGCGATTACGCGCTGCGTTCCGGCCATGCCGATTGCGGGCAGCAGACCCTGCTGCTGATCGCGCTGCTGCGCCTGAACGGCATTCCCGCGCGCTGGCAGTCGGGCATGGTGTTCTCCGACGACGGCAGTGGCTACAACAACCTGCATGACTGGGGACAGGTCTACCTGGCGCCGTATGGCTGGCTGCCGATGGACGTGACCACCGGCGCACTGGCCAGCGATGTGCCGGCCTTGCGCAACTTCTACCTGGGTGGCCTCGATGGCTACCGCATCGCCTTCAACGATGATTTCGGCCAGCCCCTCGTGCCGGCCAAGCAGCACTTCCGCTCGGAAACGGTCGACTCGCAGCGCGGCGAGGCCGAGTGGGCAGGCGGCAACCTGTACTTCGACCAATGGAGCTACGACTTCCAGTGGCGGGTACTGCCAGCCAGGCAACGCTAGCGCGACACATCGCATTCCACACCATTCAATTCTTGCAGGAGAGAGCAGGGGATGAAGGCTTACAGCATCAAGCGGGCGGCGTTGTGCGTCGCTCTCGGGGCGTGTCTGGGCGTGATCGCGCCCAGCGCATTTGCACAGGATGGTTCAGTGGTCGGCCGGCTGGTCAGCGATGCCGGCCAGGTACCGGCCGGTGCCACGGTGACCGTACGCAACCCGGCAACGGGCTTCGTACGCTCCGTGCAGGCCGAAGCCAACGGCAGCTACCGCATTCCGCTGCTGCCGGTCGGCACCTATGACATGGAGGTGAGCCTGCCGGGTGGAGGCGCCAGCCGTGTCGGCCAGGTGACGGTCAGTCTCGGCAGCGCGACCACGGTGAACGTGCCGCTGGGTGCGGTCAGTACCCTGGGCACGGTCGAAGTGCGGGCGCCGCAGGTGGTGTCGATGGTGGATGTGAAGTCCACCGAGTCGGCCACCAACATCACCCGCGAGGAACTGTCGCGCCTGCCAGTGGACCGTGACATCACCGCGGTGGCGCTGCTCGCGCCGGGCGCGGTGAAGGGCAAGGGGTCGCTGGGCGGGCAGGGCATTTCCTTCGGCGGTTCGTCGGTGGCCGAGAACACCGTCTACATCAATGGCCTGAACGTCACCGACTTCTACAACCGGGTCGGCTTCTCGTCGGTGCCGTTCTCGTTCTACCAGGAATTCCAGGTCAAGACGGGCGGCTACTCGGTGGAGTTCGGGCGCAGCACCGGCGGCGTCATCAACGCGGTGACCCGCTCGGGCAGCAACGATTTCAAGGCCGGTGCCGAACTGGTCTTCGAGCCGCGCGCGTGGCAGTCGCAGGCACGCGACCGCTACGACGGCAGCGGCAGCCGCTACATCACCGCCAGCCGCGACGACTACAGCCGCAGCGCGCTGAATGTGTTCGCTTCCGGTGCGCTGGTGCAGGACCGCCTGTTCTTCTTCGGCATGTACGAGGCGCGCGACTACCGTCCCACCTCGACCAATGATGCCGGCACGCGCCTGAGCCAGGGCAAGGCCGATGATCCGTTCTGGGGCGGCAAGATCGATTGGCAGATCACCGACAACCAGATGCTGTCGCTGTTCGGCTTCTCGGACAAGAGCAAGACCCTCACCGACGTCTACGCCTACGACTACGCCACGGGGCAGACCGTGGGCGAGCGCAGCAACCAGATCTACAACACGGTGGGTGGCAAGAACTGGTCCGGTACCTACAGCTGGCAGGTCAACAACGACCTGACCATGAAGCTGATGTACGGCGAGAACAAGCGCAACCGTGTGCAGAGCTCGTTGATGGACCAGAACTGCAACCGCGTGTTCGACAACCGCACGGCCGGCCAGGGCGTGCCGCCGTCGCTGCAGGGCGACCGCAGCTGCACCAGCAGCTCGCAGTTGGAGTCGGCGCTGGACACGCGCAAGGCCGCGCGCGCGGACTTCGAATGGACGTTGGGCAACCACCTGCTGCGGTTCGGCCTGGATCGGGAAGAGAACACCTCCGATTACAGCCGCGCCTATCCGGGCCCGGGCGGCTTCCGCTACGACATCTACTACCGCACTCCCGGCAGCTCGCTGAACGGTGGCGTGGTGCCGGCCAGCGGCGTGGTCGTGCGCACCCGTCGCTATGAAGTGGACGGGGCCTTCGAGACGATCAACTCGGCCTACTACCTGGAAGACAACTGGCAGGTGACGCCGAATCTGCTGCTGAACATGGGCCTGCGCCTGGAAGCCTTCGACAACAAGGGCGGCGACGGCAGCAGCTACATCAAGATCGACGACATGCTGGCCCCGCGCCTGGGCTTCTCCTGGGACGTGCGCGGCGATGGCACGACCAAGGTGTTCGGCAACCTGGGCCGATACTTCCTGCCGGTGGCCAACGTCATCAACATCAAGCAGGCCGGTGGTTTCCTCGACGAGCGCACCTGGTACGAGTTCCTCGGCTACACCGGCGCAGCTAACAACATCCCCAACCTGGGCGCGCAGATCGGCCCAGTGGACAACTCGCAGGGCGACGGCAGCGTGCCGGACCTGCGCGCGGAAGTGAACCGGGACATGGACCCGGTCTACCAGGATGAAGCGATCCTGGGCTTCCAGCAGATGATCAACGAGGCCTGGTCGGTGGGCGCCAGCGTGACCTACCGGCGCCTGCACAATGCCATCGATGACATGAACATCACCGCGACCGGCCAGTGCGGCGCCATCGACAGCGTGTGGATCATGGGCAACCCGGGCCGCACCAACACCGTATGGGGTGACACCGACTGCGACGGCCGCAACGATGGCTGGATCAGCATCGACACCTCGAAGGAAGGTTGGGCGCTGTATGACGACAACGGCAATTATGTCGGCCAGCGCGGCTGGGTGAAGCCCAAGCGTGACTACAAGGCGCTGGAACTGCAGGTCGACCGCGCCTGGGACGGCAAGTGGGGCTTCAACGCCTCCTACACCCTTGCATACGGTCGCGGCAACGCAGAGGGCCCGGTCAACTCCGATACCGACTTCGCCGATGCAGGGCGCACCGAGAACTTCGACAACCCCTGGGTCAACTACGGTGGCTACGGCTACCTGGCCAATGATCGCCGCCACCAGTTCAAGTTCCGTGGCAGCTACGCGCTGACCGAGAACCTGAGCGTGGCCGCCACCCTGGGCGTGCAGTCGGGCAGCCCGATTACCCGCTTCGGCGCCGGCAATCCGTTCGACGACACCGACTTCCACAGCTACTACGTGTGCGTGTCCAACTGCCAGGCGACGGTTCCGTCCCAGCGCGTGTTCGTGCATTCGCCACGCGGTGGCGATGGCCGCACACCCTGGACCTATGACCTGGACGTGAGCGTCTCGTACAAGGTGCCGATTCCCACCGATCTGCGCCTGAAGCTGGCGGTGTACAACGTGCTCAACCAGCAGCGCGTGGTGACCGTGGACCAGGACTACGAGCCGCAGGACAGCATCGGCACGCCGAACCCGCTGTACCGCTACGGCACCGGCTTCCAGTCACCGCGCTATGCGCAGTTGACCGTGACATGGGCCTACTGAAGCCCGCACGGCAGGCTCGAAACTGCGTCTGCGCGGCGGCGCTGGCGGTGTTCCCGGTTGCGGTGGCACAGACCACCGCGACCGCCTCCCTCGATGCCGATGTCGCTGCCGTCGTCCAGCTCGAGCACCTGCCCGGGCTGGCGATGGCGGTGGTCGACAACGGGCAGGTGGTCTATCGCCACGCCGAGGGCGCGCGTGGCGATGGCGGCCGCATCGACGAGGACACGCTGTTCAAGATCGCCTCCAACAGCAAGGCGATGACTGCTGCACTGCTGGCGCGGCTGGTGCAGCAGGGCAGGCTGCGCTGGGATGATCCGGTGCAGCGGCATCTGCCGGGCTTCCGCATGCACGATGCGTGGGTGGGCCAGCAGATGCAGGTGCGCGACCTGCTGATCCACAACAGCGGCCTGGGCCTGGGCGCCGGGGACCTGATGCTGTGGCCGGAGCCGAACACGTTCACCCGTGCCGACATCATCGCCGGATTGGCGCACCTGAAGCCGGTCAGCAGCTTCCGCAGCCACTATGCCTACGACAACCTGATGTACGTGGTGGCCGGTGAAGTGGCCGCTGCGGCGGGCGGCAAGCCGTATGACCAGCTGATGCGCGAGCAGGTGTTCGAACCACTGGGCATGACGCGCTGCCAGGTGGGGGCGTGGTCGGTGAAACGCGTGGGCAACGTAGCGCAGCCGCATGCCTGGCGTGGCGAACGCAATGAAGTGGTGAACGCCGATGGTGGAACCAGCCCGGACCTGCCGTCGATGGCGGCCGGCGGCATCCGTTGTTCGTTGCGCGACATGACGCGCTGGATGCAGGTGCTGCTCGATCCCACCCTGGCGCCCGGCTGGCTGGACACGGAGCAGCGCCGCACGCTGTGGACCCTGCACATGCCGATGCCGCTGGGCGAGCGCCAGCGGCGCTGGGACAATGCGCATTTCTACGGCTACGGCTATGGCTGGCGCGTGTCTGACATGGACGGCCAGTGGAAGGTGGCGCACACCGGCACGTTGTCGGGCATGTACTCGTCGCTGGCGCTGCTGCCTGATCGCCGGGTGGGCGTGGTGATGCTGATCAACGGCGAAGGCGAGGACGCACGCATGGCCCTGATGCAGGCCGCGCTGAAGCGCTTCACCGCAGCGGACGATGCGCGTCCGGCGATGGACTACCTGGCCGAACTGAAGGCTGACCAGGCAACGCGGGCCGCGACCGGCCATTCGCGGCCATCCACCGCGGCGGCGCAGGAGACGAGCCGCACGGACCTGTCCCGCTGGCAGGGCCGCTACCGCGATCCGTGGCTGGGCGCGGCCTCGCTCTGCCCGGGCAAGGACGGCCTGCGTTTCAGCGTGGACAAGTCGCCCAGGCTGCAGGCCACGGTGCTGCAGCTGCAGGGGCGCTGGCTGCTGCGCTGGGATACGCTGGGCGACGAGGCGCAGGCGTGGCTGCAGCCAGGCGAAGCCCCGGCACCGACGCTGGACCTGCGCGCCATCGACCCGGACATCGACTTCAGCTATGACTTCCAGGACCTGCATTTCACTCGTACTGGCGACTGCGCTGGCGGCGACCACCCGCGCCGCTGAGCCACCGCGCGTTTCACCGGCAGCCGACGCGGCCAGCGCCGGACTGGTGGAGATCCGCACGTTGTCGCCGCGCATCGACCTGGACATCCGCTACGCCGGTGCCAACAACTTCACCGGGGCGCGCGTGCCCGGCTACGAGGCGCCATCGTGTTATCTGCTGGCGCCGGTGGCGAAGGCGCTGGCACAGGTGGAACAGGACCTGCGCGGCGATGGCTTCGGCCTGCGGCTCTACGACTGCTACCGGCCGGTGCGTTCGGTGCAGGCGTTCATGGCCTGGGTGAACGATCCGCGCGAGCGCTCGCGCAAGGCACAGCAGTACCCGGACCTGGACAAACCACGGTTGCTGGCCGACGGCTACATCGCCGAGCGCTCCGGCCATAGTCGTGGCGCCACGGTTGATCTGGGCCTGCTGGATTGCCGCAGCGGTGCATGCACGCCGCTGGACATGGCCACCGACTTCGATTTCTTCGGTCCACGCGCGCATACGCAGGCAAGCGGATTGAGCGATGCGCAACAGGCCAATCGCCAGCAGCTGGTGCGCGCGATGGCGCGGCGGGGCTTCGTCAACTATCCGCAGGAGTGGTGGCACTACACCCTGCAGCCCGAACCGGATCCCGGCACCGCGTACGACGTCCCGGTACGGTAGGGGCATCGGCAGGGCTGCGCCCCGCCTCTGACAGTTTCCCGCGTGGTCCGTTGTAGAGCCGAGCCCATGCTCGGCTGCTCCTTGTTCAATCGTCGAGATATTCGATTTGGATGGAGATTCATCCACGCATGGCGTGGATCCACTGTGGCTGCCGATTGGGTCCGGCGCAGATCCCTTACACTGGCCGCCTTCTCATCCCAGCCCACCCGATGAACCTTCCCCTGCACTTCGGCCTGCTCGGCACCCTGGAAGCCGGCGCCATCGCCCTGCTGGTCGGGCTGCTGGTGTACTTCGTGTGGTCGCGGCTGTGCCGGCTGCTGCACTGGTCGGTGGGACATGCGATCGGCTGGTCCTGCGTCATCTCGGTGGTGGCCTCCGCTGGCATCGATGCGTGGAAGCTGTTCTACATGGGCATCGTGCGACTGGAGTCGCCGCTGTACGCGCGCCTGTTCCTGGCCACCATCCACGATCCGAACGAGCTCGGCAGCCGTGTCGTGCTGGAAATCGCCGGCGCGCTCGCCGGTGTCGCCTTGGGATGGGTGTTGTTCAGTTCGCGGTCATTGGAAAAAACCGTCGACTGACGCAGGTTTTTCGTTGCCTGCCGGTTAAATGCAGAGGCGTTGAATGCGCATCTTATGAGCCGCTCACTCCTCGCTAACCAGCGCGCTAAAGCATGCGTGGATGCGAGTGGTTAATCGTGCGTGTGGAGGCCGGTCGCGGCCCAAAATCGATTCAGAAACGCGGTGGCAGGGTAGGTGCCGTGCGGAAACAACAGGCCGCGCAACACCACCCAATATGCAGGAGACACCCCTGATGACTATTCGCAACCGCAAGCCCCTGATCGCCCTGATCGTCGCCGCTGGCAGCGTGCTGGCCATTCCGGCGATGGCCCAGTCGGCCAAGCAGCAGGCCGCACATGCGCAGAATGAAGCGGCGCAGGCCCAGCAGGCGGCAGCACAGGCCGGGCAGGCGGCTGACCAGGCGACCGATGCGGCCGCAGCGGCCTCGGCGCAGGCCAACGGTGGTGGCCAGACTTGGGCCAGCATCGATACCGATGGCAACGGCACCATCAGCAAGACCGAGGCGCAGGTGAACGCCGGCCTGGCCCAGGTGTTCGACCAGGCCGATACCAACAAGGACGGCGAGCTGAGCGCCGACGAGTACAAGGCCTACGTGGCCGCGCAGCAGGCCGGTGCGGGTGCCGGCGCGGCGCAGGGCCGCTGATCCAGACCTGATTCGGGAAGACCGGTGCATGGGGACCCGGGCGGCTGCGGCCGCCCGGGTTTTTCTCGTCATCGCCACCCCTGTATCCTTGGCCGATGAACACGTCCACGCCTGCGCCGTCGCGCGCCATCGGCCTGGTCGGTTTTGACGGTGACGACACGCTGTGGAAGAGCGAGGACTACTACCGCAAGGCCGAGCAGGATTACCTTGACCTGCTGTCGCGCTATGTCGACGTGCACGACACCCAGACCGCGCGCCACCTGCTGGAAGTTCAGCAGCGCCACCTGGGCACCTTCGGCTACGGCGTGAAGAGCATGACCCTGTCGATGATCGAAGCGGCCATCGACATCACCGGCCAGCGCATCGAGGCCAAGGACATCCAGCGCATTCTGGATATCGGCCACGATACCCTGCGCCACCCGGTGGAACTGATCGACGGTGTGCGCGAAGCCGTGGCGGCCATCGCCGAGCACTACCCGGTAGTGCTGATCACCAAGGGCGATCTGTTCCACCAGGAAGCGAAGATCAAGGTCGCCAACCTGGCCGAGCTGTTCCCGCGCATCGAGATCGTTTCCGAGAAGGACCCGGAAACCTACGCCCGCGTGCTGGCCGAATTCGAACTGCCGATGCAGCGCTTCGTGATGGTCGGCAACTCGCTGCGCTCGGACATCGAGCCGGTGGTGACCCTGGGTGGCTGGGGCGTGCATACCCCGTACGCGGTGACCTGGGCCCATGAGACCCAGCACGGCGTGGCCGACGACGAACCGCGCATGGTCACCGCCGATACCGCCCACGACTGGCCGGCCGCACTGGCGGCGATCGAGGCCAAGGCCGCTGCGGCGGCCTGACAGGGCCCGGCAGCTGCGGCAGAATCGTGGCATGAACGTCCGACTGCGCGCGCTGTTGTTGTCCCTGCTGCTGGCGCCGGCCACCGTGCTGGCCCAGCAGACCGCCGAGCGTTCGGCTGCGTATGAGGTGGCAACCGGTGACCGCTGGATCGATGCCCAGTTGCAGGACATCAACCATTACGCCGAACGCTACCCCGATGCCTTCCTCGATGAAGTGTCGCGCTACGCCGATGTCCCCCGCGGCTACATCAATGCGCTGTTCACCACCCATGGCTGGCAGGCCGGGGATATCTATTTCGCCTGCTTCTGGGCCAAGGCCAGCGGCCAGACCTGCCGCGACAGCGTGCGCGCCTTCAGCCAGGACCCGGAGGGCGGCTGGGAAGCGGTGGTGAAGCGCATGCCGGCCAAGCCGGACAACCTGCATTACCGCGCTGTGCGGCATGCCATCGTGGCCAGCTACCAGCACTGGGACCGGCCGATCACCCTGGATGCCACCCTGAAGCGCCAGTTGAAGCGGTAGTGCCGGCCGTTGGCCGGCAACTGCACCCTTCCAGGCATCAGGAGGTTGCCGGCCATGTTGCTCTGCGTATCGCCGCCGCCGCGCGCTCCGGCGACAATACGGGTCCGAGCTGTTCCCCGTTCCCGTAATCGAGTGACTGATGAGCGCCTCTTTCGTTTCGCCTGATGTGATCCGCCGCCTGTTCGCGCAGGCCATGTCCCGCATGTACCGCACCGAAGTGCCGCTGTACGGCACGCTGGTGGAACTGGTGGAGCGGATCAACGCGCAGGTGCTTGCCCAGGACCCGGCACTGGCCGCGCAGCTGCAGCGCAACGACGAGCGTGCGCGCCTGGACGAAGAGCGCCATGGCGCGATCCGCGTCGGCACCGCGCAGGAGCTGGCGACGCTGCGCCGCCTGTTCGCGGTGATGGGCATGTACCCGGTCGGCTACTACGACCTGTCGGTAGCCGGCGTGCCGGTGCACTCCACCGCGTTCCGCCCGCTGACCGGCGCCGCGCTGGCGCAGAATCCGTTCCGCGTGTTCACCTCGCTGCTGCGCCTGGAGCTGATCGAAGACGGAACCCTGCGTGCCGAGTCGGCGAAGATCCTGGCACGCCGCCGCATCTTCACCGACGGCGCACTGGCGCTGATCGACCAGGCCGAGCGTGACGGTGGCCTGTCGCAGGCCGACGCCGAGCGCTTCGTCGACGAAGCACTGGAAACCTTCCGCTGGCACGGCGATGCCACGGTCGATCTGCCGACCTACCACGCGCTGCACAATGCGCACCGCCTGGTGGCCGACGTGGTCAGTTTCCGTGGCCCGCACATCAACCACCTGACCCCGCGCACGCTGGACATCGACGCGGCGCAGGCGGCAATGATCGAGCACGGCATGGCGGCCAAGGCGGTGATCGAAGGGCCGCCGCGCCGCGCCTGCCCGATCCTGCTGCGCCAGACCAGCTTCAAGGCGCTGGAAGAGGCCGTGCATTTCCCGGATGCGGACGGTGGCGATGCCGGCACCCATACCGCGCGCTTCGGCGAGATCGAACAACGCGGCCTTGCGCTGACCCCGAAGGGCCGCGCGCTGTACGACCAGCTGCTGTCGCAGGCACGCGATGCCGGTGGCGAAGGCAGTACCGGTGGCGACTACGGGCAGCGCCTGCAGGCGGTGTTCGCCAGCTTCCCGGATGACCATGACACGCTGCGCCAGGAAGGATTGGGCTACTACCGCTACCAGCTGACCGACGCCGGCCGCGCCGCGCCGGAACGCGTGGCCGATCTGCCTGCCGAAGTGCTGGTGGCCGCCGGCCTGGCCACGGCCGATCCGATCGTCTACGAGGATTTCCTGCCGGTCAGTGCCGCGGGCATCTTCCAGTCGAACCTGGGCGGCGAAGAACAGCGCGCGTATGCCGCGCACGCCAACCGCGAGGCTTTCGAGCAGGCGCTGGGCGTGGCGGTGAATGACGAGTTCGAGATCTACGAGCGGCTGCAGGCCGAATCGCTGGCGGCGCTGCGCACCGCGTGAAGGTAGAGCCGGCCGCTGGCCGGGCGCACCGCGTGAGGTAGAGCCGGGCGCTGGCCGGCTGTAGGGGAAGCCGGCCAGCGGCCGGCTCTACCCGATGTCCGGACCCGGGGTCAGCCCTTCATCGTGCCCGTATCCAGCCAGCGCTGGTGCCACGACAGTGCTTCGGGCAACAGGTGCGGGGTGTGCTTGCCGTAGCTTTCGCGGCTGGCACGGTCGAAGTAATCCTGCAGCTGCGGGCGGAAATCCGGGTGCGCGCAGTTGTCGATCAGCACCTGCGCGCGCTTGCGCGGGGTCAGGCCACGCAGGTCGGCCAGGCCCTGTTCGGTGACGATCACCGACACGTCGTGCTCGGTGTGGTCGACATGGCTGGCCATCGGCACGATCGCCGAGATGGTGCCGTTCTTGGCAGTGGACGGGCTCAGGAACGCCGACAGGAAACCGTTGCGGGCGAAGTCACCCGAACCGCCAATGCCGTTCATGATCCGCGTGCCCATCACGTGCGTCGAGTTGACGTTGCCGTAGATGTCCACCTCGATCATGCCGTTCATGCCGATGCAGCCCAGGCGGCGCACCAGTTCCGGATGGTTGGAGATCTCCTGCGTGCGCATGATGATGCGCTCGCGGTAGAAATCGATGTTCTCCTTGAACGTCTCGTTGGCCTGCGGGCTCAGCGCGAAGCCGGTACACGAGGCGTAGCTCAGCACGCCATCGCGCAGCAGGTCGAGCATGCCGTCCTGGATCACTTCGGTGAACGCGGCCAGGTCGCGGAAACCACTCCTGGCCAGGCCGGCCAGCACGGCGTTGGGGATGTTGCCCACGCCCGACTGCAGCGGCAGCAGGTTCGGCGGCAGGCGGCCCTTCTTCACCTCGTGCTTGAGGAACTCGATCAGGTGCGAGGCGATCTGTTCGCTGGTCGCATCGATCGGACTGAACGGGCTGTTGCGGTCCGGGCCGTTGGTGCGCACCACGGCCACGATCTTGTCCGGGTCGCAGCGCAGCGCGGTGTCGCCGATGCGGTCGTTGGCGTTCACCAGCGGAATCGGCTTGCGGTGCGGTGGCAGCGCGGTGCCGTAGTAAATGTCGTGCATGCCGTCGACGCCGGCCGGTTGCCATTCGTTGACCTCGACGATCACCTTCTTGGCCAGGTCCAGCCAGGTCTTGTTGTTGCCGACCGAGGTGGAGGGCACCAGCGAGCCATCTTCGCGGATGGCCGAGACTTCGATCACGGCGGTATCGATCTCGCCGTAGAAGCCGAACCACACGTGCTGGGCGACGTGGCTGAGGTGGATGTCGATGTAATCCAGCTTGCCCTCGTTGATGCGGTTGCGCGCATCCGGATCGCTCTGGAACGGCATGCGCATGGCGATGCCATCGGCCTTGGCCAGCGCGCCATCGAGTTCCGGCGCGGTGGAGGCGCCGGTCATCAGCTTGATCTGGAAGGGCTGGCCCTGGGCGTGCACCGCTTCGATGCGGCGGGCCAGTTCGACGGGAACGGCCTTGGGATACCCGGAGCCGGTAAAGCCGCTCATGGCCACGGTTTCACCGGGCTGGATCAGCGCGGCTGCGGCCTCGGCGGAGACCACGCGGTCACGAAGACGCGCGTTGGCGATGCGATCAACAGACATGACGACAGTGTTTCTGGGGGGAAAGCCGATTATCGGCCATCCTCATCCGTACGGGGGGTTCTACCTTCGTGGAATGGCTTTTCCCCACCGGGGTCACCCATACCCACCGGTTTTGTTTTGCAGTGCAGCGTGCAAAGTGCTTTCGCAGCCCGCACGATGGCCCTGCATCCCGACGTGGGGGAGGGAGCAGAGCCCGCTGGCAGTTCGCTGCAAGCGGGCTTTTTTATTGCCTGCCGCCCAGTATGAATGCGCGCGACACACCGGGTCGGATCCTTTTGCCACGGGCAAAAGGCTCTGACCCGCGCAGTGCCAGCACTCTGGGGTCAGAGCCCTTCGCCGTTGGCAAAGGGATCCGACCCCGCGAGAATCGATGCATGACCCTCGCCCCCGCCGATCTGCCCACCTCCCTGCAGCCTCTTGTCGACCGCGCCCTGGCGCGCCTGGCCCAGGTCCTGCCCGAGCCTTTTCCTGCCGAGCTGCTGCCGCTGCTGACCCGGCTGGCGGTGGCCAGCGACTTCGCGCTGGACACCCTGGTGCGGCAACCGGCGCTGCTGGCGCAGCTGGCCGCGCCCGGCTGCCCGCCGATCCCGGCGCCGGTGCTCGATCCGCTGCAACCCAGCGACTGGCCGGCACAGCTGCGGCGCTGGCGCACCGCGATGTCCACGCGGCTGATCTGGCGCGACCTGGCTGGGCTGGACGACGTGGCGCAGACCCTGGCCGGCGCCACCACCCTGGCCGAGGATTGCCTGCGGCTGGCACTGGACGCCCTGCAGCAGGAATTCGCACAGCGGCACGGCGTGGTCCGTGATGGCGCAGGCGTCCCCCAACAGCTGGTGGTATTCGGCCTGGGCAAGCTCGGCGGTGGCGAGCTCAACTTCAGTTCCGATATCGACCTGGTCTATGCATACCCGCAGGGCGGCGAATCCGACGGTCCGCGCGCGCTGGCCGCCGAGGAGTATTTCGCCCGCCTCGGCCAGCGCCTGGCCAAGCTGCTGGACGAAACCACGGTCGATGGCTTCAGCCACCGCGTCGACCTGCGCCTGCGCCCGTTCGGCAGCGCCGGTCGCGTCGCGCTGTCGTTCGCGGCGATGGATCAGTACTTCCAGCGCGAAGGCCGCGACTGGGAGCGCTATGCCTGGCTGAAGGCGCGCGCGGTGGCCGGCGACATCGACGCCGGCGAAGCGTGGTTGCAGACCCTGCGCCCGTTCGTATACCGCCGCTACCTGGATTTCACCGCGCTCGACGGCCTGCGTGAGATGAAGGCGGCGATCACCGCCGAAGTCGCGCGCCGCGAGCTGCACGAAGACATCAAGCGCGGCGCCGGTGGCATCCGCGAAATCGAGTTCCTGTGCCAGGCGCTGCAGCTGATCCGCGGTGGCCGCGAGCCGGCGCTGCGCGAGCGCCGCCTGCTGGTGGCACTGGACGCGCTGGTGGCCGCCGGACAGATTGCGCCCGACGATGGCGCTGCGGTGCGCGAGGCCTACCTGTTCCTGCGCCGGTTGGAGAACCGCCTGCAGATGCTGCGCGATGCGCAGACCCACGTGCTGCCCAGCGACGCGCTGGACCGCGCGCGCATTGCCATCGGCCTCGGCTACCCGGATTGGGAGGTACTGCGCGCGGCACTGGCCGAACAGCAGCAGCGGGTCAGCACCGAATTCGCCGCGCTGCTGGCCCCGCGCAAGGGCCAGGCCGCGCCCGACGCGCTGGCCAACTACTGGCGCAGCCTGCCCGAGGGCAGCAACGCGCCGTTGCTGGCCGAAGCCGGTTTCCTCGATGCCAATGGCGCCGATCAGTCGCTGCGCGATTTCGCCCAGGGCACCGGCGTGAAGTCATTGTCCGACGCCGCGCGTGCACGGCTGGATCGCGTACTGCCGGCGCTGCTGCATGCGGCCACGCGTTCGCCGCAGCCCGATGCCGCGCTCAAGCGCGTGCTTGGCCTGCTGCAGGCGGTGCTGCGCCGGACCAGCTATCTGGCGCTGCTGGACGAACAACCGAGCGCGTTGGCGCGTCTGGTCGATGTGCTGGCGCGCAGCGCGCTGCTGGCCGAGCGGCTGGTCGCGTATCCGCTGCTGCTGGATGAACTGCTGGATGTGCGCGTGTCCGGGCCGATGCCCGATGCCGCCGGCATGCTGGCCGAGTGCCAGCAGGTGCTGGCGGTGGAAGATCCGGAATCCGCGCTGCGCTGGCTCAACGAGACGCGGCTGGCGCTCAGCTTCCGCATGGCGATGGCCACGCTGGATGGCCGCCAGGGCGCGGTGGACAGCACGCGGCAACTGGCCGAGCTGGCGCAGGCGGTGGTGGTCACTGTGCTGGCGATGGCCGAGGCGGACATGCGCGCCGCGCACGGCGCGATTCCCGGTGGACGTTTCGCGATCATCGGCTACGGCAGCCTCGGTGGGCTTGAACTGGGCTTCGGTTCCGACCTGGACCTGGTATTCCTGCACGACAACCCGGCCGGCGTGGAGGCCAGCGACGGCGCGCGTCCGCTGGAGCCGGGGCGCTGGTATGCGCGGCTGGCGCAGAAAGTGATGGCGCTGCTCGGTGCGGTCACCGCCGCCGGCCGCCTGTACGACATCGACGTGCGCCTGCGCCCGGATGGCGGCAAGGGGTCGCTGGTGTCTTCGCTGGCCAGCTACACCGAATACCAGCGCGAACGTGCGTGGACCTGGGAACACCAGGCGCTGGTGCGCGCGCGTGGCGTGGCCGGCGATGCCAGCCTGCTGGCCGATTTCGAGCAGGTGCGTGCACAGACGCTGGGGCGTGAGCGCGACATGGGTGTGCTGTATGCCGACGTGCTGAAGATGCGTGGGCGCATGCGCACCGAACTGGACCGCAGCGACGCCGCACGGCTGGACCTGAAGCAAGGTGCTGGCGGCGTGGTGGACCTGGAATTCCTGCTGCAGACCGGTGTGCTTGCGCGCAGTGCGCGGCACGTGGCGTTGCTGCAGCCGCGCGATACGCCGTCGTTGATCGATGCGTTGGCTGGTGCTGGTTTCCTGCCCGATGCCACTGCGCAGGCGCTGCATGGCGCGCACGCCACGCTGTTGGACGTGGGCCTGGCCTGCACGCTGGACCGCCGCCCGCGGCTGGCCCCGACCACGCCGGCGATTGAAGAGGCGTGTGCAGCGATTACGGCGGCGTGCAGAGCGGCAGAGCTGCCGTTCGCCTGAGTGCCGGATGGCGGAGGACTGCAGTTGGTAGATGCCAACCTTGGTTGGCATGAATGCCAAGCGCCAACCAAGGTTGGCGACTACCGGATCAATGGCCCTGCGATGCCCGCTCCTGGTGGGTGCCGACCGTTGGTCGGCACAATCTGTCGGCAGCGATGAGTTCTGCAGGGCGTGCCGACCAACGGTCGGCACCCACCGGCTCAATGGCCCTGCGAGGGCCCGCCGTTGGTAGATGCCAACCTTGGTTGGCATGAATGCAAAGCGCCAACCAAGGTTGGTGACTACCGGATCAATGGCCCTTCGGTGGCCCGCTGTTGGTAGGTGCCGACCGTTGGTCGGCACAATCTGTCGGCAGCGATGAGTTCTGCAGGGCGTGCCGACCAACGGTCGGCACCCACCGGATCAATGGCCCTGCGAGGGACTGCCGTTGGTAGATGCCAACCTTGGTTGGCATGAATGCCAAGCGCCAACCAAGGTTGGCGACTACCGGATCAATGGCCCTGCGATGCCCGCTCCTGGTGGGTGCCGACCGTTGGTCGGCACAATCTGTCAGCGGTGATGAACTCCGATGGGGCGTGCCGACCAACGGTCGGCACCCACCGGCTCAATGGCGGTCAGCTGGTGGCGCGCAACGGCGCCATCTTCCACAACAACGCGCGGAACGGGGCCAGCAGGCAGACACCGATCGCCAGCTTCACTGCCAGGTCGCCGGCGGCCCAGCTCACCCACGGCAAGGTGGAACCGGCAAACGCGATCGACCAGAAAAGGGTGGTATCCACCGTCGCGCTGCAGGTGGTGGCCACCATCGGTGCGCGCCACCAGCTGCCGCGGCGCAGGCGGTCGAACACGGTGATGTCCAGCAGCTGTGCCACGATGAAGGCCGAGCACGAGGCAATGGCGATGCGCGGGGTGGCCACCCAGATCGACAGCAGCACCGCCACCGCGAAGCCGATCCACGCCACGC
Source organism: Stenotrophomonas sp. YJH_SMC_127 (assembly GCF_059372445.1). Classification (NCBI taxonomy): domain Bacteria; kingdom Pseudomonadati; phylum Pseudomonadota; class Gammaproteobacteria; order Lysobacterales; family Lysobacteraceae; genus Stenotrophomonas; species Stenotrophomonas sp. YJH_SMC_127. The sequence goes on along the minus strand of NZ_JCAFVO010000004.1, from coordinate 397,103 downwards.
GACGCGCCGGGCCCGGGCCGAAGCGGCGGTTGATCAGGTTGCTGACCAGGAACGCGACCGGATAGCTGAAGGCGCCCCAGGTCAGCCAGTCGTTGATCGGGTACTGCACCAGCACGTTGGACAGCAGCACCACTGCACCCATGGCCAGTACCGCCAGCACCAGGGCGCGCGGGGTCAGCGGGGCAAACAGAGGGGCAGGACGCACGGACATGGCGAGCCAGGGGGACAAAGGGGATCGCCCATTATCCGCCCGGCCTGCGGCAAAGCCAAAACCGGTCGTTCAGCTTTACAGCGCTTCACTCATCACATCACCGGCGGCATAGGCCGTCGGCACATAGGCCAGGGTCTGGCCCTGCGCGCTCTTCACGTTCCAGCCGGCACCGGCCTCGGTGGGGTCGAAATGCACCCGTTGCCCGACCACGAAGGCTGCAGTCGGGTTCTCGCCCGGCGGCTGCACCGGCCAGCGCAGGGTGGCGGTGTGGTCGGCCTTGTCCGGTACCTGCAACTGCACCTGGCGTTCGCCCGTGGGCGTGGTCTCCACCTTCTTCACTTCCATCGGCGGCAGCGGCACCGCCTTGGTGCGGGTCGCCCTGGCATTGCGTTCGCTGGCCTTGAAGGGCGCCTTGGACAGTTCGGACAGGCCCATCGAGGCCGCCATCGGCAGCGACAGCACCACGAACGAGGTCACGATCACGCTGGCCTCGCTGCTGTTCAACTGCGGCGCGGCGCCGGCATGGACGGTGGGCACCAGCAGCGCCGAAAGCAGCAATGCAGTGGTGGGAGCGCGCAGGCAACGGAACATGGAGACCTCCTGGTCAGCGTGGGGCGGCGGCTCAGCGCCGGGTATCGAAGATGTCGCGCGGGCCGGTAGCTTCGGGCAGGTATTCCAACGGGCGGCCCTGGTTGTCCTTCAGCTGCCAGCCCTGGTCGTTGCCGGTTGGCTCGAAGTTCACGGTCTGGCCCACGGTGAACTGCACGGCAGGATCGCCGATGCCGCGCGGGTACTGCATCGATGCGGTGTTCTGCGGATCGTTGGCATCGCGCAGCAGCACTTCGCGGCGGCCGTCGACGGTAGTGGCAATCGCGCTCACCTCCATCTGCGGCAGCTTGATCTGCTGCGGGCGGGCCAGCGGCTGGCCGGCATCGGCGGCATCCTGGGCTTCCTTCGCCGCGGCGGCGCGGGCCGAGGCCACCATCTGCGTGGACATTTCCAGGCTCGGTCCCTGCGGGCCCGGGTCATGGATGATCACGATGCGGCGTTCGGCATGGGCGGCCGATGACCAGGCCAGCGCGGTGACGATCAGCATCGATACCAGGGAGTTGTGCAGCAGACGCATGTCGTTCTCCTTGCGGGATTCAGGGCGAGGCGGCGGTGGCACCGGCCACCGGCACATGGGGGATCACCAGTTCCTTCTGCAGCTGGCTGCGCTGGTGCAGGAAGTCGAACACCGATTCCACCGTCACCACCGAATAGTTGCCGGAGATGCGTTCGCCGGCCGGATGGTCGGTGGTGGTGGCGTTGGCCACGAACAGGCGCGCACCCACGCGCTTGCCCAGGCCGATATGCAGCACGCTGGGCTGGTACTTCTGCTGGCGCAGCCACTGCTGTGCCTGTTCGCGCTTGACGATTGCCGGCGCGCCTTCGGCCTGCGCCATCGCCGCCGCCAGCACCTCCAGCACCCACTGGTTGGAGTTCTGATAGTCGGTGGCGAACGGGTAGGCGACCACGTTGTACTTGGTTTCGTGCAGCGCCTTGGGCTGGATCGACGGCGGCACCAGCATCGCGCGCAGTGCGGCACGCAACGGTGCCGACGGCACGCCGATGCGCAGGTCGGTATGGCCGCCGCTCTCGCCGACGAAGTTGCCGAGGCCCTCGTGGTACAGCTGCGAGCTGTCGGTCTTGCAGCGGTTGAGCAGGTGCATCGCGCGCCAGCGGCCGTCGTCCTCGCGCAGCAGGAAGGCCAGGTGGCTGTGGCGCAGGCCATAGCGGCTCAGGTCCTGGCCACCGCGCGCGGCCACCACCACGTCCACATCGGGCAGCGCGTCCAGGCGTTCGGCGGTGGTCCAGGCCACGTCCAGCATCGCCGCCTGCGAGGCCACGCTGGGGGAGCGCTCGCGGCATTCGGTGCTGTTGGCCCAGGCCGGTGCGGTCGCCAGCAGGCTGGCGATCAGCAGCGCGGCGCGGGGCAGGCGGGAAAAACGATCCATGTCGGTACCTTCAACGGCGGGCAGGCCCGCGCGCCGATCATACGCTGCTCAGCGCAGCGGGCGATCCACGCCCTTGCGCCGCGCAATCGGGTAGTGCCGGGCGCTGGCCGGCAACGGCAGGGTTTGGCAATGCGTGCAGCGTTGCCGGCCAGCGCCCGGCACTACCGTGATGCCAGGCGCTGTTTCACTTCCGCCGCCACCCGCGCGGTTTCGCGCAGCGGCTCGATGCGGCCGTACTGCCAGTCCAGCCAGTGCGCCTGCAACCGCCCGCGCTCGCGCAGCTGCTGCTGGAAGCGCGCCAGGCGGCCCTGCGCTGTGTCGGCCAGCGCCACCATCACCGGCATGCGCGTGGCGCACGCTTCCGAGAGCAGGTTCACCGAATCGGGCGAGACCACCACGCGGTTGGCCCAGCCGAGCAGGCCGCCATAGGGATTGGTACCGTCGCCGCCATCGCCCCAGATCACGTGCGGCAGGTCGGCGAATTTCGCGCGCAGGATCTCCGCCAACGCCGGTGGGGTGCGTCGCGAGGTGGTGGCAAGCAGGCTGCCCCCTTCGCTGCGGATCTGGTCGGCCAGCGCCTGGAACACGCCGACCATCGCCGTCTCATCCCACGGCGCCAGCGGCGTCGGCCCACCGACCAGCAGTGCGGTGCGCGGGCCGGGCAGGGTGCTGAAGCCGGCGAACGCAGCGCGGCCCCAGGCCAGCCAATCATCGTCCACCGGGTTGAGGCTGCCGAGCAGGGTCAGCACGTTGCTGCCGCGCAGGGCGTCGTGTTCGGGCACCACCACCACATCCCAGTGGCGCGCGCCGATGCGCGGGTCGAGGATCTGCACCACCTGGCTGCCGCGTGCGCGCAGCACGCGCAGGGCGCCAGCGGCCTGGCGGCCACAGCCGATCGCCAGCGCCGGGGCGTCGGCAGCCAGCGTCGCGAAGGCCTCGCCGTAGCCGTTCACATCGCCGGGCAGGCGCCGCGGCGCCAGCCAGCGCCAGGGCGCGCGCGGTTGCAGCAGCAGCGGTCGGTGGGTGCCCTGGCGCAGTGCCGAGGCCAGCGCGACCGCCTGGCGGACATTGCCCGCGCGGCCGTCAGTGACCGTCCAGGGCGCGCTCGATCGTTTCACCATTGGCATTAATTCGTTTCAGTCCTGCTGGGTGTTGCAACAGTCGCGACACTCTACACTGCGGCTCGTCGATTCGCCCCGCGCCGCCCGCGGGCACTGACCCCCTTTCGCCGCCCTGGAGATCCACCGATGTCCCACGCGCTCGACGCTGCTGCCCTCGACCAGCTGTTCCGCACGGCCCGCACCCAGAACGCCTTCCTCGACAAGCCGGTCCCCGAGAGCCTGCTGAAGGAACTGTACGACCTGGTGAAGTGGGGCCCGACCGCGGCCAACACCACGCCGGCCCGCTTCGTCTTCGTCACCTCGAAGGAGGCCAAGGACAAGCTGGCCCCGGCGTTGTCCGAAGGCAACCTGGCCAAGACCATGGCCGCGCCGGTCACCGTCATCATCGGTTTCGACCTGGACTTCCACGAGAAGCTGCCGTACCTGTTCCCTCATACCGATGCCAAGGCCTGGTTCGACGGCCCGCAGGAAGGCCGCCACGAAGCCGCCATCCGCAACGGCAGCCTGCAGGGCGCCTACCTGATCCTGGCCGCGCGCGCGCTGGGCCTGGATGCCGGCCCGATGTCCGGCTTCGACCCGGCCAAGGTCGACGAAGCCTTCTTCGCCGGCACCTCCATCAAGTCGAATTTCCTGGTCAACCTGGGTTACGGTGATCCGGCGGGCCTGTTCCCGCGCCTGCCGCGCCTGTCGTTCGACGAAGCGGCGCGCATCGCGTAAGTCGCTGTATCGGTTTCGGGCCCGCCGTCGTACGGCGGGCTCTTGCTGCACCGTGTACCCACCCTACGATCCGGAGAGTTCCTCAGATGAGCGCCACCCGTAAACTGCTGCTGCCGCTGGCCCTGACCCTGGCCATCGCCGCCTGCTCCAAGCCGGCCGACACCGCTGCCCCGGCCGCCGATGCCGCCGCCCCGGCCACCACCGAGCAGGCCGCCACCCCGGCCGCCGATGCCGCCGCTGCTGCGCCGGCTGCCGAAGCGATCAAGATCGCCTCGGGCACCTACAAGCTGGACCCGAGCCACACCGACGTGCTGGCGCAGTGGAGCCACTTCGGCTTCTCCAACCCGAGCGCGCACTTCGGCAACGTCGAAGGCACCCTGGTGTACAACGCCGAAGACGTGACCAAGTCCACCGTGGAAGTGAAGCTGCCGCTGAGCGGCCTGAACAGCTTCACCGCCAAGTTCGACGAGCACCTGAAGAGCGCCGACTTCTTCGACGCCGCCAAGTTCGCCGATGCCACCTTCAAGAGCACCAAGGTGGAAGCGGCCGGCACCAACAAGCTGACCGTTACCGGTGATCTGACCATCAAGGGCATCACCAAGCCGGTCACCCTGGACGTCACCGTCAACGGCGGCGGCGAGCACCCGATGGCCAAGGTTCCGGCCGCCGGCTTCGACGCCACCACCACCCTGAAGCGCAGCGATTTCGGCGTCGGCGCCTACGCTCCGAATGTCAGCGATGAAGTGAAGATCCGCATCACCACCGAAGCCACCGGCGAAAAGCCGGCCGCTTGATGCACCCCGCTCACTCGTCGTGAGAAGGCAGAAGGCCCGCTGAAAAGCGGGCCTTCTTTTTGGGCTCTGCATGCGAGGTGCCCGATGCCGATGGGGTTGCCGGCCAGCGGCCGGCACTACCCGGTAGGTGCCAACCGGCATCTGGTGGGGGCGGATCTGCATCTGGTGGGTGCCAACCTGCGTCTGGTGGGTGCGGACCGTTGGTCCGCACGATCCCTCAGCGCAACGCGCCCAACCATGCCACGCACGCTTCGCTCGGGCTCTGCTTGGCCTTCACCGCCAGCCCGCTCACGCGCACGAAGGTCTGCGAGGCCTGCGCCACCACCTGGCGTGCGATCAGCGCCGCCTGCTTGGTCGCGGCCTGCTGCTTGCGCAGCTGCACGATGTTGATCGAAGGCCGACCGACCGGCGCATATTTCTGGTCGCGGCGCAGCACGTCGGCCACCTGGGCCACTTCGAATTCGGCCTGCAGGTAGCGGTGCTGTGCCGCCACCAGCTCGCGCAGCGGCGCGCGCAGTACGGCGGTGTCGGCGAACGCGGCAAGCGCCGCATCGCAGGCGGCGTCATCGGCAAAGCGGGTACGCAGCGCGTCCACGCTGGCCAGGGTCGGTTTGGCCATGTGGGCCTCGTTGCTGCAGGAAAGGAGCGCGATTGTCGCATTGCCTGGCGGCTGATGCGTTGAACCGGGTGTCGGAATCCGTGTAGAGCCGAGCCCACGCTCGGCTCATCGCGCGCAGCGCGAGGGTTTTCCGATGGCGGAGCGGAGAGCAGCCGAGCGTGGGCTCGGCTCTACAATGGCTGTTGTATCACCCACGGAAGGAAGACCCATGCAGGACGCGCAGTACTGGTTGAACGAATTCTGGTCGGGCCTGAGCGTGCTCGATCTGCTGGGCGGCAGTGTGCTCGGTACGCTGCTTGGCCTGGTGCTGGGCATCCTCGGCTGGCGCTGGCTGCACCGCCGGGGTTGGTTGCAGCGGCGCAAGCGCTGGCATCACTGGCTGCTGGCCAGCTACGTGGTGCTGCTGCCGCTGGCCACGGCCTTCTTCGGGCTGCAGCTGGGCTTCACCGCCGGTGCGCACCGCGCGCTGTTCAAGCAGCTCGATCATTTCCAGCCGCACCTGCAGACCCTGGTGGAAGGCTGGAGCGAAGGATTCACCGACTCGCTGGACGACCCGCGCATGCGCGAGGCATTGCGCAGCCAGGGCACGGTGGGCGATGTGGCCGACACCATCGCCTCGGCCTACCTCAGCGAACATCCGCTGCCCGGCCTGGACCGTCTTGGCAATGGCCCGTTGGCACGCGGCACCGGCTGGGTGATCGGCAAAGTGCGCGAAGGCCTGCTGCGTGGCATGGTGGAAGACACGCTGGTGGACAAGGCCGGCACGGTCGGGCTGGAACCCAAGGTGGTGCGTGAGGCGCTGACCATGCATGTGGATGAGCTGCTGCACACCCGTGGCGTGCTGCGGCTGGTGAAGGCGCAGATCAACGGCATGATGCCCGGCGTGTACTTCGGGCTGCTGCTGCCGCTGCTGGTCATCGCGCTGCTGGTGGCGCTGGAGATCTGGGCCGCGAAGCGGTTCGGGTGGGTGCGGCAGGGGGTCGTGCCGCCGGTCGCGGTCCCTCCTGTAGAGCCGAGCCCATGCTCGGCTCATCGCGCGTAGCGCGATGGGTCCATCGGTGGCCGAGCGGAGAGCAGCCGAGCGTGGGCTCGGCTCTACACAGTCAAAGGCGTGCGGACCAACGGTCCGCACCCACCAGGCAGGTTCTGGTGCATGGGGTCAGATCCCTTTTCCACGGGAAAAGGGATCTGACCCCGAGCCGGTCAATCGCCGTCGGCTTCGTCCGGGTGGGCCTTCCAGTAGCCGGTCGAGCGGATCCAGTCGCGCGGCACGCCCAGGTGGCCTTCGATGAACTTGCGCATCATCCGCGCGCGGCGCGATTCGGTGGCGATCCAGTAGAAGACATCGCCGTCCGGGGCCTCGAAGTCGGTCAGCATGTCTTCCAGCAGCGTGCTGCTGGCCGCCGGGAAGCCGTTGCGCTCCAGCCAGTGGATGCGCACGTTCTCGTACTGCGGCAGGTCCTGGCGTTCGGCCTCGTCGCGCACTTCGATGAAGGCCTGCACCTCGGCAGCGTCCGGCAGCACGTCCAGCCAGCGGGCGATGGCCGGCAGCGCGGTTTCATCGCCGATCAGCACGTAGGCGTCGTAGGTGTCGGCCACCACGAACGAGCCACGTGGGCCGCCGATCACCAGCGTGTCGCCCGGCTGCGCGCGCTCGGCCCACGGCCCGGCAATGCCCTGGTCGTGCAGCACGAAGTCGATGGCCAGCTCGCCGGTCTCGTGGTCCCACCAGCGCGGGGTGTAGTCGCGCGACGGCGAGGGCGCCTTGCCGGCCGGGTAGCTGCGGCCTTCGGCGGTCAGCACCGGCAGCACCATCTCGCCGCTGGCGTTGGGGAAGAACAGCTTGATGTGGTCGTCGGCGCCGGGAGAATCGAAGCCGGCCAGATCGTCGCCACCCAGCACCACGCGGCGCATGTGCGGGGTGACTTCTTCGGTGCGCAGCACGGTCAGTTCACGGAAGCGCACATCCAGGCGCAGGCGCGTGTTGTTGTGTTCGGTCATGGGGGTTACCTGTAAAGGTGTCGCGCGGGGGCGCGCGGCATGGGGGAGACCTGGCTGGATTCAGTCTGGCTGGGTCGTTGAAAGTGGTGATGCCTCGCTACCGGCCGTACCGTTGAGCAGGGCCGAGGCCCGCGTCAGCAGCGCCGCCACTTCTTCCGCCTCGCCCTCGGCCCAGCGGCCGTGGTGATGCACCAGCGCCCGCTTGAACTCGCGCAGGGCAGTGGCCAGCGGCGGCGGCAGCGAGGCCTTGGTGATCTCGCGGGCACGGTCGAAGGCACGCCGCTGCGCCAGCCGCACCTGGGTGCGCTGCACCTTCAGCTCGAACTCGCCGGCAGCGGTGATGCGGAAGATCCGCTTGCCATCCAGTTCCTCGGCCTCGATCCAGCCGGCCTGCTCGAAGCTGGCCAGCAGCGGGTACATGGTGCCGGCGCTGGGCGTGTAAGCCTGCATGAACTGGTTGCTGATCAGCTGCATCAGCTCGTAGCCATGGCGCGGCTGCTCGCCGATCAGGGCCAGCACCAGCAGGCGCAGGTCGCCGCGGCTCAGCACGCGTGGCTGGCCGTTGCGGCGGGGCACCGCGGGATCGGTGGAACGGGCTCTGGGAGAAGGGGGGCGGCTCATTTCGATATATCGGTAAACGAGTGTGCAAACGATATATCGATATATCGAAGCCGGCAATCATCGATCCGGCCACAAGCAGGTCCGTTTTGGGCCACGGGCGGCCGCGTGCACAGCAAAAGGGGCGCCCCTTGCAGGGCGCCCCGGCGATGCTGTGGAAGGGAGCAGGGCCGCCAGGCCCCTCACTCGCGGCCCACGCTGGACCCGCAGCCGGTACCGATCCAGAGGCAGATGCGACATGTTGTCGCCGGTTCAGTACCGTTGCCCGAACCGCCCCTACAGCGGTGCCGGAGTTGCCCTACAACCGTCATCGGCAGCGGTAACACTGCGTCCTGCACATGGGCGCAGCGGCCCGCAAGCGACAGCCCGCGCAGCCGCCAAGGCCCGCCGCAGGGCCGTCAGCGGGCCCGGCAAGCCCCTTGCGGACACTGGCCGGTTGCATCCATACGCCTGCGTAGCCAAGTGACGAAAGCCCTTGGTGCGCTACACTTTGCGGTCTAGAAATCTATACAACAGTCGCGCGCGTGCGTGCGGTTATGGGAGCGCTAATGAACTGGTTGAACGAGGTGCTGAACAACGACCCGAATCCTGTGGAAACCCAGGAGTGGATCGAGTCGTTGAAGGCCGTTATTGATGTCGAGGGCTCCGAGCGCGCGCATCAGCTGCTGGAAGGCATGGTGGAACTGACCCGTCGTTCGGGCGCCTACCTGCCGTTCTCTCCCACCACCGAATACGTCAATACCATCGAACCGCAGTTCGAGGCCAAGAGCCCGGGCAATGCCGAGCTGGAATGGCGCATCCGTTCGATCATCCGCTGGAACGCGATGGCCACCGTGGTGCGCGCCAACCGCAAGCCGGGTGACCTGGGCGGCCACATCGCCTCGTTCGCCTCCGGCGCCACCCTGTACGACGTGGGCTTCAACCACTTCTGGCGCGCCCCGAGCGAGAACCACCCGGGCGACCTGCTGTTCATCCAGGGCCACAGCGCCCCGGGCATCTACGCGCGTTCCTTCCTGGAAGGCCGCATCAGCGAAGAGCAGCTGGACAAGTTCCGCATGGAAGTGGACGGCGGGGGCCTGTCCTCGTACCCGCACCCGTGGCTGATGCCGGACTACTGGCAGACCCCGACCGTGTCGATGGGCCTGGGCCCGCTGGCCGCCATCTACCAGGCGCAGTTCATGCGCTACCTGGAGAACCGTGGCCTGATCGAGAAGTCCGACCGCAAGGTGTGGTGCTTCATCGGCGACGGCGAGAGCGACGAGCCGGAAACCTTGGGTGCCATCGCCCTGGCCGGCCGTGAAGGCCTGGACAACCTGATCTTCGTGGTGAACTGCAACCTGCAGCGCCTGGACGGCCCGGTGCGCGGCAACGGCAAGATCATCCAGGAACTGGAAGGCGTGTTCCGTGGCGGCGGCTGGAACGTGATCAAGCTGCTGTGGGGCGGTTACTGGGATGCCCTGCTGGCCAAGGACACCAATGGCGTCCTGAAGAAGCTGATGATGGAAACCGTCGACGGCGAGTACCAGAACTGCAAGGCCTTCGGCGGCGCGTACACCCGCGAGCATTTCTTCGGCAAGTACCCGGAAACCGCTGCGATGGTGGCCGGCCTGAGCGACGACGACATCTGGCGCCTGAACCGTGGTGGCCACGACCCGCACAAGGTGTACGCCGCCTACCACCAGGCCGTGAACACCAAGGGCATGCCGACCGTCATCCTGGCCAAGACCGTGAAGGGTTACGGCATGGGCAGCGCCGGTGAGGCACTGAACCCGACCCACCAGACCAAGAAGCTGGACGACGAAGCGGTGCGCCACTTCCGCGACCGCTTCAACATTCCGGTGACCGACGCGCAGCTGGCCGACGGCCAGGTGCCGTTCTACCACCCGGGCCCGGATTCGCCGGAAGTGCAGTACCTGCAGGAACGCCGTGCCGCGCTGGGCGGTTACCTGCCGCAGCGCCGCCGCAAGGCCGACAAGACCTTCGTGGCACCAAAGCTGGAAGCCTACGAGCGCCTGCTGAAGAGCAGCGGCGAGCGCAGCTACTCCACCACCATGGCCTTCGTGCAGAGCCTGAACATCACCCTGCGCGACAAGGAACTGGGCCCGCACATCGTGCCGATCGTGGCCGACGAAGCCCGTACCTTCGGCATGGAAGGCCTGTTCCGCCAGATCGGCATCTACGCGCCGTTCGGCCAGAAGTACAAGCCGGTCGATGCCGACCAGCTGATGTTCTACCGCGAAGACCAGAGCGGCCAGGTGCTGCAGCAGGGCATCAGCGAGCCGGGTGCGATCAGCTCGTGGATGGCCGCCGGTACCAGCTACTCGGTCAGCAACGTGCCGATGCTGCCGTTCTACATCTACTACTCGATGTTCGGCTTCCAGCGCGTGGGCGACATCGCCTGGCAGGCCGCCGACATGCGTACCCGCGGCTTCCTGCTGGGTGGCACCGCCGGCCGCACCACGCTGAACGGTGAAGGCCTGCAGCACGAAGATGGCTTCAGCCATCTGGTGGCCGGTGGCATCCCGAACGTGCGCAGCTACGACCCGACCTTCGGCTTCGAAGTGACGGTGATCCTGCAGCACGGCACCAAGCGCATGATGGAAGACCAGGTGGACGAGTACTACTACGTCACCCTGATGAACGAGAACTACACCCACCCGGAAATGCCGGAAGGCGCGGCCGAAGGCATCGTCAAGGGCATGTACCTGCTGACCGACGCCGGCAAGCCGAAGAAGGGCGAGCTGCGCGTGCAGCTGCTGGGCTCGGGCACCATCCTGCGCGAAGCCATTGCCGCGGCCGAGCTGCTGGACAAGGACTTCGGCGTGACCGCCGATATCTGGAGCTGCCCGAGCTTCAACGAACTGCGTCGCGATGGTTTCGACGTGGAACGTGCCAACCGCCTGCATCCGGAAGGTGAGCAGCGCAAGGCCTACGTGACCGAGCTGCTGGAAGGCCGCCAGGGCCCGGCGATTGCCGCCACCGACTACGTGCGTGCGTATGCGGACCAGATCCGCGCGTTCGTGCCGATGTCGTACACCGTGCTGGGTACCGATGGGTTCGGCCGTTCGGATACGCGTGCGAACCTGCGTCGGTTCTTTGAGGTGGATCGGTACTACATCGCGCATGCCGCGATTGCAGCGCTGGCGAAGGAAGGGAAGATGACCGCGAAGGATGTGGCCCGGGCGATCAAGCAGTACAAGATTGATCCTGAGAAGGCTAATCCTGTTGGGGTTTGATTTTTTAGTTCAATGAGTGTATTTGGCAAAGGGGCTTAGGCCCCTTTGCTATGTGTGGACGAGAGTAACCAAATGAATTTGTCGTCTGTAGATGCCAAGGCTCTGATTGATGTTAATAGGCTGTTTGGGGCGAATTCGATAAGAGAGCTCGCTGTTGGAGAAATCTCACCTGCGCTCTCATCAATTAAGAGTAAATACTTGGGGTCGATCGATGGTCGGGAAGCTCCATCCTTCCGAGACATGTTTAACTGGGCGCAGTGTGTACTCGCAAAGAGCTATCAGACCGAGTATTACTATAAGTCTGTTCTACTCCAGAAGTTGGTAACGGGGATACACAGCCCGAGATCAACTGCTGTGTTTAGCGAATTTAAAGTTGGGAAGTGTCGTGCTGACCTTGTGTTGGTCAATGATGTTGCGACAGTCTACGAAGTGAAGACAGGCCTGGATGATTTAAAGAAGGCATCTAGACAGGTTAGCGAGTACTTTAAATGTTTCTCCAGGGTAATATTTGTAATTGATCCTGTTCACTTTAAGAAAGCAGCCGAGATTCTGCCTGATTCGGTTGGGATTGCATGCATAACGCAACGTAAGCAGCTCAGAATTCTGCGTCAATGTGGTGTGGAGAATGCGCACCTGTCGAGCGAAGAGATGTTCTTGGCGCTTCGGCGTGATGAATACGAGAAAGTCGTTAGAAGTAATTTTCCTGAAGTGGATTTGAAGAGCTATAAGTCAGTCTTGGCATGCATAGGCAGTATGCAGCCGAAGCGAATGCAGCTGGAGTTCAACCGCATTCTTCGTAAGCGCGGGCTTTCAAGTTCGCGGCTTCACGACATTTCCAAGCTTCCTCCTTCACTGCTTCCCGCGGCGTATCTATACAAGATGAGCAGCAAAGAATGGAATGGGCTTATTCAGGTACTTGACATGCGCGTGAAGGATGCATTAGAAAAGAGTCTCTAATGGAATAGGGGGGGGGCTCATGTATTTTCCATACTTGCGAAGCAATACTAATGAAGTATTAGCGGTTCTGGAGTTGGCGCCAAAGTTGGTGCCGAACTCACTGGTTCTCCCTGTATTCAATGTTGTTAAGGTTAACGATGTATTTGAAGGGAGAATTAGAAAAATCTGCGAGATTGGGTTGAGGGTTTGTATTCTGACGAATACTGGGTCAATTGATCATGCGCCCGGTCTTTATGATTTCTTGGATAGGCTGGAAGAAGATTATCCCGGCATTGCTTTTCCTGGATTTGAGATCAAGGATGGAGTGACTGGCGCATCTCTGAAGAGGTTTTCAAAGAGGTTTTCTAAGGTCTCAACGTTAATTGTTCATCGTAAGAGTCTCCCAGCGATCGACGTGGCATTAGCATTGAAGTCTCTAGAAGTTCCTTCCATTCATGCATATATAAGCAGCGCGCTTCCCGCTGCTAGGGGCCACGGAGCTCCGAGTTCGGGGGATGTGATTATTCGGGATGGATTTGCCAAGGCTGCTAGAAATGGCGACTATCCTGAGTACAGTAATTTCCCGAGCGGATTTAGCACGTATCTGGCAGATGGATATGCGGGCTTTGGTGATTTTGCTGCGATCGGCGATCACTATAAGGTGGGCGGTGGACGGGCATCCAATATTGCCCTCCATCTAACCGAGCGACGTGGGGCGGTTATCCGCTGCAATCATTTCGTCTCAGACGATATTCACACTCGCTCACACGTTCACGTCCAGTATGAGGATGCTCTTCAGAAGCTTGTTGACTACGTTGAGGATCCGCCGAAAATTACATTTAGAACGGAGGGGGTGATTGATGGCTATCTTGCGGATTCGGAATATCACGGGCTAGGTGTGCCTAAGCGATGGTCGCTGAAGCATCACCTAGAAATGATGGAAAATACCCTGATTGGGAAGGCTGTAAGGCCATTCATTTAGTGGATCAATAGATTTTTACGAAATATTCGTAACTGGCTTCGTTGAGAGATGGAGTGAGGGTTCACGTCGATAATACGTCGAGTGCAGCTGGTTTCTTCCTCTTTGCCAGGTTAATTGCGGATAGGGCGCCAGTAGAGAGCGGGGATTTCCCGCTCTCTATCCTGGCACCTGCAACCGCTCAGTCACCTGCGCAGTCAACGCCACACACGCCGCCTTCAACCCTTCCATCACCCGATCCCCCAGGTACTCCTCGGGCGCACCGTTCTGCCGAGTCCGCTCCGCAGCCAGCATCAGCTCCACCACCACGCGCAGACCCGCCAATGCGCAATCCGCATCAGCCAGCTGAAGACACCGCCCAGGCAGTTGATGCCGCTCCGGCCAAGGCTGGCCGTCCGCAGCCGCACCGGTTCCGATGCGGCGCAGCGTGGCGACGAAGGCGTTGGGATCGGGGGAAGGTTCGCGCTCAGTCTCGGCGTTGTCCGGATCGTACTGCGCGTGTAGGGAACGGAAGTCCGATGTGTTCATGGCAATGCTCCGTACGGGACAGAAAGCAGCGCCACCGATAAAAGTGGCGGACGATGCGAGGCTCGAAAACCGGTCAACAACCAATCCGGCGGGTCCGAAGACCCCCACGCACCGCCCGCCATGGACCGCGAACGGATTGCCAGCCGGCGTCACACGAACGTGACGCCGGCTGACAAGCGCAAACACATGGTTGTTGACCGGGTTTTCGACGCCCGTGCCACCTTGTGTGAGGTGGCATGCCAAGGTGTACTCGCATGGTTGCGAGATGCCAAGAAATCGTAGGCCGCAGAGGCCGCAAATGCTGACGCTTACGGCATTGTTGCATGGGGCGCGCGCGGCAGAACCCTTGCGGTGCAGTGATTTCGGCCGGTGTTAAGTTACCGCCCGAATGCGCATTGAAAAGCACGGTTTGCAGAGAATCGGGGTCTCAAAAGCGACAATCCGCCCGCATGGCTGAGATCCGAAGTTGACCGATTGCGACACGGCTTAACTTTGCAGCGCCACCCCCGACCGAGGCCACAGCGCATCGTCGCGCTCCAGGTCGTAGTCGCTGCCGAACGCCAGCGCCGCCTCGCGTGGCGGGAGGTCTGCGTAGCAGCCCAGCAGGTACTCATCCATGCCGGCATCGCTATGGTCGATGACGAACAGGTGGAGGAGCTCCATGTCGAAGGCTTCCAGCCATGTGAGGTCGATACTGGTCATGGCGCTCCTCCAGTGGGAGAACGATGGCGTGGGCAGTCTCAATGGCGGTAACGATGCGCCCCCGCCCATCATTGGCGGGGACGCACCGATGTCGCTTTCGGCCGTGGATCAGCCTGTATGGCAAGCCGCGGAGCAGGTGGCGCAGCCATTCGACTGCCGGTACCACCTCTGGGCTTCAGCCACGGCCGTCCTGCAGCCGATGTGCAAGCCGAGGTCCTGCGTGGACTGGGCGCGAGCAAGCCAATAGCATCCCTGTTTATGCACCTCATGGTCTCCATTGGCCTGCGGCGTTCTATTCACAAAGTAGCGGTCCATTGACTACCCTCCTATACGTAAGCGCACCATTGCGCGTGGTCGACTTTGATCACCCCCAGTCGCAGGAGCCGCGACGCAGGGAACTTCGTCGCAGAATCTTCTACGGCCGGGTTGTATAAATGCGGGCGAAGGTGCCTTCGACGGCTTCGATGAGCCTTGGAAGAGGAAAAGCGATGTTTCGACAAGGAAGATTGTTGGTCTGCCTGGCCCTGGTACTGTCAGGTTCTCTGCTGAGCGGCTGCCAAGCCAGCTCCGAGGCGGTACCCGGGCCGAGCGCACCGGTAGAGAACGGGACCCTGGT
Source organism: Stenotrophomonas sp. YJH_SMC_127 (assembly GCF_059372445.1). Taxonomy (NCBI): domain Bacteria; kingdom Pseudomonadati; phylum Pseudomonadota; class Gammaproteobacteria; order Lysobacterales; family Lysobacteraceae; genus Stenotrophomonas; species Stenotrophomonas sp. YJH_SMC_127. Next base: position 382,028 of record NZ_JCAFVO010000004.1, on the reverse strand, counting down.
GCCCTTCGTCAGGCCACTGCCGCTGGTAGCGATGACCACACCCATGGTGGTCGAGTTCACCCTACCGTCCCCAGAGGAAAGCGCCTCGCCAACTTTGTTCCTTGGAATCCGGGTGAGCGGAGAAGATGGGCTGAAATCACTGAATGCGGGCCGCGAGATCCGCAATCTGGGCTTGCCCACCGAGGTGACACTGGAGCGGCTGGAGGCACAGCAGGGCATTCCTGTTCCGTTGGTGAGGGTGGAGTCTGTGGCAGGAACACCCGCGCGGATAGAGCCCATTGGTCCTGCGGGCAGCGTGGCGGGCGGATGGTTGGATGATGTCGATCATCGATCTCTGCAGTCAGCAGGATTGGAAGCGCCCGGCAGTCACCACACACAACTGGCCCTCGCCTGGGCTCAGGGACTGCAACCTGGCCGCTACAGGCTGAGCATCCAGATACTGAAGCCTGATGATCGATTGGCGTCCACTCAAGCCGAGTTGCTGGTGGCCTACGTAAACAAGTCGAAATAGGAACACGTCATGGACGACAAATACACAGTCACCGTCTTCGTTGCCGCTCCCGGCACGCCGCTGCTGGCGGGAGGGACATCCAATGCTGGCCACGTCTACTACAAGGTGGCGCATGGCCAGGACGAGGTGAGCTTTGGCTTTGCACCCATCGAGCATGGCGTCATCACTGGGCCCGGAATGGTCTACAACAATGACGCCCAGCAATACAAAGATCCGTACTACGCACGGACGATGGAGATCAGCAAGCAGCAGTACGACAAGCTGATGGAATTTGGTGCAAAGCCCAGCGAACATGGTTTCAACACCGAATATCACGGTGTGGAAAACAGCTGTATTGACTACACATGGGGCGCCCTGAATCACGCCGGGCTTCATCGAACCAACGTTCTGCTCATGCAGGACAAGAGCTTCGAAGGTGGCCTCAAGCCGCTCAGCAATGTGGAATACATCCGCAGCATCCGCGCGCCCTTTCCGGATAGCGTCTTGAATACTGAGCACTACAACAGAATGCCGGAGAGAACGTTCAAGCAATGGATCATCAGCGATGAGCAGCTGCCGCGGGGCGACCGCGATATGCTTGATTCCATCCGCAAGGGCGTGGCGGGCATCGATGAGACGCATGGCCGCACCTACGATGGGACCAGCGAGCGGATCTCAGCGGGGTTGTTGGCCACAGCCAAGGAGAGTGGGCTGGAGCATGTCGACCATGTGGTGTTGGGTAATACTCCAAGCGATGGTTCGCCGCAGCGACTCTTCGTCGTGCAGGGGGAGCTCAACGATCCTGCCCATATGCGAGCTTCGATGACGGCGGAGGAGGCCGCGCGAACACCGGTGGAGCAGTCATTCGCCAAGGTCGAGCAGATTTCGCTGGCCCAGCAGGAGCGCGCCTCGTTGGCGCCGCAGGAGCCGGCCCTGGAACAAACCCGGGCGCCGCTGCAGATGGGCTGACTTCCAGCGACTGCACGGAAGATCACAGTTTCGAGCGCCTCGGCCTCGAAACTGCCTCCATCTCCACCTGCCCCCCATCCCACCTATGCCATCATCCGCCCAGGACCGCAGTACCCAACAAGGCTGAGCAGGCATGGAGCAGGCAACACGCTACACCGCAACCCTTTATCTGGCCGCACCCGGCACCCCGCTGAAAAGTGGAGGCGTCTCGCCGCGCGGCCATATGTACCTGCAGGTGGCCGCGGGCGACGAGGCCCACAGCTACGGTTTCGCGCCGCCGCGCCAGGCGCCGGGCGAAACCCCCACCGGCGTGCAGTACGCGCAGGTGCGCCACGACGATGCCGATGAGCATCTGGACCCGTACTACAGCCGCACCCTGGAAATCTCCGAGGAGCATTACGGCTGCCTGCGTGACTTCGCCGAGGAACCGGCCGAGTTCGAGTTCGATGTGGATCGCCCGGCCACCATCAACCGTTGCAGCGATTTCGTCTGGGCCGCGCTGCACTACGCCGGCCTGCATCCGCTGCCGGCGCCGCTGGATGGGGGCAGCAACCTGGGCGAGTTCGCGGTGCTGTTCAACCTGCCGGAAATCCAGTGCATTGCCGCGCCGTTCCCGGGCAGTGATCTGAATGCCGAGACCCATCATGCGATGCCCGAGCGCGAGGCCGAGCATCATCGCCAGGGCGACCGCGCCAGCGATGAGCCGCCGCCGACGCCGATTGAAGTGGCCGGCACGCTGCTGGACCCTTCGCATCCGGACCATCGCCTGTTCTCGCAGCTGATCCAGAAAGTGGCCGAACTTGACGCCGCGCACGGCCGCCCGTTCGATGCGGCCAGCCAGCGCATCAGCGCCAGCCTGCTGGTGCTGGCCAAGCAGAACAACCTCTCGCGCGTGGACCACGTGCTGCTCAGCCAGCCGACCCAGAACAGCCATGCGGCCGAAAGCATCTTCATCGTGCAGGGCGACCGCAACGACCCGGGGCACCGCCGGGCCAGCATCGCCACCGAGGTGGCGGCAAAGACCGATGTGGCCGATTCGCTGCGGTTGAAGGAGCAATGACGCGGTTACTGCGGCGGGGGCTGGTGGTACTGGCGGTGCTGGGTGCGCTGGCGGCGTGCCGTGCGTCACCAGCGCCTGAGGTTGCGCCGCCCCTGCTGACGCGCGCACAGGCCGAGGCCCGCACAGTTGTGCCGTTCACGCGGGCCCTGCAGTTGCAGAAGGCCGGTCGGATTGCCGAGGTCACGTTTGATTTGCCGGCAGCCCAGAAGCCGGCCATTCCGATCCTGAACATTGGGTTGCGGCTGCAGGATACCAACGCGCGACGGCTGCTGGATGCTTCGGAGAAGATCACTCTCGGACGTTTGCCAACGCGGCTGCGCTTGGAGCGGATTGATGGCAGCGCGCCTCGTCATGTGCAGCTCTGGCAGCGTACACGCGACGGACGCGACTCGCAGAAGATCGGGGATGATGGCGTGGTCACAGACCTGACGACGGGGAGTGTGGACATCAACAGCTTGGCCGAGGCCGGGTTGTACTCTGAAGACGTGCTCTATCGCACGCTGCAGCTGGCGCAGGTCGGAGGCGTTGCACCCGGGCGCTATGTTCTGCAGGTCGACCTTGTGGAGGATCGACCCCAGCTGGATGGCCTGAACGCAGAACTGATCGTTGGCTACCAATCACTAGGAAAGTAGACATGCACAAGGACGATGCCGAACGCTACAGCGTAACCATCCATCTGGCGGCCCCCGGCACGCCGCGCTACGGCCGTGATGCCGAGGGAAACAGGTTTCTGCTGGAGCCTTCGTTCGCGGGGCACATGTTCCTGTCGCTGCGCCGTTCGGGTGAATCCTTGCCGGAGAGCATTGGTTTCACCCACGCAGGCACCAAGGACGAGCCGAACAGGGGCAAAGTCGATGACATGGACGTGTCGGTCTACGACAAGCCCCGCTTCGAGCGCACGATCGAGATCAGCAAGGCGCAGTACGACCGCATCCTCGAATTCTCGGCAGACCCGAAGAAGCACGGCTTCGACATGAACTACGACTTCTTCTCCAACGCCTGCACCGATTTCGCTTGGGGTGCCCTGAACCACGCTGGCCTGCGTCCGGTTGGGCTGGCCGGGGAGATCACCAATTACGAGGGCGCCACCAAGGTCCTGGACAACATCCGCGCCGTCAACGCCATTCCGCAGCAGGTGAAGGGCAGCGAGCTGGACGGGGTGCAGTGGAACCCGATGCCGAAGCAGACCTTCCGCGAGTGGATGTTCACCGAGAACGGCGAGCAGTGGCGCGGCAACAGCACCCTCGCGGCAAGCGGCACGCCCGCAGACCCGGCGCACGGGGATCATGCCCGCCTCAACCAGATCCACCAGCAGGTGGCCGACCTCGGCGCTTTCGGTGCACGCAACGGAAATGTCAGTGCCAGCCTGCTCGCGCTGTCGAAGGAGCAGCAGTTTTCGCGCGTGGACGAAGTGGTGCTGGGCGAGCAGCGCGGTGATACCGCGCCGAAGCTGTTCATCGTGCAGGGGGACCGCAGTGACCCGGCGCACCAGCGCGCCAGCATGCCGGCGGAGCTGGCAGCGCAGGCACCGGTGGAGGCCTCGTTCGAACGGGTCGCGCAGTTGCAGCAGAACCTGCCGCAGCGCGATGTGCAGCGCCTGCAGGAACAGCAGCAACTGGAACAGAGCCACGGCCCACGGATGGCATAGCCGGCGGGTAGCGCCAAGGTCGAACGTCTGCCATGCCCGCGCCGGCGCACGCCACGCCCCCCCACCTGCTACCATTCCCCCGCAACCCCAGCCAGCCCACCCGCGCAGACAGATGCAGGTCGGGCCGTCGCAGTACGGCCCAGCGAGCCAGGACACCTTCCCGTGCCCATTCAAGGACGCTCGCATGTTCCGTAATCCTCTCTTCCGCTCGGCCGCCCTGGCCCTTGCTGTATCGCTCAGCCTCGGCGTGCCTTCGGCATTCGCCGATAACGCGCCCGCCGCCAGCGCCACCACCGCCGTGCAGCGCCAGGCCGTGGCCAAGGGCCTGTACGAGCTGGCCTATAGCCCGAAACAGAACGCCGTGTTCGTGGCCTCCTCCGGCGGCTTCGGCGATGACGCCGGCCCGGCCCAGGTGCTGCGCCTGAACCCGGCCACGCTGGCCGTGGAAACCCGTATCCCGCTGGAGCGCAAGGCGTTCGGTGTGGTGCTGGATGACGCTCACAACCGCCTGTACGTAGGCAACACCGTGGACCTGTCGGTGACGGTGGTCGACACCGCGCAGAACAAGGCCGTCGGCACCATCCAGCTGATGGAGAAGAAGACCGGCAAAGATGGCAAGGCTGCCTACACCCACGACCTGCGCGAGCTGGTGGTCGACAGCGCGGCCAACCGCCTGTACGTGACCGGCCACAGCAGCCAGCCGGACGTGAGCAGCGTGCTGTTCGTGATCGATACCACCACGCTGAGGGTGATCAACACCATCGATGGCCTGGGCAATGCCAAGGCACCGGGCCTGGCGCTGGATGCCGCCAACAAGCGCGTCTACACCAGCAACCTGTTGGCCGAGCTGGTGGTGGTGGGTACCGATTCGAACAAGGTGGTGGCGCAGCACAGGATCGCCGCCGAGCAGCCGATGAACATCGCGCTGGATCCGGCCGGCAAGCGCCTGTTCGTGACCGACCAGGGCTCGGAATTCCTGCGTGGCTACCAGGCCAAGAGCAGCGGCCTGGTCAGCAAGCATCCGGGCCAGCGCGTGCTGGCGCTCGACCGCAGCACCGGTAAGGAACTGGCCAGCATCCCGACCGACGCCGGCCCGCTGGGTATCCTGCTGGATGCACCGCGCAAGCGCCTGTACGTCACCAACCGCGAAGCCGGTACGGTGACGGCCTACAACAGTGACAGCTACCAGAAGGTGGCGACCTACAAGGTGCCGACCCACCCGAACAGCCTGGCGCTGGATGCGAAGAACAACGTGCTGTTCGTGAGCATCAAGAACGGCGAGAAGGATGACAAGGGCGCTGACGAGAGCGTGGCGCGGATTCAGCTGTAACGAGCAAAAGTCGGCCGCGCTTGAGAGAGGCGCGGCCGATTCATTGGGTTCTACGCAATACGATATCGATAGGCGAGAGCTTGCAGGTTCGCATCTGAGATTTGCCACGGCTGCTGAATGTGCGCGGTTCCGCCGGCGCAAACGGGTATGCCGTCGTGCGACTGCAGTTGGATACCGTGGACGACGAACAGGCCGTTGTTCGGATGATGCTTTAGGTGGTGCTGCACTTCGTTCTTGGTGAGCACGATGTCCCCCAATCCGCCGGTGGTTCCCTTCACCTCGATGTAGTGAACCTGGCCTTCTTTTCTGATCTCCAGATCGTAAGGGGCCGTGGCACTCATATCCTTGATTTCATATCCCGCATTGCCGAAGTGCTCCTTGGCAAGTGCCATCGCCTGCAGCTCCACTGCCCGGCGCTGAGGTTGCGTGAGCCCAAAGCCCTGTCCAGACTTCTTGCGACCTGAGGTGGTTTCTTCGATCGCTTCGACCACTGCAATAACATCCGGTGAAGTTTGGCCGCTACGCTTCTGGGCCGGCTCACCTCGATAGATGTTCTTCAGTAGACGCGCCATCGTGAGCATGTCGGCGCGCAATTGGTCATCGGATGGAACGTGATCCTTGGCGTAGAAATACGAAACAGCTGTGGTGCTTTCGTAAGCCTTTGCCAGAGAGCCGTCACCCAAAGTCATGGATTTGAGTAGTCGTGGATCCGCGGTGATGTCATTCTCAAGTATCTCCAAGGCCCATCTGGTTAGGCGCTGGGTCTCGCCAGGGGAACGCTTGATAAAATCGCCATCAATCTTCTCGGTAGAAGCATGGGAGACCGCTAGATAGACGCCGGAGCCATCCTCGCGGAACAGCCACACCACATACCAGCCCTTGGTTGCGGTGGGCGAGCGTGCTTCAGATGCGAAACGAACCCACGGAACTTGGGACTTTCTGCCGATCCCATCACGCCCAACAAGTAAAAAATCCCCCGGCTCGATGTCTGATGCAAGGCGAAGTTGCTCGGCGTTCTCGCTAAGCAGCTTAGGTAGCCGATACTTGATGATCTGGCCGCGAGCCTGCATGGCAGTTGTCGGCAATGAACTGTATTGAGGCTGCAGTTCCATCACCTTCTGCAATTCGTCCCTGATACCCACGACGCCCCCTGCGCTCTTTTCGATAGGCGCAATTAATGCATGCAGGGGTATCGATCCGCAATGCGTATCAAGCTGGAGTCATTGGCGCCAAGGCTTGTCGTTTGTGGATGATTTGGCGCAGATGTGGCCAGTAGCGCCCGTAGTTCGAGGTAAACGGGGCTACGGTCGGGATGGTGTGTGATTGGGCTGAGTCTCAAGTAGGGCGCTGCAGTTCAGCGGGCGCCCTGGTCACGTGTTGGCCGGCTCTGAGCAGCGCCGGCGTGGTTACCCCATCCGCGGAGTGGGATTTTGCATTTCCTGCGCCTGCGGCTCGACCTGCTGCTGCACACCCAGCCCCAACTTCTGCATCGACTGCTCCACCGGCGTCTGTACCGCCACGGCCGTGGGCATCATCGCGCGCAGGTGCGCCGGATTGGCCGGGTCGCCCTGCACCACGAAGACGTTGTGCCCGGCCGGGTGCTGGGCCGTGGCGTTGCTGACCAGCACGTGGTCGACCTGCTGCAGGCCCTGCTCGCGGGCGAGTACGGTCAGGCTGGCGGTCAGGCGTTCGCTGGTCTGGTCGAACGGACGTCCATGCTGGGCGTCCAGTGCGGCCACGCCCTGACGGATCTGCTGGTTGAGGCCGTAGTCGGGGTGGTTGGGGGTGATCTCTGCCATGGCGATCGAACGGTAGCGGTGGGTCGGGGTGAACCCCGCCAGTATAGATCCGGCCGGTGAAGGGCGCCGGAAAGGTCAGTCCGCCGGCCGATGGTCATAGCTGATCACCCGTTCGGCCAGCCAGTGCCCGTCGACGCGGCGCCAGACCTGGATGAAACGGGCCTGGCCGACCCAGTGCTCCAGGCCGTCCTTGCCGCGCTCGTGGAAGCGGTGGTCGCCGATTTCCAGCGCCCGCTCGTCGTGCAGCGGGAATACCTGCAGCGAGGAGTCCACCAGCTCGCGCCGCAGGCGCCAGCCGTCCTTGCGCGCGTTGTCGCACAGGTTGGCCACGCTGCGGCGGAAATCCTCGCGGTTGCTGGCCGACTTGCCGTCCTTGTCATGGAAGAACTCCATGTCTTCGGTGGTCATCGCGGCGGCCTTGTCGGCGTCGCAGGCCTCGAAGGCGACGGCGAACAACTGGCTGTCGGCCTGGCGGATCTGTTCGCGCAGGTCATCGACGGGCGACGGTGCGGCGGCGAGGCCGGCGGCCAGCAAGGGCAGGGTGAGCAGCAGCATGGCAAGACTCCCGGGGATGGTCTGCGCAGGCTGGCATGCCGCTGACCGCGGCGGTACGGCGCTGCGACGAAACCGGGAAGGCGGGGTGCGAAGGCCGCGATTGCCGGTGCGGCTTCGCGTTGCGGCATGTGCAGGCGATGTCACGGGCGGGCGTGATTCCCTCACGGCTGCCACAGGACGCGGCCGCTAGCCTGCACTCCTCCCCTTCCACAGGAGCGTCCATGCCTGCTTCCCGAATCCGCCTGCATGTTGAAGATACCGGTGGCGACGGCCGCCCGGTGATCCTGATCCACGGCTGGCCGCTGTCTGCCGATGCCTGGAAGACCCAGGTGGCGATCCTGCGCGATGCCCAGCACCGCGTGATCAGCTACGACCGGCGCGGTTTCGGCCGCTCCGACAAACCGGCCGAGGGCTATGACTACGACACCCTCGCGGCGGATCTGGCGGGGTTGATCGAGGAACGTGACCTGCGCGATGTCACCCTGGTCGGTTTCTCGATGGGCGGTGGCGAGGTGGCGCGCTACGTGGCCAACCACGGCCAGGATCGCCTGCACAGTGTGGTGTTCGCTGCGGCGGTGCCGCCGTTCCTGCTGCGCAGTGACGACAACCCGGAGGGGCCGCTGACCCAGGACAAGGCCGATGAAATGCGCAGCGGATTGGAGAAGGACCGCGAGGCGTTCTTCGACGGCTTCACCCGCGACTTCTTCAGCGCCAATGGCCAGTTGATGGTGACCGAAGAAACGCGCCAGGCGGCGATCGCGCTGTGCCATCAATCCGACCAGACGGCGGCACTGGGCTGCATGCACGCGTTTGCCACTACTGATTTTCGGGATGACCTGAAAAAGATCACGGTGCCGACCTTGATCCTGCACGGTGACAGCGATGCCATCGTGCCGTTCGAGGGCTCCGGCCAGCGTACCCACAAGGCCATCAAAGGCAGCGAAGTGGTGATCCTGGAAGGCGCGCCACATGGCTGCAACACCAGCCACGCCGACCGCTTCAATCTGGCCCTGCTGAACTTCCTGAAGCGCTAAGCTGCGGCCATGCGCCAGACCAGAACACCCCCGTGGAAGAAGCCCAACCCCAAGGGCCAGACATCGCAACCGCTATCGGATGCGCAGAAGGCGGCGGCACGGCAACGTGCCGAGGAGAACGGGCGGCGCTATCCCAACCTGGTCGACAACATGTGGGCGGCGAAGCTGCCGCGTGGGTCGTGATTCAAAGGCTGGCTGTGGGCCTGGTGTAGCGCCGAGCCGATGCTCGGCTGGCGCGCGGGGCGCGGGCCAGCCGGAGAAGGGGCAAAGGGCAGCGGAGCATGGGCTCGGCGCTAAGGGCCGGGCAGTGGCTGCCAGCCCGACTCCCTCCATGGCGCAACCTCGCGTTGCTGTACGTCAATGGCCTCGATTGGCAACCCGGCCAGCCGTGCCAGTTCCGCACGCAGCATTTCGGTGTCCAACGGCAGCGCGACGGCCACCTGCAGGCGGTCGCCCTGCTGCCGGACCTGCACGGGCACGACCGCATGGGCTTCATGCTCACCGCCGGTGCGACCGATCGGGTAGCGCATCGCCGTGGGCCGCCCCAGCTGTGCGAGCGCGGGTTGCCATGCCCGCAGCACGACGGGCTGTGCGGCCACGGGAACCTGCGCCTCGACGACGGTTCCCGCATAACCGGTGAGATTGTCCACCATCACCTGGAAGCGTGCGCCATCGGGGATGACCAGCACGGTGGCGATCAGCGCCATCAGCGAGAGGATGGCCGCAGCGATGTGCCAGCTGCGGGGTGCGGTGGCGGCGCGGGTTGCCGTACGCAGGCCCGGCTTGCGCCGCAGCTTGCGCGCGTAGATGCGTCGATCCTTCCTGCGGGGGCTGCTGCTGTGCTCCGGCAGGTTCAACGGGACGCGTGGCATCCGGGCGACGCGCGCATTGATCAGGCGCGAGAGCAGCCACCATGCGAGCACGAACGCCAGCAGTGGCAGCAGCGTTCGTACCACCAGATACAGCATCACCATCGGGAACATCCTGCTTGGCACACACGGATTCAATCAACCTCGTCATCGTAACGGCGCTGCGTGGTGCGTGTCGCATCCGCCAGCCGACACGTGCGAAGCGCTTGGTTAGGATGGCTCTTTGCTGTCATGGATGAACCGATGAGCGCCGCCACTTCCCGAATCCGCCGCATCTGTGGGCAGGGGCCGATCCTGTTGATGCTCCAGTGGGTCGCGCTGCTGTCTGTGGTGCTGGCTGCCGGCTTCTTCCATTACCGCGTGGAGCTGTTGCTGGAGCCGGTGACGGTGGCCTGTGGGGGCCCGGACGCGCAGGCGCGATTGCAGGTTGCCGAACAGGTGATGGCGCGTGCGGGCGCACTGGATGACTGGCAACCCCTGGGCTGGATTCCATGGGTAGGCCTGGTGCTGGCCTTGCTGGGGGCCATGGCGGTATGCGCAAGCCGTGCGCTGTGGCTGCGCGATCGGCTGCGCACGGCGAACGTGGCGCTTATGGTGCTGCACGGTGGCGCACTGGCTTTGGCCGGATGGGTACTGCACCTGTACGAGGATGCATGGAGTAATGTGGCGCGGCTGTCACCCACGGCGTGCCTGGTGGAGCTGGTGTCGGAGGGCGATGTACCGCTGGAGCAGGCGCAGCGCGTGGTGTTCCACATCCTGACGCGCGTGAACGCGCCACTGCTGCGTAATCCGGATGATCTGGCGCTGGTGTTGACGGTGCTGTTGTTGGCCGCGATGGCCGGCGGCGTTGCCCTGTGGCGTGCGATCGCGCGGGCCCGGGCGGGCTGAGCACGCTCGGCGGCGCGCGGCAATCGCGCTACAGTCGACGCCTCGCCACTCCAGGGAAGACCCGATGCGCTTGTTGCTGCGTGCGTTGCCGTTGTTGCTGTGTTCGCTGGCGGTACATGCCGCCGAGGTGGATCGCCGTATCGCGGTGACCATCGATGACCTGCCATGGGCACGGCTGGACCAGATCGTGCCGCCGGACCTGCAGGCGCGGCATGAGGCGTTGATGGCCCAGCTGCGTCAGGCAGGCGTGCCGGTGGTCGGCTTCGTCAACGAGAACAAGCTTGAGGTGGACGGACAGGTGCAGCCGGCGCGGGTGCAGATGCTGCGCGACTGGCGTGATGCGGGCTATGTGCTGGGCAACCACACCTATTCGCACATGGATCTGAATGCGAGGGGCGTGGCGGCGTTCCAGCAGGATTTCCTGCGCGGCGAGACGGTGCTGCGGCCGCTGCTGGCCGAGAAGGGGCAGGCGCCGCAGTGGATGCGCCACCCTTACCTGCGTGCCGGGCGCACCGCGGATGAGCGCGTGCAGATGGATGTGTTCTTCAAGCAGCATGGCTACCGCGTGGCACCGGTGACGGTGGACAACGGTGAGTGGGTGTGGGCGTTCGCCTATGCCAACGTGATGAACGAGCAGGCGGACTCGCCCGCGCGCGCGGCGACGCTGGCGCAGCTGCGCAAGGGCTACGTGCCGTACATGCTGAACAAGCTGGACTATTACGAGAAACAATCGCAGGCGCTGCTGGGGTACGCGCTGCCGCAGGTGTGGCTGATGCACGCCAATGAGCTCAACGCGGCCACCTTCGCCGAACTGGTGGCGGCCACGAAGCGCCGCGGCTATCGCTTCATTTCGCTGGACGAGGCGATGCGTGACCCGGCCTATGCGCGGGGTGCCGAGGGCTACAACGGCCGCTATGGCCCTAGCTGGCTGCACCGCTGGGCGATGGCGGAGAACAAGCCGAAGGACTTCTACGCCGGCGAGCCCGAGGTGCCGGCGTGGGTGATGAAGCTGGCCAAGGTCGATTCGGAGTAAGGCTCAGCGCTTGACGGCCAGCACGCCGTCCAGCGCCAGTTCGGCCTTGAAACCAGCCTTTTCCAGGCGCTTGGCCACTTCGCGCGGCACGTCGCGGCCGCTGGTCAGCTTGTTCGGCGCACCGGTGTAGTGGAACAGGCGGCCGCCCTTGCGGATCACGCGGGCGAGGTGGTCGTAGAACACCTGTGAGTACAGCTCGCCGGCGATGCCGAAGCGCGGGGGGTCGTGCAGGATCGCGTCGACACTGTTGCTGGCCACCTGTTCGATCTGCTGCGAGACGTCGCCGTGGCTGAACTGCAGGCGGCCACCGGCGGCAGCCGAGTCCGGATCCGGCGACCACGGGTTGAGCGTGCGCAGCCACATCACATCGGCGTTCTTCTCGAACGAGCGGATCTGGCCGACACCGGCTTCCAGCGCACAGGCAGCGAAGTAGCCGAGGCCACCGCAGGTATCGAGGATGACCTTGCCGGCCGGGGCGACCAGCTCCACCTTGCGGCGTGCATCCTCGAACGGCGACAGCTTCGAGGTCGGCAGCATCTTGATGCCGTCGATCTCGAAGGTCGGTGCGCCCCATTCGGTCGGCACCAGCTTGATCAGCGAGCCGCTGTAGCGCGAGATCGGCGCGAAGTCCTCGCCATCCCAGTAGTACAGGGTGCGGTCCTTCAGCTTGCCCGGCCAGGGATAGGGCTGGCCCCGGAAGTGGAAGCCGTCCGCATCGAGCGCCACGCTGTCCTGGCTGCGCCCGAGGTCGAGCGAGCCCTGCCAGTCGGCGGCGCCCTTTTCATGGGCACGGCGCAGGGTATCGGCGCTGTCGCGGGTCAGCAGGGGGCCGGTGTAATGGGGCACGGCGGGTACCGGGGCGGTTCGGGGGAGGGCATGGTACCGCAGCTGTTGTAGAGCCGAGCCTGCCCTAGGCTCCACCATGCCTGCATCCACGCATGGCGTGGATCTACTGCAAACGTAGCCGAGCGTGGGCTCGGCTCTACAGTTCAATCGCACTTCACCGCATACACCGGCCCAGCCCCGATCAGCATCAGCGCCATGTAGTCGCTGTCGCTGGCCTTGCCCTTCAGCGTCGCGCCCTTGTTGAAGTGGAAGATGCCGAAGCCGCCGGACATGCGGATCAGGGCACTGTCGATCTGGTCGGCGTCGTCGCGAAAGTAGCGGCTGATCTCGCTGGACGTGGCCTTGTGCAGGGCGTTCGGTTCGCGCTGCCACTGCTCGCCACGGCTGAAGGAAACGAAGTACTGGCCGCCTTCCTTGTCGATGCGGAAGTCGGCGGGCTTGCGCGCGCCGGTGGCGAAGCAGCCCTGCAATGGGTCGGCGGAGAAGGGAAGCCGCGCATCGTCGCCGCAGGCAGTGAGCAGCAGGAGGGCACCGGGCAGCAGCAGGTGGAGCGTGCGCATGGGATGTCCCTACAGGGCAGGTGCGGCTAGTGTAGGCAGCACGCGGGCGTGGCCCGTACAGAAATTCGGCAAGGACACAGGGGTTTTCGGATGGCGCAGGGCAAGGCACCGTGGTGCGGCGTGGCCAGTTGGCTGGGGATTGCTGTGGGGTGGGGGGCAGGCACCGTGGCGGCGCAGGCGGCAGTCGCTGCAGGCGGCAATGGCATGGCCGCTGGGCTGGGCGTGGGCGTGCTGGGCGCGGCCTTGGTGGGCGGCGGCCTGGCAGTGGCCGCGCGCGTGCGTGGCGAGCGCTGGCCATGGATCGGCATCAGCGGTGCGGTGCTGAGCGCGCTGCCGCTGCTGATGTACCTGCTGCGGATGATGCTGAAGCTCTGACTGTAGAGCCGAGCCATGCTCGGCTGATGGCCTGCGGCAGCCGAGCATGGCTCGGCTCTACAAGTGCGACGGCAGTCGGACAAAATCAGCTGCGGTGGATCTCCACCGTTACATGCACCAGTTCTTCGTGGATGGCCAGGGCGTTGCGCACGGTATCGGCATCCAGCGTGGCGTCACTGGTGACCACGCTGGCGCTGACCGCGTACTTGCCACGACCGACCTGCCAGACGTGCAGGTCGGCCAGGCGTGCCGGCCACGGGCCCTGTTCGATCACTTCGCGTACTTCGGCCACCACCGGCGCGTCCATCTGCGCGTCGAGCAGGATGCGGCCGCTGTCGCGCAGCAGGCCGACCGCCCACACCGTGACCAGTACGGCGCCAACCAGGCCCATCACCGGGTCCAGCCAGGTCAGGCCGAGCAGCTTGCCGCCGAGCAGGGCGACGATGGCCAGCACCGAGGTGGCGGCGTCGGCCAGCACGTGCACGTAGGCCGAGCGCAGGTTGAGGTCGTGACCGTGCGCATGCCCGTGGTCGTGGTGTTCGTGGCCATGCCCGTGGTCATGGCCGTGGTGATGATGCGCGTGGCCCGGGCTGTCGTGCAGCCACCAGGCACACAGCAGGTTCACGCCCAGCCCGACCGCCGCGATGGCGATGGCTTCGTTGTAGTGGATCGGTGCTGGTACCCACAGCCGCTCCAGCGACTGCACGGCCATCAGCGCGGCCACGCCGAGCAGGGCGATGGCGCTGGTATAGCCGGCCAGGATCTCGATCTTCCAGGTGCCGAAGGCGAAGCGCGGGTCGTGCGCGTAGCGGCGTGCGCAGCGGTACGCAAACACCGAGAGGCCCAGCGCCAGCGCATGCGAACTCATGTGCCAGCCGTCGGCGAGCACGGCCATGGAGTTGAACCACCAGCCGCCGACGATCTCCACGACCATCATGCTGACGGTGAGCCACAGGGCGCGGCGGGTATTGCGTTCGGCCAGCGGGTTGCCGTCGTCGAAGCGGTGTTCGTGGCGACGGGCGGCGGCAAGGGCGTCCAGGTGCATGGGGGCCAGCGGTGGAGTGGATACCCCCATAGGGTATATGATTCCGGCATGGCTCATGTACACAAGCATCGAAAGCAGTTGCTGACCCGGGTGCGCCGCATCGGCGGACAGGTGGCGGCGTTGGAGCAGGCGCTGGACAGGCCGGAGGGTGAGGCCGGCGACTGTGCGGACGTGCTGGTGCAGGTTGCCGCCGTGCGCGGTGCCGCCCATAGCCTGCTGATGGAGCTGCTGCACGAGCACCTGCAGGAACACGTGGTGGGCGCCGAAGACCCGCAGCAGCGGGCGGCCGAGGCCCAGGTGCTGGTCGAGCTGCTGCGCCGCTACGGCAAATGACCAGGTAGTGCCGGCCGCTGGCTGGCGACTGCAGGTTGTCTTCCCCGTTCATGAGGTTGCCGGCCAGCGGCCGGCACTACCCGTGGCGGTGTCGCGCGTTCCAGATATGCGTGGCGGCCAGCAGCAGGCTGCCGGTGACCGTCATCGGTGTTTCCCAGTCGTGCGAGGGCAGCGCCAACGCGCCGGCCAGCAGCAGGCCGAGCCCGGCGCCGGCGGTGGCCCAGGCCAGCACGGGCAGCGGGTGACGGCGTTCTGCCCGCCACAGCGCGTAGCCGGTCAGCGGCAAGGCGATGGCCACGAACAGCAGATGCACCCATTCCGCTTCGGCCCACGTGCCGAACAGCGGCAGCGCGGCGGCAAGCAGGGGCAGCGCCAGGCAGTGCAGCAGGCACAGGCTGGACAGGGCGACCGCGCTGGCATCAAGCAGGGCGGCAGAAGGCGACTTCATGGGGGGAGGTTCCTTGCGCAGAAATTGTTATACAGTAACATTTCCGTTCCGCAGCCAACCCGCTCCGACATGAACACTGTTTCCCGCGCCGACCGTCGCCTTCCGGTCACCGTGCTGTCCGGCTTCCTCGGGGCCGGCAAGACCACCCTGCTCAACCAGATCCTGCGCAACCGCGAGGGCTTGCGTGTGGCGGTCATCGTCAACGACATGAGCGAGGTCAACATCGATGCGCAGCTGGTACGCGAGGGCGGCGCCGAACTGCGCCGCACCGAAGAGACGCTGGTGGAGTTCAGCAATGGCTGCATCTGCTGCACGCTGCGCGATGACCTGCTGCAGGAAGTGCGGCGCATGGCCGATGCGGGGCGCTATGACTATCTGCTGATCGAGTCGACGGGCATCGGTGAGCCGATGCCGGTGGCGGCCACCTTCGCGGTACGCGACTATCAGGGCTTCAGCCTGAGTGACATCGCGCGCCTGGACACGATGGTGACGGTGGTGGATGGCAGCGCGTTTCTCGCCGACTTCGGCTCGACGCTGCGCCTGGCCGAGCGTGGCCAGCAGGCTGGGCGGGATGACGATCGCGGCGTGGTCGACCTGCTGTGCGAACAGGTCGAGTTCGCCGACGTGATCGTGGTCAGCAAGGTCGATCAGACCGATGACGAAGTGCTGCAGGACACGCTGGCCGTGCTGCGTGGCCTGAACCGCGACGCGAAACTGCTGCTGTCCAGCTTCGGTGACGTGCCGCTGGCCGAGCTGCTGGACACCGGTCGCTTCGACTTCGAGCGTGCGCAACGTGCGCCGGGCTGGGTAAAGGAGCTGCGTGGCGAGCACACGCCGGAAACCGAGGAGTACGGCATCGCCAGTTTCGTCTACCGCTCGCGGCGACCGTTCCATCCCGCGCGTTTCGCCCGCGCGTTGCAGTCGGGCATGCCGGGCGTGATCCGCAGCAAGGGCTGGTTCTGGCTGGCCAACCGCATGGACTGGGTGGGCGAGCTGAACACCGTAGGTGCCGCGACGCGGACGCAGGCGGCGGGGTTCTGGTACGCCGCTCGCGATCGCGTGCGTGCCGGGCTGGAGGACACGCCGCCGTTGCTGCCGCCCACGCCGCTGCCGTACAGCGACCTGGGCTGGGCGCGGCAGCAGGCCGATTGCTGGAGCGCACCGTTGCCGGGGCCGGAAGACTTCCCGGATGCGGCCGCGCACTCGGCGATGCAGCGCCTGTGGCACCCGTTGTGGGGGGATCGCCGCCAGGAGCTGGTGGTGATCGGCGTGCACATGGATGAGCGTGCGGTACGTGCGGAACTGGATGCCTGCCTGCTCAACGACCAGGAGCTGCGTGCGGGCCCGCTGCTGTGGCATCAGTTGCCGCAGGCGTTCCCGGTGTGGAAGCGGTGACGGTGCACTGAGGATCCATGGGCTGCCGGCCAGCGGCCGGCACTACCCCTGGTCGATACACCATCCACGCATGGCGTGGATCTACAAGGCGTCACGCCACTGCCAACCCCCGGTGCTCACCTGCAACACCTGCGTCGGCTGCAACGCCTGCAGCAGGTGCCGGTCGTGGCTGACCATCACCAGCGCGCCCGGCCATGCCACCAGCAGTTCTTCCAACGCCTGCAGGGCACCCAGATCGAGCGCATTGCCGGGCTCGTCCAGCAGCAGCATCTGCGGTGCGGGATCGGCATACAGCACGCTGGCCAGCGCGCCTTTCACCCGTTCGCCATCGCTGAGGTGATGGGCTGCACGCTGGATGCGTTGCGCGTCCAGCCCGAGCAGGGCCAGCCGTGTGCGCAGTTCACCGGTATCGGCCGCCGGGTTGGCAGCCTGCACGGTGTCGAGAATGCTGCGCTCGCCGGAGAGCCCCAGCAGCTGCTGGTCGAGCAGCGCCAGTGGTGCATGCCGTTGTACGTTGCCACTGCGTGCAGGCAACTGGCCGGCCAACACTCGCAACAGCGTGGACTTGCCACTGCCGTTGTCACCAACCACGGCGATGCGCTGGCCGCGGCGGATGTCCAGCTGCAACGGCGCGCGGCAGCCATGCGGCAGCACCAGCGACTCGGCCTGCAGCAGGCGTGCGCTGCCGCGTTCCCCCTCACCGGCAAACAGTGCGAGCTCCGGTGTGGCGTGAACCGCCGAGGCCGCAGCGCGCAGCTGGTCTGCGCTGGCCTGCAGGCGCTCGGCCTGTACCTGCTGTGCGCGGCCGTGGCTGCCCTCTGCACGTTGTTTCTGTCGGCCGAGCAGGATCGGCGCCTGGTTGGCCTGCTTTGCATCGCGATTGCCACGTGCCTGGCGTTGCTGCTGGCGTTCGTGCTGTTCGCGCGCACTGCGCTGCTGCTGCCGGTGCTGGGCGCGGGCGTGGTCGAGCTGTGCCGCGGCCGCTTCGCGTTCGGCGGCACGCGCGTCGGCGTAGTGCTGCCACGGCCCGCCATAGCGATGCAGCCCGCGCGCGTCGAGCTCGACGATCTGCTGCATGTGCGCCAGCAGTTCCCGATCATGGCTGATCACCAGCAGGCCGCCGCGCCACTGCTGCAACCGTTCGTACAACTGCTGGCGATGGCGGGCATCGAGGTGGTTGCTGGGTTCGTCCAGGATCAGCCAATCAGCGCCGCTGGCCCAGGCGCCGGACAGCGCCACCTGCATGGCCTGGCCGCCACTGAGGCGCGCGGCGGGTTGGGCCGGATCGAGGTCGTCGGGCAGCCGTAGCGCCTGCCATTGCTGCTGCAGGCGCTCGCGCAGGTCCCAACGGTCGCCGACGCAGGCGAAGTCGGCCTCGTCCACGCTGCCGGCTTCGATGCGTTGCAGTGCGGCCAGTTCAGCGCCAACGCCGGCCAGTTCACCGACCGTGCCAGCGGGTGGATAGCCGGGCGTCGGCAACAGGAACACGCGGCCGCTGCCGCGTACCTGCCCGTTCTCTGGCTGCACCCGGCCGGCGAGCAGGCGTGCGAGCACGCTCTTGCCAGCGCCATTGGCACCGACCAGGCCGGTGGCGACCGGATCGAAGGAAAACGTCAGATCGGAAAACAGCGGGCGGCCGTCGGCCAGTCGATACGACACGCGATCGAGCGTGAGGGAATACGGGGTCATGCGACCTCCATGGATGCCGGGTTCTCCCCTGCGCGCAGGGGCGGGAAGAGTCAGGCCGTCTGATGGGAAGACGGCGGCATCAATGGCGCATTGGTCGCGAGCCTCTTGGAGGAATGAGGGGCCAGTATAGCGGGACTGGCTGAATGGCTGCGTGCAGCGGTAGAGCCGAGCCATGCTCGGCTGACCTTAAGCACCACGCATGGCGTGGATCTACGGCACGGTACCCAGGCGGGCGCCGACGAAGTCGATGAACACCCGCAGCTTCGGCAGTACGTGTCGGCCCGAAGGCCACAGCAGGTGGAAGGTGCCGCAGGAGTGCACATGATCCTCCAGCACGGTGACCAGGCGGCCGTCGGCCAGCGCATCGCGCACCGAGTGCACCGGCACGAAGGCCAGGCCGACATCACGCAGTGCCAGCGCCACCCGCGCTTCGATGGTGTTGGCCACCATGTGCACCGGAAGTTCCTGCGGTGCTTCGTCATCGGGCCAGTGGATCGGCCACGGCTCCAGCTTGCCGGTGCTGGGGAAGCGATAGTGCAGCAGCGTGTGCTGCATCAGTTCCGCCGGCGTGCGCGGAACCCCGCGGCGCTGCAGGTAGCCCGGCGAGGCGATTACACGGCGCGGGAACACCCCCAGCCGGCGTGCGTTCATCCGCGAGTCGCTGGGTTCACCGACGCGCAGCACCGCATCGAAGCCTTCCTCGATGACATCGACCAGGCGGTCGCTGAAATCCAGGTCGAGGCGGATGTCCGGATACGCCGCCATGAACTCGGCCATCAACGGCAGGGTGAGATCGCCGACCAGCGGCAGGCTGATGCGCAGCGTGCCGCTGGGCGTGGCGTGCGGTTGTGCCAGCTCGGTGCGTGCGGCATCGCGCTCGTCGAGGATGCGCCGGCAGCGCGCCAGGAACAGCTGGCCCTCGGCGGTGAGCGTGATGCTGCGCGTGCTGCGGTGGAACAGGCGCACGCCCAGTGCATGCTCCAGCCGGGCAACGCACTTGCCGGCGGCAGATGCGGAGATGCCCTGCAGGCGCCCGGTCTCGACGAAGCTGCGCGTGTCGGCGGCGTGCACGAAGGTCTGCAGGTTGGCGAGATTGTCCAGGACTGACATCGGCGTAGGGGCAATGAAAGCGGCAGGGTAGGGGCGGCGTGATCACGGCGGGCGGCGCCGCCACCGCAACACTCTGGTGCAGGGTGGCGGCGCCTGCTGTTGCGGCCTTGCAGTTCCGGCCATCATGCCGATTGCGGACTCCACGGTCCATGATGCCCGGAGCGGCAACCGGCTTTTTGCGCTGCGCCGTGCTGCCTAACGTGGCGGGCCTCTCCCCACGGATCACCGCGATGAATGCCGCTCTTTCCCTCGAACCTGCACCGATGCTGCCTTCGGTGCAGCGGCTGCTGCAGCAGGTCCACCCGACGCGCCTGGTCGGTGCGGTGGTGCTGGTGTGCGAGCACGGCGTGCTGCGCCATGCCAGCGCGACCGGGCAGGCCGATCGCGAGTCGGCCCTGCCGATGCAGCACGATCAGCTGTTCCGGCTGGCATCGGTCAGCAAGCCGCTGTTGAGCACGGTGATCCTGCGCCTGGTGGCCGAGGGCGTGCTCGACCTCGATGCGCCGGTGCAGCGCTGGCTGCCGGACTTCCGGCCGGCGCTGGCCGATGGCCGCAGGCCGCCGATCAGCCTGCGCCAGCTGCTCAGCCACAGCAGCGGGCTGGGCTACCGTTTCCTGGAAGCCGATGCGCACGGACCGTACGCCCGGGCCGGCGTCAGCGATGGCATGGACGCCAACCCGGTGTCCCTGGCCGAGAACGTGCGCCGTATCGCACAGGCGCCGCTGCTGTTCGAACCGGGCAGCCAATGGCTGTACTCGTTGGGCGTGGACGTGGCCGGTGCAGTGGCCGAAGCGGCGACCGGTGAAACGCTGCAGGTGCTGTTCGAGCGTTTGCTGGCTGCCCCCCTGGGCCTGCGCGATACCGCGTTCGCCACGCGCGCTGCCGCACGGCTGGCCACGCCGTATGTGAGCGACACGCCCCAGCCGCATCGCCTGCAGGAAGGGGAGGTGGTCGTGCCGTTCGAGGGAACGGTGGGCATCGAGTACAGCCTTGCGCGTGCCCTCGATGCCAGCCGTTTCGCTTCGGCCGGCGCCGGCCTGGTGGGTACTGCCGATGACGTGATGTCGGTGCTGGAGGCGCTGCGTGACGTGCAGCGCTCCGGCCTGCTGCCGCCCGCGCTGGCGGCAGAGATGGCCAGCCCGCAGGTGGGCGAATTTGGGCCGCCGGAACCGGCCGGCTGGGGCTTCGGGCTGGGCTTTGCAGTACTGCGCGAGGCCGCTGCCAGCGGCACGCCGCAGCGCGAAGGCACCTGGCGCTGGGGCGGCGCTTATGGGCACAGCTGGTTTGTTGATCCGGCGCGTGGGCTGAGCGTGGTGGCGCTGACCAACACCCTGTACGAAGGCATGGATGGTGCCTTCGTCGATGACCTGCGCGATGCGGTCTATGCAGACCTGGAGGCTGCGCGATGAGCGGCCACGCCATCGATGCGGCCAGCCCGGCCGGTGAGGCCACACGCTTGCCGTGGGCGGGCCTGCTGGCGCTGGCAGGCGGCGGCTTCATCACCCTGTTGACCGAGACCCTGCCGGCCGGCGTGCTGCGACCGATGGGCGACAGCCTGGGCGTGAGTGATGCGGCGGTGGGCCAGCTGGTGAGCGTGTATGCGCTGGGCTCGGTGATGGCAGCACTGCCGATGACGGCGTTGACCCAGCGCCTGCCGCGGCGTCCGCTGTTGCTGGCGGCCATCGCTGGCTTCGTGGTGGTCAACACGTTGACGGCGCTGAGCAGCAGCTATGCGCTGATCCTTGCTGCGCGTTTCCTGGCCGGGGTGAGCGGTGGCCTGCTGTGGTCACTGGTGGCTGGCTATGCCGCACGCATGGTGGTGCCGTCGCTGCAGGGGCGCGCGATCGCGGTGGCGATGGTGGGATCGCCGTTGGCGCTGTCACTGGGCGTGCCGGCCGGTACGTTGCTGGGCCAGCAGGTCGGCTGGCGCTGGGCGTTCGCGTTGATGAGCGTGCTGGGCGTGGGCCTGCTGGCGTACGCGCGCTGGGCACTGCCGGCGCTGCCAGCGGCCGGTGCCGGTCAACGTGCGTCGCTGGCCAAGGTCTGGCGCATGCCGGGCGTGCGCAGCGCGCTGCTGGTGATGGTGCTGTACGTGCTGGCGCACAACGTGCTCTACACCTACATCGAACCGTTGGCGGTGGAGGCGGGTGCCGGCCCGTGGCTGGACCGGCTGCTGCTCGCCTTCGGCGTGGCGGCGATTGCCGGCATCGGGATTGCTGGTTGGGGCGTGGATCGCCACCTGCGTGCGCTGGTGTGGGCGGCGGTGATCGGCTTCATCGTACCGGTGCTGGCCTTGCTGGTATGGCCCGGCGTGGCCAGCGCGCTGCTGCTGGCGACGATCCTGTGGGGCGTGGCGTTCGGCGCGGTGCCGACCCTGTTCCAGACCGCCTTGGCACGACGCGCCGGCGCCGCTGCGGACCTGGCGCAGTCGATGCTGGTGACCGGCTGGAACCTGGCCATTGCGGCCGGCGGCGTGGCAGGCGGCGTGCTGCTGCAGGCCAGCGGCCCGAGCCAGCTGGGATGGTTGCCGCTGCTGTTGCTGGCGGTGACCGTCGCGTGGTTGCTGGCACGGCCGAAGGCGTGGGCGTAAGCGCCGATCAATGCTGGCGCGGTGCCGGCCAGCGGCCGGCACTACCGTGGGCCGCGCCATCCACGCATGGCGTGGATCTACCGAGTGCAGCGACCCGCGTTTGCTTTCTTCTGTTGATTCCGTGGTAGGGCCGCCGCCGGAACCTGTCAGAGACCGTCCCGGCCAACGCCGGGATAGCTGTACGCGACCCACCACCAGGGGCTCTGCCGTTGGCCGTCCTACTCGATCCCTTCACGCTCGATCGGCACGCTGCGCGGGTTCTGCATGTGCTCGCGTGCAGCGCCGTACTGCTGCTGCCGCTTGTGGTGGAAGGCGACGAACTCATCACGCGGCAGCGGCCGCGAGAACAGCCAGCCCTGGCCGAATTCCACATGCCGGCTGTGCAGGTAGGCCAGCTGCGCTTCGGTTTCCACGCCCTCGGCCACTACCCACAGGCCCAGCTCCTTGGCCATGTCGATGATGTGCGGCGTGACCGGGCTGGTGGCGCTTTCGGTGCCGATCGCATCGATGAACGACTTGTCGATCTTCAGCGCATCCAGTGGCAGCTGCTGCAGGTACTGCAGGCTGGAGAAGCCGACGCCGAAATCGTCGATCGCCACGCTGTGGCCGGCGCGGCGGGCGGCGGCAAGCATGGTGCGCGCGCGGTCCAGGTCGAGGAAGCCACGTTCGGTGGCCTCCATCCAGATCTGCTGCGGCAGGATGCCGCTGCCGGCCATGTGCCGGGAAATCATCTTCAGGGCGCGGCCGCTGCTGATGTCTTCGGCGGCGAGGTTGATCGCGATGTGCGCGCTGCGGTCGGCCACCAGCAGCTCGCGCATGTCGCGCACCACGTTCTCGATCACCAGGTCGGTGACGTCGGCGATCATGCCGGCCTCTTCGGCCAGCGGAATGAACAGGTCCGGCCGCACCTGGGTGCCATCCGGGCGTTGCCAGCGCACCAGCGCCTCGGCACCGACGCAGATGCCGGTGTCCAGTTCGATGATCGGCTGGTAATGCAGGTACAGCTCGCGGCGGCGGATGGCGGTGGCGAGCTCACCGCGCAGCGACAGGCGGCGCCGCGACAGCCAGATCACCAGGCCGGCCCCGGCGGCGGCCAGCAGCAGGCCGACCGGCACGTACAGCCATGCCTGCTGGCGGAAGGCGGCGGCCAGCGCGGTGCGCGGCGTGGTGGCGATGGCCAGCCATTCCTCGTTGCGCGCGCTGGCGAACAGCGTGGCGTGATCCAGGCCTTCGCCGGGGTCGCGCAGCAGTGCCTGCAGCAGGTCCGGATCCAGGCCGGGCTGTTTGGCCAGCAGGCGTCCATCGGGGCTGGCCAGCGCCAGCCGCACGTTCGGGTCGGCAATGACATCGACGAAGCGGCGCGGGTCCACCAGTGCGTCGTAGGACCCATACAGGACCGCCAGCACCTGGCGGCGGCCGCTGATTTCCGGGCGCACATCCACTGCAATGCCTGCGCCATCGCTGGTGACGTGGTCCGGCGTGGGTTGATCCACATCGGACAGGAACGGACCCCACGAGGTGCAGCGCAGCTTGCCACCTTCGAAGTAGCCCATCTGGTCGATCGATGGGGTGGTCATCACCAGGGTCTGCATGCGCCGGATGTGTTCGGGGCTGCAGGGTACGTAGGCGCCGGCCTCGGCCGATTTCAGTGCCGCCAGCGCTTCCTGGTAGGACAGGTCGGAGCGGCGCAGGGTGCGATCGGCGATGTCGCGCAGGCGCTGCTGTTCGACGCTGATCGCGCGGTCCCAGGTGGCGTAGGCCATGACCGCGATCGGCAGCGCAGCGGCCAGCAGGGCCAGGGCGGTGCCGCCGATGATGACGCGCAGCCGGCTCATGGCCGGGGCTCCAGCGGGGCGGGCGGGGCAGGGCGCATGGTGGGCCGGTCCTTGGGCAGGTGCGGCTATCTGAGCATGGCGCCGGGCCGGGCGGAATGGGATCAATACGGTATTCGGTCACATTGTGGTGAAAGCGGCCCGCTTTGACGCAATAGGTCCGTCTGGCGCTGGCGCTCGGCGCCGCGGAGGACTACCGTCGAATGCTTCGCCCGCCCCTTTTGCCCGCGCCCATGACCGAGCCCGCAACGCCCCCCGAGCACCTGCGCCGCAGCCTGTCCAACCGCCACCTGCAACTGATCGCCATCGGCGGTGCCATCGGCACCGGCCTGTTCATGGGATCGGGCAAGACCATCAGCCTGGCCGGCCCCTCCATCGTCTTCGTCTACCTGATCATCGGCGCGATGCTGTTCTTCGTGATGCGCGCGATGGGCGAACTGCTGCTGTCCAACCTGCAGTACAAATCCTTCATCGATTTCTCCACCGACCTGCTCGGCCCGTGGGCCGGGTTCTTCTGTGGATGGACCTACTGGTTCTGCTGGATCGTCACCGCCATCGCCGATGTGATCGCCATTGCCGCCTACGCGCAGTTCTGGTTCCCCGGGCTTGAAGCCTGGAAACCGGCGCTGGCCTGCGTGATGCTGCTGCTGGCATTGAACCTGGTGACGGTGAAGCTGTTCGGCGAAATGGAATTCTGGTTCGCGCTGATCAAGATCGTGGCGATCTGCGCGCTGATCATCACTGGCGCCGGGCTGGTGGCGTGGGGCTTCACCTCACCCAGCGGCCACACCGCGTCGCTGTCGAACCTGTGGAATGACGGTGGCATGTTCCCGATGGGGCTGGTCGGCTTCTTTGCCGGCTTCCAGATTGCGGTGTTCGCCTTCGTCGGCATCGAGCTGGTCGGCACCACCGCCGCCGAAACCGCCGACCCCGAGCGCAACCTGCCCAAGGCGATCAACTCGATCCCGGTGCGCATCATCATCTTCTACGTGCTGGCGCTGATCGCGATCATGGCGGTCACCCCGTGGCGCCAGGTGGTGCCGGACAAGAGCCCGTTCGTGCAGCTGTTCGTGCTGGCCGGCATTCCCGCCGCCGCCAGCCTGATCAACTTCGTGGTGCTGACTTCGGCCACGTCCTCGGCCAACAGCGGCATCTTCTCCACCAGCCGCATGCTGTACGGCCTGGCCGAAGAGGGCCACGCCCCGCGCGGGCTGTCGAAACTGTCGCGCGCCGCAGTGCCGGCCCGTGGCCTGCTGTTCTCGTGCCTGTGCCTGCTGGGCGGCACGCTGCTGATCTACCTGATTCCCAACCTGGTGACCGCCTTCACCCTGGTGACGACACTGGCGACGGTGCTGTTCATCTTCGTCTGGTCGCTGATCCTGGTGGCCTACATGGCCTATCGCCGTCGCTATCCGGAGCGCCATGCTGCATCGATCTTCAAGATGCCCGGCGGCGTCGCGATGTGCTGGGCGTGCCTGGTGTTCTTCGCCGCCGTGCTGGGGCTGCTGAGCCTGCAGGGCGACACCCGCCAGGCGCTGATCGCCAGCCCGGCGTGGTTCGTGCTGCTGGGCGTGGGCTATTGGGTGCGTCGGAGGACCGCGAAGTGATCCGAAGTGGGGTCAGATCCCGTTGCCCAGCAACGGGACCTGACCCGGCAGGTCGCGGGACCCACCCCGCCTCCTCGCGGGAAAACGGCTGTTGCTGTTGAGGTTGCCGGCCAGCGGCCGGCACTACCACGGGTGCAGGACGCCGCCCTGCCGGCCCCCATTCACCCAACATTAGCGGGCACGGCCGGATCATCCGGCCGCCATGTCCCCTCGCCCCCTCCTGCTCGCGCTGTTGCTGCTGCCCAGCCTGTGGCCCGGGCTGGCCGCCGCGCGCACCGTCTACCGCTGCGTGCAGGGCAACACCGTCAGCCTGGCCACCGCGCCGGAGCCGGGATCGCGGTGCACGCCGAAGGAGATCGACGACAACACCGTCCAGACCCCGAACCTGTGGGGCAACATGGGCGTGTTCAGCGGCGTGCTGTACGAGCGCGAACAGGACGGGGCGCTGGTCTACTCCACGCGCAACCTGCCCGGCTCGCGGGTGTTCCTGAAGTTCACCGTGGCCACGCCGCCAGGCGAGCCGGCGCACGAGGGCCTGGGCAAGGTCGGCACGCCGCAGCTGGCGCAGCACGCCCGGCAGTTCAAGGCCGCGTCCAGGGCCACCGGCGTCGATGATGCCTGGCTGCGTGCCATCGCCCACGCCGAAAGCAATTTCGACGCGCTGGCGGTATCCAGCAAGGGCGCACAGGGCGTGATGCAGCTGATGCCCGAAACCGCGCAGGAATACGGGGTGAGCGATCCGTTCTCGCCGCAGCAGTCGATCGAGGGTGGCGCGCGCTACATGCGCGCGCTGCTGCGCCGCTACAACGGCGACCGCCCGTTGGCGGCGGCTGCCTACAACGCGGGCATCGGTGCGGTCACCCGCTACAAGGGCGTGCCGCCCTACGCCGAAACCCTGGCCTACGTGGACAAGGTGATGGCGCTGTACGCACGCTACCGCGAAGCGATGGGCATCCGCACCGAAGTGCCGGCGCGCTAGCGGACGGTGCTGCCTGCACGTGGCGTTGTAGAGCCGAGCCGATGCTCGGCTGCGCCAATTGCAGCCGAGCATCGGCTCGGCTCTACACAAAAAGCCGCTCAGCGCGAGGTGGAGGTGCTGACCAGGTCGTAGCGCTCGATGCGGCCGACGCGTGCCACCTCGGCCTGCACGTCGGCACGCTGCTTGAGTGCACGCCACGCGGCATCGATGCGCACATCGCCCGGCAATGACGGATAGGTGCGCATGTCCTGCAGGCTGGCCAGGGTTTCCCCGCGTTCGATGGGCGAGCGCAGCTGTTCGATCAGCACGGCGGCGGCACCGTCCAGGTTGCCTTCCTCCAGCAGCATTTCGCGATGGAACAGGCGGGCATCCTCGCGCTGGGCCAGGATCACCGCGCGTGCTGCGTCGCGCGCCTCGGCATCACCGCGCTCGCGGGCGGCGGCGAACTGCAGCAGCGCCTGCGCGGCCTTGCCGTAGCCGGCGAGGCCCGGCATGTCATTCACTGCCTGCGCAGCGTCCTGCATGCGCCCCAGCGAACTGAAGACGAAGCCGACATTCATCTGGTGCTCGACACCATCCGGGCCGAGTGCGCCGATGCGTTGGGCCTGTTGCGCCGTGGCCAGTGCCTCATCGGTGCGGCCCAGCCGGCGCAGTGCGGTGAGCCGGCTGTTGAGCAGCCAGGCCACCCATTCCGCTTCGGCGGCGGCAGGTGATTCGCCGTTGCTCGCGGCACCGGCCATGCCCTCGGTCAACGACAGCACTTCCTCGTTGCGGTCCAGCATGAGCAGGGTGGTGCTGAACTCGGCCATGCGCGCGTCCAGTGCACGGTCGAGCAGGCCGGAAACACGCAGTTCATCGAGGTGGCGCTGCGCCGCCTGCACCGGATCGAAGCGCGCATCGCCGCGATCGACATAACGGTCGAAGCGCTTGTCGCTGCGCAGGCGGATGATCTCGGCCGGGCTGTCGATGCGCGCCAGCGTGGCTGGAATGCCGTCGCCACGGCCATTGTCGGCCTGCAGCGTGGCCAGCGTCAGCCACAGCCCGGTGGGCTCCAGGCCGCCACTTTTCCAGCCGTTGTCAAACAGCGCCTGCAGCAGGTCCATGCGCTTCATCGGCTGGTCACGCAGGCGGTACTGCAGGTAGTTGATGGCATGGTGATCAACCGGCAGCGGCGCGTCGGCATGCTGCAGTGCCTTCACCAGGAAGGTGGTGGCTGCGGCCGGCTGGTTGTCCGACAGTTCCACCGACACCTGGGTAAGCAGGATCTGTGCATCCTCCGGCAGGGCCTCCTGCGCCCGCTGCAGGTAGCGGCGGGCCAGGGCCGGCTTCTTCTGCATCAGTGCGGTCCAGCCAGCGACCTGCGAGGCGCGGCCACGATGCTCGGCATCGAAGTCGTCCAGCAGGGGATCCTCCATCAGCCGTTCCATGCTGATCAGCGCGCCCAGCGTGTTGCCACTGCGTGACTGCTGGATGGCCTCATCCCAGCGCGTGGCATAGGCCTGATGCATCGCATCGGCGGTGATTGACGGCTTCTGCGGCGCCACCGTGATCGAAGCAGTGGCGGATGTGCTGGCCAATGCGGCCAGCAGCAGGGCGGTGAGCGGGAGAACGCGGGGCATGGAGAATCTCCATCCGTGGGAACCGCATTGAACCTGCTGCAGCCAGCGAGGACAAGCACGACGGAGCGAATTCTGGCGTTCAGCCGCACAATCGGCCGTGGCGGATCGCACGCGCAGCGTCTATTGTCGGTGCCTCTTCAGACAGCAGGCAGGCAGCGCAGCACGATGGCACGGTGGCAATGGATGGCGGCAGGCGTAGCGTTGGCGACGGTAGTGGCATTGGCTGCGACCTGGTGGGAGACACCGCTGCATACGCTGGCTGAACCGGCGGGTCCGGCTCCGACGCCGTTGGCGTGGACCGCGCAGATCGAACCGCTGGCCGGCGATGGCCATCCGGGTGACCGTGATGGCGCGTCCGCGCAGGCACGCTTCGCCGATCCGTACGCGTTGCTGCGCAGTGCCGATGGCAGCGTCTATTTCACCGATGCCGGCGACAACAACCGGATCCGTCGCCGCCTTCCCGATGGCCGCGTTGAAACGGTGGCCGGGCAGGGCGAGGGACGTGTCGATGGCCCTGCACTGCAGGCCAGTTTCAACACGCCTTCGGGCATTGCCGCCGACGCGCAGGGCAACCTGTATGTGGCCGACACCGGCAACCATGCGATCCGCCGCATCAGCACCGATGGCCAGGTGACCACGCTGGCCGGTGGCGAACAGGGCCACGCCGACGGCCCGGCCGCGCAGGCCCGCTTCGATGCGCCGATGGGCGTTGCAGTGGACCAGCAGGGCCAGGTCTACGTAGCGGACACGTTCAATGACCGCATCCGGGTGATCGGTACCGATGGCAGCGTGCGTACCCTGGCCGGTGGTGATCGGCCGGGCCTTGCCGATGGCGTGGGCGCCGCTGCGCGCTTCGATACGCCGGTGGCGCTGGCCTTCGACGCGCAGGGCGCGTTGCTGGTGGCCGACCTGTTCAACAACGCCGTGCGCCGGGTGGGTGCCGATGGTACGGTCAGCACCGTGGTCGCCGCCGGTGGCGTGATCAATGGGCCGCTGTCGTTGGCCACCACCCATGACGGCGTGCTGTACGTGGGTGATCTCGATGGCCGCATCGTGCAGGTGACGCCGCAGGGCCATCAGATCGCGCTGGTCGGCAATGGCCGCCTGCCGCGGCTGGCCCGCCCCAGCGGATTGGCGCTGGATGCCGATGGCAGCGTGCTGGTGGCCGACGCCGCCAGCTACCGCCTGCATCGCCTGCGCCCGCTGCCGGTGGGCGACCTGCCGGCACCGGCACTGGTCGGCCCGGCTGCCGATGCCGCGCTGCCGAAGACCGGGGGCCGTTGGCCGCTGGCACCGCAGGACGGCTGGCACGAAGTGGTCGGCACCCTGGGCGAGGTGCGCGGCAACTTCACCGGTGAGAGCCGCCACCACCTGCATGGCGGCTTCGACGTGCGCGGTGATGTGGGCCAGACCGTGCTGGCGATCGCCGAAGGCAAGATCAGCAGCCCGGTGGCCGCCTGGAGCCTGGGTGAGCAGGCCGAGGGCCTGGTCGTGGATCGCCTCAAGTACATCCACATGCGGGTCGGCCGCACCCCGCGCGACGAACCCTACGATACGCGCTGGCAGGCGCTGTATGACGAGCAGGGCAGGCTGGAGCGGATGCGCGTGCGCCGCGGCATGCGCATCCACGTCGGTGACCGCCTGGGCAGCATCAACAACCAGGCGCACGTGCACCTGGTCGTGGGTACCGGTGGTTTCGAGACCAACGCGGTGGCGCTGGGTTTCCAGGGCTACGCCGACCACTTCGCGCCGCGCATCACCGATGTGGCCCTGCTGGACGACAACGACCAGCCGATGGCGGCGGGCGGCGATGGCGTGGTGATGGTGGCGCGCCATGGCCGCGGCGTGCAGATCGTGGTCGAGGCCTGGGACCAGGTCGACAACAACCTGCCGCGCCGCCGCCTGGGCATGTACCAGGTCGGTTACCAGATCCTCGACGCCGATGGCCGAGCGCTGCAGGGCTATGAACAGCCACGCTGGAACATCGTGTTCAACCGCATGCCGCCGCAGAAGGAAGCGGTGCGGGTGGCCTACGCCCCCGACAGTGGTATCACCGTGCACGGCAGCGCGGTGACCCGGTTCCGCTACCTGGCCACCAACACCGTGCGCGACGGCCTGATGGAAACCGGGCGCTGGCAGCCGGCGGCGCTGCCGCCGGGCGAGTACATCGTGCGCGCCAGCGTGCGCGACTACAGCGGCAACGAAGGCGTCGGCCCGCGCGAGATCAGGGTACGGCTGCTGCCATAGCCGCAGCCGGGGCGCCGCAGCGTTCGCGCTCGGCGTCCATGTCTTCCAGCGGCCGCACTTCAATGCTGCCGAAGCGCGCCCACGGGAAGTCGCGGGCGATGCGCATGGCTTCGTCGCGGTCGCGGGCGACGATCAGGTTGAAGCCGGCCAGCAGTTCGCGGGTTTCGGCGAACGGGCCATCGAGAACACGGCTGTTGCCATCACGCACGCGCAGGGTCTGTGCAGTGTCGACCGGCTGCAGTTTCTGCGCGGCCAGCAGCGTGCCTTCGGCCTGCAGCTTGTCGGCGTGGGCCAGGCAGTCGCGCATCAGCGCGTTGAATTCTTCGATGGGCAGGGCCTGCAGCAGGGCAGGCTCGATATAGATCAGAAGCAGGTACTGCTGCATGGGACGGTCCTGGCGGGGGCGGGGTGTCCATGATGGCGCAGGTTTGCCCGCCGGCATGCTGCAGCGCGAAAAGCCGCCTGCGGCGGGGACGGCGAACGGCGGAGCCCCTCCGTGGTGGGTTTGGGTGGGTCGCTGAAAGCGGGTTTCCTGAGGGTGGGCCAGGCGGGTGGGATTGGCGGGGACGCCGTGAATCCGTCCCTGGAGGCTTAGCCGCGCCATCCATGGCGCGGATACCCCGCCAACCCCACCCGCCCGGCCCCAGACAGATTCCGGCGGCCGATCCACCACGGGAAATCAACAATCAAGAGCAAAAGCGGGTCGCTTCGCTCGCAAAGCAGAGGCCGCCAGCCAACCGCCTTTGCTTTTGCTGTTGCTGTTGCTGTTGCTGTTGCCTTTTCTCTTGATCTTCCCGTGGTGGGTACCGGAGGCAGGAAACTGTCCAGGGCCGGGTGGGTAGGCGGGGCGGGGGTGTCCGCGGCATGGATGCCGCGGCCAAGCCCCCATGGATGGGTTTACGGCGTCCCCCGACCCGCCTACCCACCCGGCCAAACCCATGAACCCGCGCTTTCAGCGACCACCCACACCACCACGGAGGGGCTCCGCCGTTCGCCGACTCCCGCCGAAGGCGCGCTTTCCACGGAAGAAATAATTTTCAGAGGACGTGTCGATTCCCAGCCCCCTGGTTCGTTGTACCCAATGAAGGGCACGCACCACGCGTCCCCACGGGAGACCGCAATGAAAGTGATGGTGATCGTGAAGGCCAACGCCGACTCCGAAGCCGGCCGCATGCCCAGCGAACAGGAACTGTCCGAAATGGGCGCCTTCAACGAACAACTGGTGGCCGCCGGCATCATGCTGGCCGGTGAAGGCCTGCACGCCACCCAGCGCGGCCGTCGCATTCACTTCGGCGGCGGGGCACCCCAGGTCGAGGCCGGTCCGTTCGGTCCTGCCAGTGAACAGATCGCCGGCTTCTGGCTGTGGGAGGTGCGGTCGCTGGACGAAGCGGTTGAATGGGCCAGCCGCGCGCCGTTCGGCAGTGGCGGCACGCTCGAACTGCGTCCCCTGATCTCCGCTGAAGACTTCGGTGAAGCCTTCACCCCCGAATTACAGCAGCAGGAACAGCGTCTGCGTGCACAGCTGGAAGGTTGACCCGATTCATCTCCACGCCGGGCACGACCCGGCGCTACCGCCCTGAACCACATCACGGAGTATTGCCATGAGACTGATTCCCTTCCTCGGCTTCAGCGGCCAGGCCCACGAGGCGATGGCGTTCTACGCCAAGGCACTCGGTGGCCAGGTCACTTCGGAAATGAAATACCGCGACATGCCGCCCTCCGATGGCTCGCCGGGCTGCAACGAGATGCCGCCGGAAACCCTGGACCACGTCGCCCACAGCCAGCTGGAGATCGGCAACGCCATCGTGATGGCGGCCGACGGCCCCGGCGGCGGCGAGGGTGGCTCGACCACCATCAATGTCGATGTCGACAGCATCGAAGAAGCCGAACGCGTGTTTGCCGCGCTGGCCGAGGGGGGCCAGGTGCAGATGCCGATCGCCGAAACGTTCTGGGCGCACCGCTGGGGCATGCTGGTCGACCGCTATGGCAAGCCGTGGATGGTCAACTGCATGAAGCAGCCCTGATTCCTCTCTTTCTTTCATCCACAAGGAGCTTCACCGATGAGTGCACCGCAACCGCAGATGATCTTCGTCAACCTGCCCGTGCAGGATCTGAACGCGTCCAAGACCTTTTTCGCAGCGCTGGGCTACAGCTTCAACCCGACCTTCACCAATGACGATGCCGCCTGCATGGTGATCAGCGAGAGCATCTTCGTGATGCTGCTGACCCAGCCGTTCTTCAAGCAGTTCACCACCAAGCCGATCGCCGACGCACGCAGCCAGACCGAGGTGATCACCTGCCTGTCGGCGGACAGCCGCAAGGCGGTGGACGTGATGGTGGACAAGGCTCTGGCGGCCGGCGCCAGTGAACCGCAGCCCGCGCGCGACTACGGTTTCATGTACCAGCGTGGCTTCCAGGACCTGGATGGCCATCTCTGGGAAATCGCACACATGGACGGCGAGCCGGGCTGACGGCCGCCGCAGGGAGAACCCGCATGGCTTACGTGGACGCTTACGTGCTGCCGTGCCCGCAGGACAAGGTGGCGGCCTACCGTCGCCTTGCCCGCAAGGCCGGTGCGGTGTGGAAGGACCATGGCGCGCTGCAGTACATGGAATGCGTGGCCGACGATGTGGAGCCGGGCAAGAGCACCTCCTTCCCGCGCGCGGTCAAGGCGAAACCGGGCGAGACGGTGATCGTCGCCTTCGTGGTGTTCCGCTCGCGCGCGGCACGCGACCGCATCAACGCAAAGGTGATGGCCGACCCGCGGCTGGCGTCGCTGGGCCCGAAGGACATGCCGTTCGATACCCGGCGCATGTTCTGGGGTGGCTTCAAGCCGATTGTTGAAGCGTGAGCTGCGGCGCTTGTGCGGGCCGGGCGTGCGTGCTGTGATCGGCGCATGCTCGAGCCCGCACTTACGCAGCGTCTGGAAACCCTCTGGCGGATGGAGTCGCCAGTGCTGATTGCGCGCCTGGCGCGGCTGCTCGGTGGCGATGTCGGCCGTGCCGAGGAGCTGGCCCAGGACACCTGGCTGGCCGCGCTGGAGCGTTGGCCGGAGCAGGGTATCCCGGACAACCCCGGAGCCTGGCTGATGACCACCGCGCGCAACCGTGCCATCGATGTGCTGCGCCAGCACCAGCGGGTGGCGCAGCAGCATGCGCAGTGGGGCGAGGAACTGCATCCGGCGGCACTGCCGGCGCCGGATGACAGCCAGGCACTGGAGGACGACCTGGGCGATGACCTGCTGCGGCTGATGTTCGTGGCCTGCCATCCCGTGCTGCCGGCCGATGCGCGGGTGGCACTGACCCTGCGCCTGCTCGGTGGCCTGACCACCGTCGAGATCGCGCGTGCGTTCCTGCAGCCGGAGCCGACCATCGCCCAGCGCATCGTGCGCGCCAAGCGCACGCTGGCGCAGAAGCAGGTGCCCTATGAAGTGCCACGCGCGGACGCGATGCCGGAGCGCCTGGCCTCGGTGCTGGAAGCGATCTATCTGGTGTTCAACGAAGGCTACGCCGCCAGCGCCGGTGATGACTGGATGCGCCCGGCGCTGTGCGAGGAAGCGCTGCGGCTGGCCCGCATCCTGGCGCATCGGTTGCCGGTGCCGCCGGTACTGGGCCTGCTGGCGCTGATGGAACTGCAGGCCTCGCGCGCAGCGGCACGGGTGGACGCGCAGGGCGCGCCGGTGCTGCTGGACCAGCAGAACCGCGCGCGCTGGGACTGGCTGCAGATCGACCGCGGGCAGCAGGTGCTGGCGCGCGCGTTGGCCATCGGTGGCGACCAGGATCCCTATGTGCTGCAGGCGCGCATCGCGGCCTGCCATGCGGCTGCGCGGCGCGCCGACGCGACCGACTGGCCGCGTATCGCCGCGCTCTATGCACAGCTGCTGCAGGTGCAACCTTCGCCGGTGGTGGCATTGAACCGGGTGGTGGCGATCCTGCGCAGCGAAGGCCCGTTCGCCGCGTGGGCGCAGCTGCAGCCCCTGCTGGTCGACGCGCGCCTGCGCGACTATGCGCCGCTGCAGGTGGTGCGCGGCGAGCTGCTGCAGGCACTGGGGCGTGAGCAGGACGCACGTGACGCTTTTGGCCAGGCCGCTCGGCTCAGCCAGAACCAGGCCGAGCGCGGACTGCTGCGGCAACGGGCGGGCCTGCCCCCCACGGACTGAGCCGACAAAGGCAGCACTTGTCGCCGGCCGCCTGAGCGGCTATGTTTCGCGCCCAGCGGACGCATCAGCGTCCGCGATCCGTGCGTATTGACCGAGGAGCGGTTGGATGTATTCAAGGACGAAGAGCGCATCGCGCGCTTTTGCGCGCCTGCTTGCCTGTGCCCTGTGCGTGGCCGTATGGCCGATGGCCGTGCAGGCTGCGGACAAATCACAGCAGGCCTATTGGGCCGGTTTTGCCTATACCGCTGACGCCGCCGCCGTGCAGGCGACCACCCCGCATGCGCACGCGGTGCTGGAACGGCGTGGGCTGGTCCCGCTGAACCAGACGCTGGCACAGTCGCTCAAGCGCCACGCACCGGCCCACCTGGAGCTGATCGACCAGCCGGTGGCGATGCTCGACGGCACCACCAGTGCCACCGTGCTGGCCGCTGCGCTGGATCGCGAGCTGGTCTCGGTCGAACCGATCGGCGACCAGTACAAGGTGCTGGTGGAAGTGGCGCTGCAGGCGTTGTTCTTCGACTTCCGCGAGCGCCAGGTGATCGCCTCCTATCCGCTCACCCTGCAGCGCATCGACGTGCAGGACTACCGTCCGGACAACGACGATATCGACGCGATCGTCGCCGATCTGCTGTACGGCGGTGCCGATACCAGCCTGTCGCAGGTACTGGCGGCCAGCCTGGCGCAGGCCCGGTTGCCCGATGCCGCCGTGCGTCGCCTGCAGGTGGGCGGGGTGACCCTGTCCGACGCGGCACGCGCCAAGCTGCCCGATCCGAAGTGGGAAGCACCGCTGCGTGCCACGCTTGCGCACGAACTGTCCAAGACGCTGTCGTCCAACACTGGCGTTGGCCTGCTGCCGCCGGCCTCGGGCCAGGCGATCGGCGGTGCGATGGCCGCCCGCTTTGCCGACGGCAAGGTCTACCAGCTGAAGATTCCCGAACCCGACTACGTCATCCAGCTGCAGGTCGATGCACTGAAGAACGGCGTGATCGAGGAAACCCCGGCGATGAAGACGATGCTGTTCGGCGCCTTCTTCACCGCCAAGGTGAGCGAGCCGTTCTCGGGCAAGGTCTATTTCGAACAGCCGCTGCGCAAGGGGGCCACCAAGGTGGTGCCGGTCACGCAGTGGCAGGTCGACCAGTGGTCGGCCAGCTACGAAACCCTGCTGGCCGGCTTCGACGCCTTCGCCGGCGCCGCCGCCAAGCGTGCCGATTCGCGCGCCTGGCTGGACGAACAGAAGCCGGGCGGCCGCCCGTTGCAGCAGCAGACCCAAGCCCTCCAGGAGTTGATCAAGTCATGTCGTTGATGCGTACCATCCTGCTCATCCTCATCGCGCTGGCGGTGGCCTCGCCGGTCGCTGCGCAGACCGCGAGTTCGCGCGGTACCGGCTCGGCCAGCTACGGCCTGCGCCTGAGCGCCGATACCCGTGCCCAGGCCCTGAACAAGGCCAAGGTCAATGCCCTGGAGGCGTACATCGCCGAAACCGGTGCGGCCAAGCTGCGCCTGTTCGAGGCGCGCCGCGCCGAGTTCATCGGCGAGATCGACCGCTACGTGCTCAGCGCCGTGCAGCTGTCGGACACCGAAGACAAGAAGGCCAAGACCTACAGCGTCACCGTCCGCGCCGAGATCAACACCACCCTGCTGCAGACCAAGCTGGATGCGGGTTCGGCCGTGGCCGGCGCCACCGCTGCGCAGCGCTCGCTGCTGACCTTCCTGTTCATGGCGCGCTCGCAGGACACCGTGCAGTCGTTCCAGGACAAGGAATACCGCCGCGTCGACGCCAGCAGCAGCTACAGCGAGAACACCCGTGAAGGCGACAGCTTCCGCGGCAACTCGGTCAGCACCAACGGCAGCATCAACCAGAACGGTTCGGTGTCGGTCACCAGCGGCGGCAGCACCACCGCGCGCGCCGACAACATCACCTGGAAGGTGGCCAACGCCGCCGAAGTCAACACCGCGATGACCGGTGCCTTCAGCGCCGCCGGCTACGAGGTGGTTGAAGCCGAGTACGTGGAAGGCGAGTCGCGCGGCCTGCTCAGCATCGAGCGCATCCGCAAGGACTTCAGCACCGGCAACGACCTGGCCCCGGCCACCCTGCGCGACACCGCCAATGGCATCCGTGCGGCCAACATCCCGTACATCGCCGTCGGCACCCTCGACGTCGGCATGCGTGACCGCGATCCGGCCAGCGGCAACACCCGCGTGTTCGTCACTGTCACCGGCAAGGTGCTGGACGTGACCGGTCGTTTCCCGCGCACCGTGTCGTCGGTCGGCCCGGTGCAGTTCTCCGGCACCGGCCCGAATGAAACCGTGGCCCGTACCAATGCCCTGCAGCTGGCTGCCGAAAAGGCCGCCCAGCAGATGATCAACGAACTGAACGTCAAGGCGGTCCGCTGATCCGCCGCCCCGTTGGGTGCCGAGCTCGCTCGGCATCGCCCCTGGGTTACCGATTCCCCACGTGCCGCACGCGGCCGTTTCTTCCAAAGGACTCTCACATGATCCGCAATACCGCTCTTGCCCTGGCCATCGCGGCCGCCACCCTGTCGATGCCGGCCCATGCCGGCCTGGGCAAGCTGAAGGACCTGGCCGGTGGCTCCACCGGCTCCTCCAGCAGCACCTCCAGCGCCGCTGCCCCGGACGAAGCCGCGCAGGAAGCGCTGGTGCGTCGTTTCGTCAGCTCGCAGTCGCACTCGCTGCAGGCCCAGACCTCGTTCGCCCGTGCCTTCGGCCTGGCCGAGCAGGTGCAGCTGCTGGAAGCCGAGCGCCAGGCGCTGTCGTCGGGTTCGGTCAGCGTCGATGCGATGAAGAAGTCGGTGTCGGTCAGCGAAGCCGCCCAGGCCGCGATCGACGAGCGCCAGGCCGCGCAGCCGGAGCTGAACGCTGAATCCAAGCAGCACTACGCCGAAGGCCTGGTCTCGCTGCTGGCGTCGGCCGCCGAAGCGCAGAAGCTGGGTGGCGAAGCCAGCAACTTCACCGCCGGCATGAAGAACCTGGGCGCCACCCAGATGGCTACCGTCGGCCGCAAGCTGGCCGCTGGTGCATGGGTGGCCAAGGAATCGCCGGGCTTCATCCAGGGCCTGTACGGTTCGACCAAGTCGGCTGTGACCTTCGCCAAGAAGAGCAAGGTCAAGGTGCCGTCCAACGCCGACTCGATGCTGGGCCAGCTGGACAAGATGAACTGATCCGAGGCGAATCCCCATGCGTACGACCTCCCGTTTGATCGGCCTGGGCCTGGCTGCCGCGCTGCTTGCAGCCTGTGGCAAGCAGGACACCCCGGCCGAAGCGCCCGCACCTGCCAAGGACAAGGCAACCAGTGCACTGGCCAGCAATGCGCCAGTGGAAGCAGCGCCCCTGCGTGGCACGCCGGATTTCGGCGGCACCACCCAGGTCGCGCGCGAGGCCGACGGCATCGGCAGCACCCCGGAACTGGCGGTGCTGGCGGCGTTGCAGTCGGCGGTGGCGCAGGTCAACGGCGTACGCGTGGCCAGCCAGATGCAGAGCCTGCGTGCAGGCCTGCATGTGGATGTGGATGACGAACACGTCGGCGATATCCGCGCCGACGCGTTCACCCAGCAGATGATCGCCGGCTCGCAGGGCGCGGTGCTGGGCTATGAAATCCTGTCGCAGGACGAAGTGCGGCAGCTGGATGAAGAAACCATCGCGCGCGTGCGCGCCAGCGACGAAGGCTGGAGCTTCAAGGGTTCGGCCTCTGCCAGCGCGTCCGGCGAGGCCACGGCCAAGGGCGGCGGAGCCTCGGCCAGCGTCAAGGAGAGCTACGACGAGAAGGTCAGCGTCGATGCCAAGCGTGGCGCAAGCTCGTTCGATTCGGATGTGACCCACCGCAGCATGCGCAGCTACTGGAAGGTGCGCGTGCGTGCACAGATTGCCCAGTACCGTGCACCGGACGAGCAGGGCAAGCCGAAGATCGTGGTCGCGCTGCCGCGCACCAAGGCCGGCAGCTATGCCGTGGGCGATGGCCGCGTGAGTGCCGATGAAGTGGCCGACGCGATCCGCGCGCGCCTGTCCGACACGCTGACCCAGACCCAGCGCTTCATCGTGCTGGATCGCGAGTTCGGCGACGAACTGCAGGCCGAGATCGACCATATCAACAGCGGCAACGTACGCCTGCAGGACACCACACGCGTCGGCCAGCAGCTGGCGACCGACCTGATCCTGATCCCGACCATCGAACGCTTCGAGTACCCGCGCAGCGTGCGCAACCTGCGCATGTCCGACCGCCAGGTGACCTCGTACTCCGGTGGCGGCCGCATCACCCTGCGCCTGGTCAACGCCACCACCGGCCAGGTGGTGATGTCCGACAGCTTCGACCACCAGCTGGCCTCGACCGGCCCGAGCACCCTGCCCCGCGTGGTCAACGGCCGCAACATGGCCGCGGCGATGATGGAATCGCTGTCGGGCCAGATCGGTACCACGATCGTCACCACGCTGTTCCCGGTGTCGGTGGTTTCTGTGGACGGTGACCAGGTGGTGTTGAGCCAGGGTGGCGAAACCCTGCAGGCCGGCCAGCGCTGGCAGGCCGTGCGCCTGGGCGAGGAACTGAAGGACCCGCAGACCGGCCGCTCACTGGGCCGCAGTGAACACCCGTGCTGCACCATCCGCATCGACCGCGTGGCCGCACAGACCTCGTACGGCACCATCGAAGACGGCGTCGACGCGATGCGCGGCGGTTTCCGCCCGGGCCAGATCGAACTGCGCCAGAAGCTGGGCAGCAAGCCGGCCGCCGCCGCAGGTGCGACTGCCTCGGCCGCTCCCGCCGCCGCCGCACGCCCGGCGGCCAAGCCGAAGCCCAAGCCCGCTGCCGCCCCGGCCGAAGACCCGAACTGGTAACACCCTGAGGGGGTCAGATTCCTTTTCCGGCGGGAAAAGGATCTGACCCCTTCGTGTTTCCGTGCGTGTCGACCGAGGTCGACACCCACCAACAGCAGTGGGACCCCGCCTACCCTCAGGAAACCAGCTTTTGCTGTTGCTTCGGCTGTTGCCGTTGTTTCGGCAGGTGCAGGGCGCAGCCCTGGCGAATCCCATTACACTCCAGAAGGATTTCCCTGCTGGAGAGTGCAATGAAACGAGTGGTACTGGGCGTGCTGGCCCTGTCGGTGTCGAGCGCACTGATGGCGGCCACCCCGAAATTCGATGGCGCGCGGATCTCCGCCGACGTCAAGGAACTGGCCTCCGACGCCTACGAAGGCCGCTCGCCGGCCACCGCCGGCGAAGAAAAGACCATCGCCTACCTCAGCAGGCAGTTTGCCGACGCCGGCCTGCAGCCGGGCGGCGACCTCAAGGACGGCAAGCGCCTGTGGACCCAGGCCGTGCCGCTGCGCAAGGGCGACATCGTCGGCGCACCGCAGCTGGCGCTGCACCAGGGCGGCAAGACCCTGCCGCTGGAGCAGGGCAAGCAGATCGCCGTGCGCGCCGCCATGAACGGCGCCAGCAGCGTCGACATCAGCAAGGCCCCGCTGGTGTTTCTCGGCTACGGCGTGAAGGCACCGGAGCGCAACTGGGACGACTTCAAGGGCGTGGACCTGAAGGGCAAGATCGCCGTGGTGCTGATCAACGACCCGGACTTCGAAACCGGCCAGGGTGATTTCGACGGCAAGGGCATGACCTATTACGGCCGTTGGACCTACAAGTACGAGGAAGGCGCCCGCCAGGGGGCGCTGGGCGTGCTGATCGTGCACGAGACCGCACCGGCGTCGTATGGCTGGGCCACCGTGGCCGGCTCCAACACCAACACCATGTTCGACGTGGTGCGTGACAACCCGGCAGAAAGCCACCCGCTGCTGGAAGGCTGGATCCAGCGCGACCTTGCCGTGGAGCTGTTCCGCTCGGCCGGGCAGGATTTCGAAGCACTGAAGAAGAAGGCGCAGCAGCGCGACTTCACCCCGGTGCCGCTGATCGGCGCCAGCCTGGACGCGAAGTACGCGGTGAAGACCGAAGTGATCACCTCGCACAACGTGGCCGCGCGCCTGGAAGGCAGCCGCCATCCGGACGAGACCATCATCTACAGCGCGCACTGGGACCACATCGGCGTGGGCGAGCCGGACGCGCGCGGTGACCGCATCTTCAACGGCGCGCTGGACAACGCCAGCGGCACCGCCTCGCTGGTCGAGCTGGCCCGTGGCTTCGCCAAGGAGAAGCGCCCGCAGCGCTCGCTGCTGTTCCTGGCGGTCACCGCCGAGGAAAAGGGCCTGCTGGGTTCTGAGTACTACGCCACCCATCCGCTATATCCGCTGGAAAAGACCGTGGCCGTGATCAACATGGACGGCATGGCGCCGTTCGGCCCGTCGCGTGACTTCGGCATCTACGGTGCCGCGCGCTTCGAGCTGCTGGACCAGCTGAAGGACGTGGCCAAGGGCTGGGATATCCGCTACACGCCGGACCCGAAGCCGGAAGCGGGCCTGTTCTTCCGCTCCGACCACTTCCCGTTCGCCAAGCGTGGCGTGCCGGCGCTGTCCTGGTCGGCCGGCCAGGACTGGGTGGACGGTGGCGTGGCCGCAGGCAGGAAGGCCTCCGAGGACTACACCGCCAAGCGCTATCACCAGCAGGGCGACGAGTGGCAGCCGGACTGGGTGTTTGCCGGTGCCGCGCGCGACCTGGAAGTGCTGTACACGCTGGGCAACCAGCTGGCCAATTCCCGCGATTGGCCGAACTGGAGCAAGGACGAGGCGTTCCGCGCCGTGCGTGACGCCAGCGCCGACCAGCGCAAGTAACGGCGTCCGGTAGTGCCGGCCGCTGGCCGGCATTGCCGCCCCCGGAAACGCCGGGCCGTGCCTGGCGTTTCCATAACGGCTTCCATCCCAACTTTCCCGGCCTTCGTCGCAGCCTGCTTGCTTGCCCGGCGGGCCGCCCTATGCTCGGCTCACCCCCTTCCTCAAGGCGCCGCCGTGTTCGCCAGCCTCTCTCTCCTGATCCGCCACCTGCTGGCCTGGGCTGCCGCGCTGGTTGTCGCCGGCATGGTCTGGAGCGGCATCTTCAGTGGCATGAACGATGGCCCGGGCTGGATCTTCGGGCTGCTGGCGATGTTCCTGATCATTTCCGCGCTGGGCAGTGCCATCACCCACATCCGCCGGGTCTGGCTGGTGGCCGGTCGCCTGGATGCCACCACCCTGTCCGGCCGCCAGCGCCGCCAGATCGAACTGCCGATGGACGCGGGCCACGCCTTCTCGGTGGTGGAGGCGGCGATTTCCGAACTACCGCGCGTCGAAGACGTGGAAAGCTCGGCCGGCAGCCTGCAGGTGCGCGCCTATGTGCGCCGGGTCGACCTCTGGAACGGCCGCCAGCCCTCGCGCTGGAACCTGCCGGCGCGGCTGGCGATCAAGCGCAACAGCGTGCTGGCCACGGTCACGCCGGGGCAGGGCACCAGCACCGTCACCCTGCTGTTCGAACCCGATGCCGGCTGGTGGGCCGACCTGCTGGCGCTGGACGAAGGCAGCAACTACGAGAACGCCGAAGCAGTCACCCGTGCGATCAGCCGCCGCGTCGCCGACCAGCGCCGCGACGAACAGGCTGCGGCCGAACAGACCCAGGTGGAAAAGGAACTGTCGGTGGCACGCTTGAACCTGTTGCATGCGCAGGTGGAACCGCACTTCCTCTACAACACGCTGGCCAACGCGCAGGTACTGACCCGCACCGATCCGGCGCGTGCCGAACAGATGCTCGGCCACCTCATTCAATACCTGCGCAGCTCGTTGCCGCAGGTGGACGAATCGGTATCCACGCTGGGCGTGGAGCTGGACCGCACCCGCGCGTACCTGGAAATCCTGCGCATCCGCATGGGCGCACGCCTGGCGGTGGAAATGCAGGTACCGAACGAACTGCACGGCGTGCACCTGCCGGCGATGGCACTGCAGACGCTGGTGGAGAACGCGATCAAGCACGGCCTGGAACCCAAGCCCGGCGGTGGCACGATCTGGATACTGGCGCGCGGCTTCGATGACCACGTGACCGTGACCGTGGCCGACGATGGGCTGGGCTTCGGCCAGGGCACCAGCGGTACCGGCATCGGCCTGAAGAACCTGCGCGAGCGCCTGCGCCTGACCTGCGGCGAGCAGGCCGGCGTGGCGATCGTTGCCAACTTCCCCAGCGGCGTGGCCGCGACCATGACCCTGCCGCAGTCGCCCAAGGAGCGCAGCCATGCCGCTTGAAGCCCTGATCGCCGAAGACGAAGAACTGCTGCGGCAGTCACTGGTGGAGCAGCTGGGCCGGTTGTGGCCGGAGCTGAAGCTGGTGGCCGAGTGCGAGGACGGTGCCAGTGCACTGGAGCAGCTGGCCGAGACGCAGCCGGATATCGCTTTTCTCGACATCCGCATGCCCGGCATCAGCGGCATCGAGGTCGCGCGCTCGCTGT
The DNA here is from genome assembly GCF_059372445.1 of Stenotrophomonas sp. YJH_SMC_127. NCBI lineage: Bacteria > Pseudomonadati > Pseudomonadota > Gammaproteobacteria > Lysobacterales > Lysobacteraceae > Stenotrophomonas > Stenotrophomonas sp. YJH_SMC_127. Next base: position 339,157 of record NZ_JCAFVO010000004.1, on the reverse strand, counting down.
CCGAGCTGAGCCCGCGCACCCAGGTAGTGTTCGTCACCGCCTACGACCAGTACGCCATCGATGCGTTCGAGCAGGGCGCGATGGACTACCTGTTGAAGCCGGTCAGTGACGAGCGCCTGCTGGCCACCCGCGAGCGCATCCTGTCGCGGCTGCCATCGACGCGCCAGGACGATGCCGTGCTGGAGCGCCTGCTGCAGCGGCTGGGCCCGTCGCAGGGCGCAGCGGAGCGCCCGCCACTGGCCTGGATCACCGCCAGCAACGGCCGCGAGACGCAGCTGATCATGCTGGAAGATGTGGCCTACTTCCGCGCCGACAACAAGTACACCACCGTGGTCACCGCTGCCGGCGAGAGCCTGTTGCGCACACCGTTGCGTGAACTGCTGGAAGTGCTCGACCCGCAGCACTTCCGCCAGATCCACCGCTCCACCATCGTCAACATGAAGGCGGTGGCAGCGGTGAGCCGCGACGATACCGGGCGCGGCGTGCTGCGCCTGCGCGGGCGCACGGAGACGCTGGTGGTCAGCCAACCGTTCATGAGCCTGTTCCGCGGCATGTAGCCGCGCCGCAGCCTCTGTCACCAGGAGCATTGCATGCGTTTTTTCCTGCTTGTCGGCTTCGCCGCATTGGCGCTTGCCGGTTGCCGGAAGTCCACTGAAACCGCGATCACCCGCACCACTGCCAATGGCGTGGACACGCTGTACAGCAAGCGCACGGTAGTGGACGGCGTGGCGCGTTTCGAGTGCATGGCCAGCCGCAGCGGCCAGTGCCATTACCTGGTGCTGGACCCGGCCTGTCGTCCTGATGCCGCCTGTGCGAAAGCGCCGATACGGTCGTTCGCGTTGGCGGCCGGCACGACCCGGGAGTTCAGGGGCCTGCCGAAGGGCTTCGCCCAGTGCGTCAGCGAGGATCGGAAAGAACAATGCCACCGTGAGTGATCACGGTGGCATTGTGGCTCCCCCCGCTTCCCTGAAGGGTCAGTAGGCAGGCTGTAGTGTCAGGTCGTGGTGGTGCTCGTTCTCGCCCACGTGGTTGAGGCGGCCGACCAGTTCGGAGTGCTGCTTCATGCGCCCGATCTCGGTCATGATGCGGATGTCCTCGTGGCGCAGCTCGCGCTTGGCGGTGACCGCCTGCTTGTAATCGAGCACTTCCGGGTAATGCTCGGCCAGGTCCAGTGCCTCGGCCACGTGCTCGACGCTGTCGGCCTTGGAGCTGATGCGTGCGCGACTGTTGAACGCCTTCATCCAGCGCTCGAAACCGGCCTGCTGATCGAACATGTTGGCCATGAACCAGATCACGAACAGGATCGAGACCCACGAACCGAACACGACTACCACGCGGGTGAACGTGATATGGAAGTCGTCGCGCCAGAGGTAGTTGGCGATCAGGCCAAGAATCAGCAGCGAGGCTGCCTGCCAGCCGACGATCGAGGCGATAAGCCATTGGCACTTGGCCTGGGCCAGCACCGCGACTTCATCGCGGATCTGCTGCTCGCTGAGATTGCGCCAATGCGCGACCTGTTTATCGAACGGGCTGCTGTAGAGCTCGTTGTCGCGAAGCAGAATTCCCAAACCCTTGAACAAAGCAATCATGGCTGGCTCCTTGTGGAACGTGCGTCGATCAGCATTGGACGGTGTGGCGGTTCCAGTTCTAGCACTTCCAGCGAGCCGTGCAATGGGCGCAATGCCAAGCTGCGCAAGGGCTTTCCCTGAATCGGTGAATGTTGTTGCACCGCAGCATCGAAGGCGCTGCCTGCGACAGGATGTCGCAGGGTGAAATGTGCTGCGGCCGCACATGAAACCGTGGCTGAGTACGAAGACTCGCCGCCGGCATCGTGATCGCCCAGAATCGGGGCCGACCGCGCAACTTGCGGCCATTCTTTCGCTTTTCCTGGACCAGTGATGCCGGCTCTGCTGCAGCGACTCTCCCGCCCCGTCACCGCGCCGATCCGGCGCTGGGTGCTGGAGGCCTTCCCCCGTGGCCAGAGCGGCATCGATTACGACCAGCCGCTGGGTGACCCGGGTTGGTTTGGACCCGACAGCGTGACCTGGCGCCTGCACGCCGAGTTCCCCTCGATGCTGGCCGGTGGCCTGTGCGCGCTGATGCTGCAGACCCTGCATCCGCGCGCGCTGGCCGGGGTCTACGATCACTCCAATTTCCGCCAGGACCTGGTGGGTCGCCTGCGTCGCACCACCGCGTTCGTTGCCGGTACCAGCTATGCGCCCACCGGCGAGGTGGAGGCGCTGGTGGCCAAGGTGCGCCGCATCCATGCACGGATCCGCGGCCAGACCGCACAGGGCGAACCCTACGCCGCCGATGATCCGCAGCTGCTGACCTGGGTGCATGTGACCGAGGCGTTCGGGTTCCTTCAGGGCTTCCGCCGGTACGGACGGGAGGTGCCGGCACACATCGCCGACCGTTACTACGATGAGTACCGCTGCGTGGCCGAGGCACTGGGTGCGGTGGACGTGCCGCGCAGCGAAGCGGAAGTGGCGGCGTACTTCTGTGCGCGGCAGCCGGAGCTGCGCGTCGACGAGCGCTCGCGCGAGGTGCTGGAGGTGCTGTCCGGCGTGCGCCTGCCGGTACCGGTGCCGGGGCTGTCGCGCGAAGTGTTCCTGGGTGCAGGCGCGGCACTGCTGCCGGACTGGGCCGAAGGCATGCTTGAACGCAGTGGCCGTCAGCGCGCGCAGGCCGCCGCGTCGGCGAAGCTGATGCAGGGCATGGCGCCGCTGTTCCGCCGTGCGTTGCCTGATGGCCTGGCCAGCCGCGCCTGTGCGCGCATGGGCGTGCCGGTGTCGGTGCTGCGCGAGTGGCCCGCCGTTCCCCGGTAGGTGCCAACCTTGGTTGGCACGCGTTGCGCGCGGTGCCGCAGGAGCGCCAACCAAGGTTGGCCTCTACCCGCGCGGATGCCGAAGTAGATCCACACCATGCGTGGATGGGCCTTACCCCGCCGACTTCAACCCGCGCAACAGCATCTCCAGCGCCGCCGTCGCCTGCCGCAGGCGCACGTCGCCATCCTCGCCCTCGGCGATCCAGAACGCGGCCTCGGCCAGGCTGCCATAGATCAGCGACGCCAGCGCCTGCGCATTCACCGGCGCCACCACGCCCTGGGCAACCAGATGTTCGATCAGGTGCTGCATCGAATGCACGCAGTGGCGCTGCGATTCCGGTGAGGCGCCACCGAGCACCGCGCGCGCATCGCGCAGCACGATGCGCTGGATCTCCGGTTCCAGCGCCATCTCCAGGTACGCGCGGCAACGCTGCACGAAGCCCTCCCAGGCATCGTCGGCGGCATCACTGATCGCCTGCAGGCGCTGGTCGGTCTCGGCATCGAGCTGGGCGACGACAGCCGCCAGCAGACCCTTCTTGTCGCCGAAGTGGTGGTACAGCGCGCCGCGGGTCAGCCCGGCCTGGGCGGTCAGGTCGTCCATCGAGGTGGCGGCATAGCCATGCTCGCTGAACACCCGGCGGGCGGTGGCCAGGAGGGTGGCGCGGGTTTCTTCCATCTCAGCGCGGGTGCGGCGAACCATTCAGAGCTCCTTACATACGCAGTGCATGATTATTTACATACGGCGCGTATGAATGTAGCCTCTTATTCATACGCCCCGTATGTATTGTCATGGCGCCCCGTGCGCCAGGCAAGTCGCTGCCTTGGAGAACCTGATGGCCACCCCCTATCGCGACCTGTTCGCGACCCCCGGCACCGCCGGCCTCGCCCTGGCCGGGCTGCTGGCACGCCTGCCGCTGCCGATGACCGGTATCGGCATCATCACCTTGCTGTCCCAGCTGTGCGGCAGCTATGCACTGGCCGGTGCGGTGTCGGCCACCTTCGTGCTGACCTATGCGTTGCTGTCGCCGCAGGTGTCGCGCTGGGTCGACCGGCGCGGGCAGGGCAGGGTACTGCCATGGGCCACTGCGGCCAGTGCGGCCGGTCTGCTGTTGCTGCTCGCGTGCACGCTGCTGGCCGCGCCGGACTGGACGCTGTTCGTTGCGGCGATGCTGGCCGGCTGCATGCCCAGCGTGTCGGCGATGGTGCGAGCGCGCTGGACCGCGACCCATCGCGGACGACCACAGCTGCAGACCGCGTATTCGCTGGAGACCGTGTTCGACGAGGTGACCTTCATCGCCGGGCCACCGTTGTCCGTCGGATTGTCGGTGGCGGTATGGCCACAGGCTGGCGTACTGGCGGCCGCCCTGCTGCTGGTGGCCGGCGTCGCCGCACTGGTGCTGCAGCGGGGCACCGAGCCGCCGACACAGCACTACGAAGGTGCAACATCCTCGCACTCGCTGCTGCGGCAACCGGAGATCCGCCTGCTGGCGTTGCTGATGCTGGCGATGGGCGTGATCGTCGGCACCGTCGACATCACCAGCGTGGCATTGGCCGAGCTGCGCGGACAGCCACTAGCTGCCAGCTGGGTGCTGTCGGCCTACGCGCTGGGCAGCTGCGCGGCGGGCCTGCTGTTTGGTGCCCTGAAGCTGCCGATGCCGCTGCCGCGCCTGTTGCTGGCCGGAGCAGCGGCCACCGCATTGACCACGTTGCCGCTGCTGTGGGTCGGCAGTCTGCGGGCACTGGCCGCTGCGGTACTGCTGGCCGGGGTGTTCTTCGCGCCGACGATGATCGTGGCGATGTCGCTGGTTGAACAACGCGTGCCCGAAGCACGCCTGACCGAAGGCATGACGTGGCTGCTGGCCGGCCTCAACATCGGCGTGGCGCTGGGCGCGGCGCTGTCCGGACAGAGCGTCGATGCGGCGGGCGTGCGCAGCGGTTTTGTGGTTGCGCTGGCGGCAGGCGGTGGCGTGCTGCTGTTCGCCTTGCTCGTGCAACGTGCGCTGCGCCCGTCTGCCGCGTCCACATCCCCTGAAGGAATCATCCCGTGAGCGCTTCATCGCCTGCGCATGCCGCGTCTGTGCCCCGCCATCCGTGGTGGGCGGTCTCCGCCGTCGGCCTCGCCACGTTCTCGGTGGTCACCACCGAAATGCTGCCGGTCGGCCTGCTGACTCCCATCGCCGAAGATCTCGGCGCGTCCACCGGCACCGCCGGCCTGATGATCTCACTGCCCGCCCTGCTGGCGGCAGTGTTCGCCCCGCTTGCGGTGATCGCAGCCGGTGGCATCGATCGTCGCCGCATCCTGTGTGCGCTGTTGGGCCTGCTGCTGGTCGCCAACCTTGCGTCGGCGCTGGCACCTGGCATCGGCTGGCTGTTGGCCGCGCGTGTGCTGGTGGGGTTCTGCATGGGCGGCATCTGGACCATTGCCGGTGGGCTGGCAGCGCGCCTGGTACCTGCGCAGCGCATCGGTCTGGCCACCTCGATCATCTTCGGAGGCGTGGCCGCAGCTTCGGTGCTCGGCGTTCCGTTGGGCGCGCTGATCGGGGATGCATTGGGCTGGCGCAGCGCGTTCGTGGCGATGACGTTGTTCAGTGCGGCGGTGATGCTGCTGCATCTGCGGGTGGTTCCCGCGTTGCCGGTCAGCACATCGGTGCGGCCGCGTCAGTTCGTGCAGCAGCTTGGCCAGCGCAACCTGCGGCGTGGCCTGTGGCTGACCGGGCTGCTGGTGTCCGGGCACTTCATCGCCTTCACGTACGTGCGGCCGCTGCTGACGTCCGTATCGGGCGTGGATGCGTCGTGGATAGGTGCACTGCTGTTTGGGTACGGCCTGGCTGGCATCGCCGGCAACTTCATCGCCGGGCCGCTGGCTGCGCGCCATCCACTGGGCATGCTGCTGGCGATAGCCTCGGGCCTGCTGCTGACGCCTCTGCTGTTCCTGTGGGTGGGAAATACGCCCTCCGCAGGTATTGCGGTGCTGCTGCTGTGGGGTCTGGCCTATGGCGGTGTATCGGTGGGCCTGATGAGCTGGATGATGAAGGCGGTGCCGCAGGCCGTGGAGATCGCCACCGCGTTGTATGTGGCGGTATTCAACATCGGCATCGCAATGGGTGCGTGGGGTGGTGGCCGCCTGCTGGATGGCGTGGGCCTGCATGCGAATCTGTGGGCTGCGGCGGTGTTGGCTGGGAGTGCCCTGCTGATGGCTGCCATCACCCGCAGGTAGATCCACGCCATGCGTGGATTCCTACCCCGTGCCGACCAAGGTCGGCACCCACCAGAGCGAAGTATGTGCCGACCAAGGTTGGCATCCACCAGAACGAGGCATGCGCCGACGATGGTTGGCCGCTACCCGGAAATGAAACGGGCGCCTTGCGGCGCCCGTTCCGGTTACATCACCACACCTTGACCCGCTTGTCCGGGGCCAGGTACAGCTTCTGGCCTTCCTTCACTTCGAACGCCGGGTACCAGGCGTCGATGTTGCGCACGGTCAATGCGCGGAACTGGCCCGGGGCATGCACATCGGTCAGCAGCGAGTTGCGCAGCGCCTGCTCGCGGCTCTTGCTGCGCCACGCCTGGGCGAAGCCGAGGAAGAAGCGCTGGTCCGGGCTGAAGCCTTCCAGGGTCTGGCCCGGCTTGCCCTGCAGCGACAGCTGGTAGGCATCGTAGGCGGTACCCAGGCCAGCCACGTCGGCGATGTTCTCGCCCAGGGTCAGCTTGCCGTTCACGTGCACGCCGGGGAACGGCTCGTAGCTGCTGAACTGCGCGGCCAGCGCATCACCGGCGGCGTTGAACTGCTTCAGGTCCTCGGCGGTCCACCAGTTGTGCAGCTTGCCGGTCTCATCGAACAGCGCGCCGGCGTTGTCGAAGCCGTGGCTGATCTCGTGGCCGATCACCGCACCGATCGCACCGTAGTTCACCGCGTCGTCGGCAGCGCCGTCGAAGAACGGCGGCTGCAGGATCGCGGCCGGGAACACCAGGCGGTTCTCCAGCGGCACGTTCATCGCATTGATGGTCTGCGGCAGCATCGCCCACTCGCTGTGGTCGACCGGCTTGCCCAGCTTGGCGATGTTGCGCTGGTACTCGAACAGCTCGGCGCGCTGTGCATTGCCCAGCGGGTCATCACGGCGGATCTCCAGGCCGGTGTAGTCGCGCCACTTCTCCGGATAGCCCATGCCCACGGTCAGGCCCGTGACCTTGGCCTTGGCATGCGCCTTGGTCTGCGGCGACATCCACGACAGCGCGTCGATGCGCTTGGCAAAAGCGGCGATGATGTTCTTCGCCATCTCGTCCGCGCGCTCCTTGGTCCTGGCGTCGAAGTGCTTTTCGACGTAGCGCTTGCCGATCGCTTCGCCGACGGCATGGTTGGCATCGTCCACCGCGCGCTTCCAGCGGTCGCTCTGCTGCGGCGTGCCGCTCAGCGCGGTGCCATGGAAGGCGAAGCGGGCATCGGCGAACCTCTTCGGCAGGTAGGCGGCGGCACGGTCCAGCGCGTGGAACGCCAGGTAGTCCTTCCAGGCGTCCAGCGGCTCGGTGGCGACCAGCCTGGACAGGCCGGCCACGGCCTTGGGCTGCCACACGATGAAGTCCTGCTGGTTGCCCAGCGCGGCCGCATCGAGGAAGGCGTTCCAGTCCAGGCCCGGCGCCTTTGCATTGAAGTCGGCCTGGGTCCAGGGGTTGGCGCCCTTGGTCACGTCGTTGGTTTCTTCCTGGGTGGCATGCGCCTGCGCGATCTTCGTTTCCAGCGCAAGGATGCGCTGCGCCTTGCCGGCCGGGTCGGCGACGCCGGCCAGCTGCAGCATCTGTGCGATGTAGGCCTGGTACTGCTTGCGCAGTTCGGCCATGCGGCCATCGCCCAGGTAGAAATCGCGGTCGGGCATGCCCAGGCCGCCCTGCACCAGGTACGGTGCGGTGCGATCCGGCTGCAGCATGTCCACCGACACCCACAGGCCGAACAGGCGGTCGGTGTAGAAGTTGGTGGCGTTGAGCAGGTCGACGTCGGCGCGCAGGTCGCCGCCGAGTGCGCGGGCCAGCCCGGCCTTGTCGGCGATCGCATCGATGGCCTTCAGCTGCGGCTGCACCGGCGCCAGACCGTGCTGCTCGATGCCGGCTTCGTCCATGTAGGCGGCGTAGTAGTCGCCGATCAGCTTGTCGTCGCCGCTGGCCTGGGTGTTGCCGGCGGCCCCTTCCAGGATGGCGCGGGTGTCGGCCAGGGTCTTCTCGGCAATGACATTGAAGCTGCCGAAGCGCGAGCGGTCGGCCGGAATCTCGGTGTTCTTCACCCAGGTGCCGTTGGCGAAGCCGAAGAAGTCGTCGCCGGCGGCGATGCTGCGGTCCATGCCGCTGGCATCGAAGCCGAAACTGCCCAGCATCGGCTTGGCCGCAGCGGGGGCGGCATCGGCCGGCGCGGTGGCACCGACGGCCGGGTCGGCCGGGCGGTCACAGGCGGCCAGGGACAGGCTGGCAACAATGGCCAGCGCCAGGGTGGGACGGCGCAGCTTGGACATGGACTTCTCTTGCAGCGGAAAACCCCAAGTCTAATCCGCTCCGGCGCCACTGGCCGCCCCCCTGCGGGGCCCGCCCTGTGCAGGATCTGGCTGAACCTGCGGATGCGATCTTCACGCCGTCACCGGGGTGGTGCATGCTGGACCCTGGAACCCTGCGCGGACACGGGGAGGTGGCCATGCAGGGCGGGGTCAGGCGTCAAGAATGGCGTCCGCCGGCCGTTGAGGTCGGGGACGTGGAGGATTCGTTCGCGCATGAAGCCAGCCGACTGCACAAGGAACATCAACCGATGCCCGCGCTGAAACGGGCGTTGGCCCGGCCGCTGCGCGCCATCACCTGGGGCGGTGTGCTGCTGGGCGTACTGCTGGTGACCGGTCTGGCCCTGATGCTGGTCAACGACCACCACCGCCGCCTGGAAGCGGCGCAGCGGCAGAGCCGCGCGCTGGCGGTGGGCAGCGAGCGCCTGCTGGCGCTGGAGCTGCGCAACCTGGAGCGGGCCATGACCGGCATCGCCGCCGACGCCGCGGAACTGTTCCGCAGCGTGCCGGCACAGGCGCCGGCCTTGCTGGATGCCTCCATCGGCGGCGTGCTGCGCCGGCACGCCGAACTGCACAGCATCGTGGTGCTCGACAGCTATGGCCGCGCATTGACGGCCGGCAAGGGCGACCTGCAGTTGCCGTTGTGGACCGATCCGCAACGGCGCGGCTCGGGCAGCGCGCTGTACATCGGCCCGCCACAGCGCGCCAGCGACGGGGGCTGGGTGGTCCCGCTGGCGCTGCCGATGGCCGATGGGCGCTGGCTGCTGGCACGGCTGCGCTGTGGCGAACTGCAGCGCATCGTCGGCGGCCTGGATGTCGGTCCCAACGGATTGGTCTCGATCAGCGATGCCCAAGGCTACATGCTGGCCCGCGTACCCGATCCGCATGGCACGGTGGGCCGCCGCTATGACCTGCCGCGCCGGGACCTGCTCGGCACGCAGGCGGTGGTCGAGCTGGGCAGCATGCCCGGCGTCGTCGACGGCGTGCCGCGCATCCTCACCATCAGCACGCTCGAACGCAGCCCGCTGGCGGTGCAGGTCGGCCTGGCCGACGAAGATGTACTCGCACCGTGGTGGCCGTACCTGAAGGCGTCGGTGGCGATCGTACTGGCCTACATCGCGGTGTTGCTGGTACTGCTGTACGCCGTGCGCCGCAGCACCCGCAGCCAGCAGGCGATGGCCGAGGAACTGAAGACGGGCCACGCCGAGCTGCGCCTGGCGCACCAGGTCGGGCGTGTCTGCACCTGGTACGTGGATGAGGACGCCGCGCTGCTGCGCTGGTCGCCGCTGGCCCGCGAGATCTTTGGGGTACAGACCGACGCCTTGCCGGTCGCGGATTTCTTCGCGCGCGTGCATCGCGATGATGCCGCGCGCCTGCAGCAGGCCTTTGACCAGGCCTTCGCCGGCAGCGCTGTGCTCGACCAGGTGTTCCGCCTGGTGCTGCCCGGGGGCGAGGTGCGCTGGGTCGGCGCGCGCGGGCAGCGGGTGGAAGTGGCCGACAGCGAGCGGCGCATGATCGGTGCGCTGACCGACCTGAGCGAACGCTATCAGGCGCGCGAGCAGATGAGCGAAGTGGAACGCCGCTTCCGCCTGCTGTTCGACCGCAATCCGGCACCGTTCTGGGTGTTCGACCCGGATACGCTGCGCTTCATCGAGGTCAACGACGCTGCAGTGCGCCAGTACGGCTACAGCCGCGACGAGTTCCTGGCGATGAGCATCCTCGACATCCGCCCGCGCGAAGGCTGGGACGAAGTGCGTGGTGCCATCCAGCGGGCGCAGGTGGGCGATCCCCCCGACGCGACCGTGCGCCTGCACCGGCGCAAGGACGGCAGTGTGTTCGAGGTGCGCGCACACCTGTCCAAGCTCGACTTCGACGGACAGCCCGCGTGCCTGGTGCTGGCCGAGGATGTCAGCGAGCGTCTGGCCTACGAGCGCGACCTGGCCTATCAGGCACGGCACAACCCGGCCACCGGCCTGCTCAATGTGCGCGCCCTGACCGAACAGCTGGACGAGCAGGAGGAGGGCTACACCATCGCCTTCGTGCAGCTGCGCGGGCTGCAGCTGGTGGCCGATACGCTGGGCCGCGAGATCGGCGATGCGGTGCTGCAGTCGATGGCGACCCGGCTCGGGGGCCTGGGCGCACGCTGTGGCACGCTGGCGTTCCAGCCGGCCGAGGATTTCGTCTTCGCCATCGGTGCCGAGCACGATACCCAGCGCGTGCTGGACGACCTGCTGCAGATCGTGTCGGCGCCGATGCGCGGCAAGGACTCGCTGCACCAGTTCGAGCCGCGCATCGGCGTGGCCGTGCACATCGCTGGTGACGGGCACACGGCCGAGCAGGTGATCGGCATGGCCGCGCAGGCCGCGCATGCGGCGCGCGCCGAGGGCAACGTGGTGGTCTGGTTCGACGCGGCCGTGACCACGCGCCTGGCCGACCGCCTGCGCCTGGCCGGGCGCATCCATGCCGCCATCGACAACGAATTCCAGCTGTATTTCCAGCCGATCCGGCATGCCGGCGATGGCAGCCCGGCAGCGCTGGAGGCACTGCTGCGCTGGCCGCAGGCCGATGGCAGCTTCATCCCGCCCAACGAGTTCATCCAGCTGTGCGAGGACACCGGGTTGATCCTGGCACTGGGCCGCTGGGTGATCCGCGCGGCGGCGAAGGCGCAGCGCCGTCTGGTCGAGGCCGGGTGGGGTGAGTTGCCGATCGCGGTCAACGTGTCGGCGGTTCAGTTCTTCAACAGCGACCTGGTGGCCGAATTCACCCGTGCCCAGCAGGATTTCGGCCTGGCCCGTGGCGCGCTGCACGTGGAGCTGACCGAGAGCAGCCTGATGCGCAAGCCGGCACAGGCGATGCAGACCATGCAGCGCCTGCACGAGCAGGGCATCCGCGTGTCGCTGGATGATTTCGGCACCGGCTATTCCAGCATGTCCTACCTGCAGCACCTGCCGCTGGACATCCTGAAGATCGACCGCAGCTTCGTCGCCGACGTGGAAACCAATCCACGCAATGCCTCGATCTGCCGCGCGCTGCTGTCGCTGGGCCACAGCATGGGCCTGACCATCATCGCTGAAGGCGTGGAGACGCCGGGGCAGCTGGACTGGCTGGCTGCGCATGGCTGTGACCAGGTGCAGGGCTACCTGTTGGGGCGGCCGGCGCCGCTGGAACAGATCATCGACGCGCTGGATGAGGTCCCCGCCTGATCGGGTTTCGTATGTGCCGGCCAGCGGCCGGCACTACCCGACCGAAGCACGACGGGGCTTCGTATGTACCGGCCAGCGGCCGGCACTACCCGACCGAAGCATGACGGGGTTTCGTATGTGCCGGCCAGCGGCCGGCACTACCCGACCGAAACATGACGGGGTTTCGTATGTGCCGGCCAGCGGCCGACACTACCCGACCGAAACATGACGGGGTTTCGTATGTGCCGGCCAGCGGCCGGCACACCCGACCGAAGCACGACGGGGCTTCGTATGTGCCGGCCAGCGGCCGGCACTACCCGACCGAAGCATGACTGGGTTCGTATGTGCCGGCCAGCGGCCGGCACTACCCGACCGAAGCATGACGGGGTTTCGTATGTGCCGGCCGGCGGCCGGCACACCCGACCGAAGCATGACGGTAGTGCCGGCCGCTGGCCGGCATTCGCCCAAGACCGGGATGTGTCTGATTGCCGGCCAGCGGCCGGCACTACCGGCAAGCGCCAGACTCGGCTACACCCCGGTGTCCACCAGATGGTCGATGAAACTGCGCACCTTCGGTGCCAGGTGGCTGCGGCTGGTGTAGACCGCGAAGATGCCGATCGGCGAGGCCTCCCATTCCGGCAGCACGCGCACCAGGCGGCCATCGGCCAGCGCGTCTTCCAGCAGGAAGTCGGGCTGCAGGATGACGCCCATGCCGGCGATCGCCGCTTCACGCAGCACGTCGCCGTTGTTGGCGTGCAGCAGGCTGTTCACCGCTACTTTCACTTCGCCGCCCGGCCCCTGCAGCGGCCAGTGGTCACCGGCGGCCCAGTAGCTGTAGCCCAGGCACGCGTGCGCCTGCAGGTCCTGCGGGGTCTGAGGGGCGCCGCGTGCGGCCAGGTAGGCCGGCGCGGCGCACAGGCTCACCCGCGATTCGCCCAAGCGGCGGGCGATCAGGGTGGGGCCCGGCTCGCGGGTGATGCGGATGGCCACGTCGTAGCCTTCCTCGACCATGTCCACCAGGCGGTCGGACAGGGCCAGGTCCAGTTCCACCTGCGGAAAGCGTTCGCGGTAACTGGCCAGCAGTGGGCCGAGGCGGGCGATGCCCCAACTGACCGGTGCATTGATGCGCAGCATGCCGGAGGGCTCCAGCGCCTGCGCGCCGATGCTGGCCTCCAGCGCGTCGAACTCGGCCAGCAGGCGCACGCATTGGGCGTAGTAGGCGGCGCCGGTGCTGGTGGGGCTGACCCGCCGCGTGGTGCGATGGAGCAGGCGGGTGGACAGGCGCTTTTCCAGTGCGGCGACCTGGCGGGTAACGCCGGCGGTGGACATGTCCAGGGCCTGGGCGGCGGCGCTGAAGCCGTTGCGCTCGACCACCGCCACGAACACGCGCATCGCCTCAAGGGTGTCCATTGTTGCGCCTTCTGAAATAAATACGGTCAATCGATCGTATTTATCGGCCCGTGAAGGCGCAATAACCTGAGCCCACTCCCTTCAAGGTGCTTTCCGATGCACGCCACGACCGCTCCTGTTTCGCCGCTGGCCCCGTATGGCGCCACCCTGCTGCGCCTGGCCCTGGGCGTGCTGTTCCTGGTCCATGCGCTGACCAAGCTGCTGGTATTCACCCCGGCCGGCACGGCAGCATTCTTCGAGTCGCTGGGCCTGCCCGGCGTGCTTGGCTACCTCACCCTCGGCGTCGAGCTGGTGATCACTGTCGCGCTCCTGCTGGGCATCTATGCGCGCTGGGTGGGCCTGGTCGGCGTGCCGCTGCTGCTGGGCACCATCGTCACCGTGCACGGCGCCAACGGCTTCGGTTTCGCCAATGCCGGCGGCGGCTGGGAATACCCGGCGTTCTGGGCGCTGGCGCTGGTGGTGCTGTTCCTGGTCGGCGATGGCAAGTGGACCCTGCGTTCGCGCTGATCGCCGCCTGATCCTGCAACTGGAGAATTCCATGTCCCGCCTGCCTTCGCTGTACATCTCCCATGGTTCGCCGATGACCGCCCTGCATCCGGGCCAGGTCGGTGTGCGCCTGGCCGAGCTGGCGCGCGACCTGCCGCCGCCGCGCGCCATCGTGATGGCCTCGGCGCACTGGCTGGGCCGGCAGCCGCTGGTCGGCGCACATCCGCAGCCGCCGACCATCCACGACTTTGGTGGCTTCCCGCGCGGGCTGTTCGAACTGCAATATCCGGCGCCGGGTGATCCGGCACTGGCCGAAGAAGTGGCTGGCCGCATCGCCGCCGCAGGCCTGCCAGTGGCCATCGACCCGCAGCGTGGCCTCGACCACGGCGCGTGGGTACCGCTGCGGCTGTTGCGCCCGCAGGCCGACATCCCGGTGGTGCCGGTGTCGATCCAGCCGCTGCTCGGCCCCGAGCATCAGTTCGCGCTGGGCCGCGCGCTGGCACCACTGCGCGAACAAGGCGTGCTGCTGGTCGGCTCGGGCAGCATCACCCACAATCTGCACGACTGGGGCGACTACCAGGACGGCAAGGAAGCGCCATACGTGCGGCCCTTCATCGAGTGGGTGGAGCAGCGGCTGGCCGCTGATGACCGCCAGGCGCTGTTCGATTACCGCCGGCAGGCCCCGTTCGCCGAGCGTGCGCACCCGACCGACGAGCACCTGCTGCCGCTGTTCTTCGCGATGGGAGCGGCCGGTGAGGGCGGTTTCGGCGCACGCCGCATCGACGCCGGCATCGATGCCGGCTTCCTGGCCATGGATCTGTACCGGTTCGACGGGGCATGAGCCGGGGCTGACGCGCGGCGGCCCCGGCCGTCGCGGTCAGGGCCGCATGTGGTAGTTTTTTCCGGGTTTCCGGCGCTGGCCCTCGTGCCTCCCCACGCGCCGCTTCCTGGAAGAAGCATGCATACCATTGAAGTCGTCCTGGCGATGCTGGTGGCCGTTGTCGCCAGCGGCTACCTGGTTCGCGTCCTCCCGTTCTCGCTGCCGTTGCCGCTGGTGCAGATCGGCCTGGGCGCGGTGATCGCCGGCGTGTTCAACCGCGGCCATGCGCTGGAGCCGGAAGTGTTCTTCCTGCTGTTCCTGCCGCCGCTGCTGTTCCTGGATGGCTGGCGCATTCCCAAGCAGGGCCTGTTCCGCGACAAGGGCGCGATCCTCGAACTGGCGTTCGGCCTGGTGGTGTTCACTGTGATCGGCGCCGGCCTGCTGATCCACTGGATGATTCCGGTGATGCCGCTGGCAGTGTGCTTCGCGCTGGCGGCCATCGTCTCGCCGACCGACCCGGTGGCGGTCGGGGCGATCGCCTCCAAGGCACCGATCCCGAAGCGCCTGATGCACATCCTGGAAGGCGAGTCGCTGCTCAACGATGCGTCCGGCCTGGTCTGCTTCCGTTTCGCGGTGGCCGCGGTGATGACCGGCTCCTTCTCGCTGGCCACGGCCTCGCTGACCTTCCTGTGGGTGGCGGTGGCCGGCCTTGCCGTGGGCGTGGCGGTCACCCTCGGCGTGTCCACCTTCCAGCGCTGGTTGTGGCGCCGCTTTGGCGAAGAGCCGGGTGCGGCGATGCTGGTCAACCTGCTGATTCCGTTCGCGGCCTACCTGCTGGCCGAAGAAATCCATGCCTCGGGCATCCTCGCTGCGGTCGCCGCCGGTATCGCGATGAGCTACGTCGAGCTGACCGGCCGTGTCTCCGGCAGCATGCGCGTGCAGCGCGCGGGCGTCTGGAACATGCTGCAGTTCAGCTTCAACGGCATCATGTTCGTGTTGCTGGGCGAGCAGCTGCCGGGCATCGTCGAGCGCGCCACCACCACCATGAACGAGTCCGGCCACCAGAGTGCATGGTGGCTGCTGGTATACGTGGTGGTGATCAACCTGGCGCTGATCCTGCTGCGCCTGCTGTGGGTATGGCTGTCGCTGCGCTGGAACCTGCTGCGCGCGCGCCGCCGTGGCCTGGAGCGGGGCGAGGCGCCGAACTGGCGCATCGTGGTGGCGACCTCGGTGGCTGGTGTGCGCGGCGCGATCACCCTGGCCGGTGTGTTGACCCTGCCGCTGTTCCTGCCCGATGGCAGTGCGTTCCCGGCGCGTGACCTGGTGATCTTCCTGGCCGCGGCGGTGATCCTGTTCTCGCTGATCGGCGCCAGCGTGGCGCTGCCGCAGCTGCTGAAGGGCCTGCAGCTGCCAGCCGATTCGGGCGAGCGCAAGGAAGAGGACCTGGCACGCAAGCTGTCCTCGAAGGCCGCGCTGGCCGGGGTCGAACGCATGCGCCAGCAGCTGGTGATGAACCAGAACACTGAGAACGTGCAGCTGTACAACGATGCTGCCTCGCGGGTGAGCCTGCTGTACCAGCGGCACCTGGAGAAAGACAACGACGGCCCCGACGTGGACCCGGAGAAGGTGCGGCGCATGGAGCTGGGTTACCGCCAGCTGCGCAGCGCGGGCCTGAATGCCGAGCGCGAGGAACTGTTCCGGTTGACCCGGCGCGGGGTGATCTCCGATGAGATCTCGCGGCGCCTGATCCGCAACCTGGACCTGCTGGAATCGCGCAAGCGCGAATGACGCGGCGGTCGTGCGCCGTCGAGCGGGGTCAGGTCCCTTTCCGCAGGAAAGGGACCTGACCCCAGGTCGGAACAGCGGGTTATTCCGGCTTCTGGTCCAGGAAATACACCTCGACCTTGCCCTTGACCTTGATGGTCATCGGGTTGCCACGGCGGTCGCGGGCCTTGCCGGCCTGCACGCGGATCCAGCCTTCGCTGACCGAGTATTCCTCGACGTTGTCGCGCTCGACGTCGTTGAAACGCACGCCAACGCCGCGCTCCAGCGCCTGCGCATCATGGAAGGGGCTGGCCGGGTTGATCGCCAGGTGGTCGGGAGGGGTATCGCTCATCGCTTCATTCACAGTGACGGCCACCAAGGCCGGCTTCAGCGGCACAGGATAAACCGTAGAATGCGGGCCTGCCCCAGAGGACGTTCCGCCATGCCCGACAACAGCGACTATTTCGACTTCGAGGAAGACATCCACGACTTCGACGAGGAGGGCTTCGAGGCGCGGGTCTGGAACCTGCTGGTGCTGATCAACCCGGGCGACGAAGAGCTGGCCCTGCAGCAGTTCAACCGCTGGCGCGAGCACCTGTCCGAGGACGGGCAGCCGCTGGAAGCGGACAGCGACTGGCTGCCGGCGCTGTTCACCGCCATCGCCTGGCAGTCCGGTTTCGATGTGGAGCGCGATGACCTGGAATCGCTGCAGTCGGCGGTGAACGAGCTGTCGGCGCGCTTCAACCTGCAGCTGGACTGGGGCGGCGACCTGGACGACGAGGACTTCGCCGAGGGCCTGGACGGCGTGCAGCTGATGTCCACCGCCTTCGACCGCCTGCGCGAGCACAACTACACGCTGTGGAGCGTGGATGCCGGCAGCGACGGCTTCACCGGCGTGATGGCGCTGACCCGCGACGACGACGCGATGCTGGCGCTGTGCTCGCTGCTGAACGTGGAAATCCGGCTGGGCAGCGACCCGTTCTGAGCGATGGGCCGATCCGCCGGGCACGACCCGGCGGGGACGATCTGCTGGGCGCGGCCTACGGCCGGTACTGCGCCCTGGCGTTGGCAATCACCGCTTTGACCAGGTCACGGTCGGTGTGCCGGGAAATCGCCCGCGCACCGAGCGCTATTGCCTGTGCGCGCAGCTCGGTAGTGACGTCGTAGTGCGCACCGCTGGCCTTGTTCTGGAAGGCCCGCAGGGGAATGCCGAGCTGCGCCGCCATCGCGTGCAGCTCGGCCAGGGTGTCGGCCATCAGGTGCGCCCAGCGCTGTCCGCGCCAGGGATGCACCGCGTCATCGACGTAGACCGTCACCCGCCGCGGCCGGTTCAGGCCTGCGGCTTGCTGTCGCTGTCAGCGGCCGGGGCGGCCTCGGCAGCGGCTTCTTCGGCCGCGTCGCCTTCGACGGCTTCGCCTTCTTCGCCTTCAGCGGCGTCGACGCCTTCGAACTCGGCAACCAGCTTGTCCAGGTATTCGTCAGCGGTCTGCTCGGATTCGGCAGCCAGGGTGTCCAGCAGCTTCTGCAGCAGTTCGGAGTACTCCAGGTTGACCTTGCGGCCTTCCTTCTCCTGCACGTTGGCCAGGTGCTTGAGCATGGCCAGCATCGGTACCGGATTCTCGGCGTTGCCCATGGTCTGGCCGCCGATCGCCAGCAGCCACTCACGGCCCTGCAGGCCGATGGCCGCGACCACCTGGCCGTCTTCGTTGGTCAGCACGGCATGGTTCTGCACCTGCTGCTGGGCATTCAGGCGGAGGAACGGGCGCTTGGCCTGCTGCTTCTTGCGCTTGTCGCGCTTGGCCTTGGAGTTCTGGGACATGGAGTGGGGTCACCTGGAAACGGAAAGACCGCCATTGTACCGGCCGCACGCAGGCGGGGTCAGATCCCTTTACATGGAAAAGGGATCTGACCCCGGTTCAACGTGCCACGGGCGCGGCCTCACCTTGCGCGGCCTGCACGTCCGGGTCGGCGGTCGGCGCCGACAGTCCCACCTGCGGGCCGGCACCGGCCAGGGCGGCCGCTTCGGCGGCCTGGGTCATCACCACGATGCTGATGCGGCGGTTGATCGGGTTCTGCGGGTCGGCCTTGTCGAACAGCACCGACGAAGACAGGCCGACCACGCGGGTGATCTTGCTGTCCTCCAGGCCACCGTCCACCAGCGCACGCCGTGCGGCGTTGGCACGATCGGCGCTCAGCTCCCAGTTGCCGTAGCCGCGCGCGGCCGAATAGGCGGTGATGTCGGTGTGGCCGGTCAGGCTGATCCGGTTCGGCACATGGTTCAGGTAGTTGGCCAGCTCGTGCAGGATCTGTTGCGTGTACGGCTTCAGCGTAGCGCTGCCGAGGTCGAACATCGGCCGGTTCTGCTTGTCCACGATCTGGATGCGCAGGCCTTCCGGGGTCAGGTCCAGCAGCAGCTGGTCCTTGAACGGCTCCAGTGCCTGGCTCCTGCTGATCGCTTCCTGCAGTTCCTTCATCAGCGCTTCCAGCTGCTGCTTGTCGCGCTGCTGCTGGTCCACCGGCTGCGGCACCGCTTCCTTCTGGTTCTGGAAGGGATCGTTGCTGCTGCCGCGCGAGATGTCGGTGGCACCACCCAGCTTGATCATCGAGGTGCTGGCGCCGCCCGGGCCGGCCATGCCGGGCGCCGGCGTGGCGTTCTGCCCGCTCAGCGGGCTGGGGTTGCGGAAGTACTCGGAAATGGCCGCACGGTCGTTCTTGTTGGTGGTGGCCATCAGCCACAGCACCAGGAAGAACGCCATCATCGCGGTCACGAAGTCAGCATAGGCCACCTTCCACGAACCGCCATGATGGGCGGCGTGGCCGGCCTTCTTGACCCGGCGGACGATGACAGTGGGCTTGGTCTCGGCCATGGTTTACTTGACCGTCTTCAGGTGCTGCTCGAAATCGGAGAAGGCCGGGCGCACGTTCGACGGCAGCGTCTTGCGGGCGAATTCCAGCGCGATCTTCGGGTTGTAGCCGCGCAGGCAGGCCAGCAGGGCGGTCTTGACCGATTCGTAGATGCGGCTGTCCTGCTCGGCGCGGGCCTCCATTGCTGCCGCCATCGGGCCGACGAAGCCGTAGCCCAGCAGGATGCCCAGGAAGGTACCGACCAGCGCGCCGGCCACGTGGCCACCGACCTCGACGATGTCACCGCCGATCGAGCCCATGGTGATGACGATGCCGAGCACCGCCGCGACGATGCCGAAACCGGGCAGTCCGTCGGCGACCTTGGTCAGCACCTGCGACGGCGCCATGGCCTCGGCGTGGTGCTTCTCCAGTTCCAGCTCCAGCAGCGGCTCGAGCTCGTGCGGCTCGATGTTGCTGCCGATCATCAGGCGCAGGCAGTCGGTGATGAAGTCGATCAGGTGGTGGTCGGCCTGCACCTTGGGGTAGTTGGCGAACAGGGCGCTCTCGGCCGGCCGCTCGACATGGTCTTCCAGGGCCATGAAGCCTTCGCGGCGGGCCTTGTTGAGCAGTTCATAGAGCAGGCTGAGGACATCGATGTAGTCCTGCTGCTTGTAGCGCGGACCCTTGAAGACACCGACCATGGCCTGCAGGGTCTGCTTGACCGTCTTGGCCGGGGTGCCGACCAGGAACGCGCCCAGTGCGGCACCGCCGATGATGACCAGCTCGTAGGGCTGCCAGAGGGCACCCAGGCGGCCGTGGGCACCGAGGTAGCCCCCGATCACGCTGATGATGACGACCAGGAATCCAACGATGATGAGCATGGGGCGACGCAAGGAGGGGGGATATCTCCTTGTCGGCCCGTCACCCGGTTTTCTGAAGAGGGAATTCTGTGAAATCGGTCAGCGGGGTGTTTCAGCCCGCCACACCGCTTTCCGCGCCGCCACGCTGCAACGGGTCGGGCCAGGGCTCGCCATTGCCGGTGAACGAAAGTGAGACGGAGTTCAGGCAGTGGCGCTCGTAGGTGGGCGGCGGACCATCCGGGAATACGTGGCCGAGGTGGCTGCCGCAGCGCGCGCAGGTGATCTCGGTGCGCACCATGCCATGGCTGGTATCGCGGATCTCGCGCACGTGCGCCGGGTCGAACGGGGCGAAGAAGCTGGGCCAGCCGGTGCCGGAATCGAACTTGGTGCTGGAGCGGAACAGCGGCAGCGCGCACAGCCGGCAGCAGTAGACGCCCTCGCGCTTGTTGTCCAGGAACACGCCGCAGAACGGCGCTTCGGTACCGTGCTGCAGCAGCACGCGGCGCTCTTCGCTGCTGAGGCCGGCGATCAGCGCCTCGGTCTGGGTGGCAGTGGGGGGCGTCAGGTCGAAGGCAGTCATGCCGGCTCTCCGTGGGGTCGATGGCCTGGGGATGCCGGAAAACGTGGGGGTGCCGGCGCGCGCTTGCAAGTGTGACGGCCGTTCATGGGCGGCACACAGGTGCAGGCGCAAGGTAAATGCGATCCACGCCGGAGCGTGCCATGAAACCGACCCTTCCCCTGCTGCTGATGGCCCTGTTGCCCACGTTGGCGCTGGCCCAGGTGCCTGCTGCCGACCCGACGGTCACCCGCAGCGCGACCACCGTGGCTCCGGCGCCGGTGGTACCGCCGCCGCAGGCCGCACGCCCGCAGCCGCAGGTGCTGCCGTCGCCGCAGCCGGCGCAGCCGATCAGGTCCACGGGTCCTGCCCGGATTGCGCCCGCCCCGGCGCCGAGGCCGGCCGACAAGGTCTATGACCGCAATGGCCGCATCGTGCCTGGCGTGCGCCCGGCTGGCCCGAACCGGGTGTTCGATTCGCGTACCGGCCGCTATTACGACAGCGTGCCGGCCGGCGATGGGCAGCAGATCAAGCGCTGAGCTCGGATGCCAGGCAAGGGTGGCAGCTTCCACACACTGCACGGCCTGAACGCACGAAAACAACATCCTGCCGATCACTGCTTTTTCGCCTGCGATTAACCGTGCCGGGACCACCGTGGCCCTGCGCCGGCATTCCGCCGCCGCATGTCCTTTGTCCACTGGATCGCGATCATGAAAAACCAGCAGAACCGTCATCCCGGCAAGGAACCGCAGGGCCGCAACCCGCAGCAACAGCAGCAACAACAGATGGAACCGCAGCAGCCGCACAAGGGTGGCAAGCAGCAGGAACAGCGCTCGCAGAAGCATCCGCAGCAGCGCTGACTGTCGACATGACCGGGGTCAGAGCCCGCTGCGCGGGATCTGACCCCTTGCCTGACCCCGACCGGGGCCGGATCCCGCAACGCGGGCTCTGACCCCAACCTGCGACCGCCTCAATCCGGAATCGGCAGGCTCAGCGTTTCCTTCACTTCTTCCATCACGATGTAGCTTTTGGATTCACGCACATGCGGCAGTGTCAGCAAGGTGCTGCCGAGCAGCTTGCGGTAGGAGGCCATCTCACTGATCCGCGCCTTCAGCAGGTAATCGAAGTCGCCCGAGACCAGATGGCACTCGAGCACATTGGGCAGCTTCAGGGCGGCGCGCCGGAACTCTTCGAAGATGTCACCGGACTTGTAGGCCAGGCTGATCTCCACGAACACCAGCAGGCTGGCCTTCACCGCCGCCGGGTCCAGGTGGGCGTGGTAGCCGGTGATCACCGCTTCGCGCTCGAGCCGGCGCACGCGCTCGGTGCACGGGGTGGTCGACAGGCCGACCCGCTCACCCAGTTCGGTGAAGGAAATACGGCCCTCCGCCTGCAGGATGCGCAGGATCTTGCGGTCGATCTTGTCCAGTTCGCGGGTACGGGTGGCCATGGCCGTCAACCTTGGGGAATGAATTGCAGGAGAACATCCTGCCGGTTGATTTCAAATCAGGCAAATCAACTGGGATTGGCTGTCTATACTTCCCCAATTATGGTCCCGGCACGCTCCAGTGCAGGGAATGATCGGGTTGGAGAAGTCCCATGCGAGTTCTAGTCCTCGGCAGCGGCGTGATCGGCACCACCAGTGCCTGGTACCTGCGACAGGCCGGGTTTGAAGTCACGGTCATCGACCGCCAACCCGGCCCGGCGCTGGAGACCAGCTTCGCCAATGCTGGCCAGCTGTCGTTCGGCTACACCTCGCCGTGGGCAGCCCCGGGCGTGCCGAAGAAGGCCATCGGCTGGCTGTTCGAGAAGCACGCGCCGCTGGCGATCAAGCCGGGCATGGACCTGGCCCAGTACCGCTGGCTGTGGCAGATGCTGCGCAACTGCACCCACGAGCGCTACGCGATCAACAAGGCGCGCATGGTGCGCATGTCCGAGTACAGCCGCGACTGCCTGAACGAGCTGCGCGCGCAGATCGGCATTGAGTTCGAAGGCCGCGACCTGGGCACCACGCAGCTGTTCCGCACCCAGCAGCAGCTGGATGCCTCTGCGCAGGACATCGAGATCCTGGCCCAGTACGGCGTGCCGTACGAGGTGCTGGACCGCGCCGGCATCATCCAGGCCGAACCGGCCCTGGCGCATGTCGATGGCCTGGTCGGCGCGCTGCGCCTGCCGCGTGACCAGACCGGCGACTGCCAGCTGTTCACCCGGCGCCTGGCGCAGATGTGCGTGGACGCCGGCGTCGAGTTCCGCTTCGACCAGGACATCACCGGCCTCGAGTTCGAGGGCGACCGCATCACCGGCGTGCGCATCGACGGCAAGCGGGAAACCGCCGACCGCTTCGTGGTCGCGCTCGGCAGCTATTCGCCGGCGCTGGTCGCACCGCTGGGCATGCGCCTGCCGGTGTACCCGCTGAAGGGCTATTCGCTGACCCTGCCGATCACCGACCCGGCGATGGCGCCGACCTCTACCATCCTCGACGAGAGCTACAAGGTGGCGGTCACCCGCTTCGACGACCGCATCCGCGTCGGTGGCATGGCCGAAGTGGCCGGTTTCGACCTGTCGCTGTCGCAGCGACGCCGCGAGACCCTGGAGCTGGTGGTCAGCGACCTCTACCCGAAGGGCGGCGACCTGTCGCGCGCACAGTTCTGGACAGGCCTGCGCCCGGCCACGCCGGACGGCACGCCGGTGATCGGCGCCACGCCGTTCCGCAACCTGTACCTCAACACCGGCCACGGCACCCTGGGCTGGACCATGGCCTGCGGCTCGGGCCGTTACCTGGCCGACCTGATGAGCGCGCGCCAGCCGCAGATCAGCACCGAAGGACTGGATATTTTCCGCTACGGCCAGTACGGTCACGCCCCGCAACATGAGAACCGCACATGCGTCCTGCCCGCGCGCTGATCGATCTGGGCGCCCTGCGCAGCAATTACCGGCTTGCCCGTGAACTGGGCGGTGGCAAGGCCCTGGCGATCATCAAGGCCGATGCCTATGGCCATGGCGCGGTGCGCTGTGCACAGGCGCTGGAAGGCGAGGCTGATGGTTTCGGCGTGGCCACCATCGAAGAGGCGCTGGAACTGCGCCAGGCCGGGATCCGTGCGCCGATCCTGCTGCTGGAAGGCATCTTCGAACCCAGTGACATGGCGCTGGTGGCCGAGCACGATTTCTGGTTCGCGGTGGGCTCGCCGTGGCAGCTGGAAGCGCTGGTCGCATTCGACAGCCCGCGCCCGCTGACCGTGTGGCTGAAGCTGGACAGCGGCATGCATCGCCTCGGCCTGGACGTGGACAGCTTCCGCGCCGCGCATGCACGCCTGTCGGCGCTGCCGCAGGTCGAGCGCATCGTGCTGATGACCCACCTGGCGCGTGCCGATGAGCTGGACAGCGAACGCACCCATGAACAGGCGGCGACCTTCGCGCGCGCCATCGACGGCCTGGACGGCGAGACCAGCGTGTGCAATTCGCCGGCACTGCTGGGCTGGCCGGATGTACGCAGCGACTGGGTGCGCCCGGGCCTGATGCTGTACGGCGCCAATCCGCTGCCGGACAACACCGCGCTGACCGAGCGCCTGCGCCCGGTGATGACGATGCAGTCGAAGGTGATTGCCGAGCGCTGGATCGAGGCCGGTGAGCCGGTGGGCTATGGCGCACGCTTCGTGGCCAAGGCGCGCACCCGCGTGGGCGTGGTCGCGCTTGGCTATGCCGACGGTTATCCGCAGTTCGCCCCCAACGGCACGCCGGTACTGATCGATGGCCAGCCCGGCGTACTGATCGGGCGCGTGTCGATGGACATGCTGACGGTGGACCTGACCGCGCATGCGCAGGCCGGCATCGGCAGTGTGGTGGAACTGTGGGGTTCTGCGCCGACGCTGTCGGAACTGGCGCCGCGCTGCGGCGTGAGTGCCTACCAGCTGCCGTGCGCGGTCAAGCGCGTGGCGAAAGTCTACGTGTAGAGCCGAGCCCGCGCTCGGCTCTGGTAGCAGCCGACCCTGGTCGGCACCGTGCAATGCGTGTCGACCAAGGTCGACACCTGCCGGCAGGTAGAGCTGCCCGGAATCATCGTGCAGCAGTAGCCCGCGTGCTCAGCTCACGCTTCACCCAGTCGTCGATCAGGCGCTTCTCGTAGCGCAGCGGATCGCTGTCGCTCTTCAGCCCCAGGTTGTGCAGGTAGCCGGTGTCGCTGAGCTTGGCTTCGCCCTCATCGACGATGCGACCACTGGCGTCCTTCAGCGTGTACTGCAGGGTGATCCGCGGCGGATAGATGTCGCGCATGATCCGGATGTCGCTGCCGCGCGGGCCGTGCCAGGGCTCGTAGTCGCCGGCGCGCTTGATGTCGACCAGGGTCACGTCCAGGGTCTGCCCGGGCTGCAGCGGTTTGGCCGCCGTGGTCTGCACGTAGCTGGCCAGCTGCTGCACCCAGTTGCCGCGTTCGGCCTCGAAGCGGTTGGTGCTCTGGCGGATTTCGGTGAATCCGGCTGGATCGTCCCACTTCACGCTGACCGGGCCATTGGCCTGCAGCGCGCGGGGCGCATCCGGATCGGTGACGGCGCGCGGCGCGGCGTTCGCGCTGCCCGCCATGAGGGCGCCTGCCAGCAGCAGGGCAGTGGCCAACGAGCGGTTCATGACGGTCTCCTGCGTCCCATCGACGGGGACGATGCGATTTATAGATCGAGTGTGATCCCGCTTTCCAGCCACCGCAACGGCCGATTGCGACACCGACAAGCGCGGTTGCCGCCAATTCATCGTCGTCAACCATGACTGACGGCGCTTGACGCTGTGAATACGCGCTTTGGAAGATGCTGTGCTTCCAATCCGGCCCGTCCAGACGCCCTTGTCCACACTGCCGCCCCTCGTGGAGCGCCCACCGATGATGGTGCAGGCGCCCGAACCCGACCTGCATCATGGCGTGCTTGAGCGCATCAACGCTGGTTTCTGCGTGATCCAGGTGCTGTTCGAGGGCGATCGTGCGGTCGACTATCGTTTCCTCGAGGTCAACGATGCCTTCGAGCGCCACACCGGGCTGAAGGATGCGCGTGGACAGCGCATGACCGGGCTGGAACCCAACCATGAGCAGGACTGGTTCCGCATCTACGGCGAGGTCGCACGCAGCGGCCGTCCCGCCCAGTTCGAGATGGAAGCGCGTGCGCTGGGTCGTTCGTTCGCGGTCGACGCGGTGCGCGTGGGCCGGCCAGGCGAGGACAAGGTCGGCATCCTGTTCTTCGACATCACCGCGCGCAAGCAGATGGAAGTGGAGCTGGGCGAGAGCGAAGCGCGCTTCAGCGCACTGGCCGACGGCCTGCCGATGCCGGTGTGGGTGCTCGATGAGCGCGGCCATGCCCGTTTCGTCAACAGCGCCTTCAGCGAGTTCTTCGGTGGCGACGAGACGCGTGTGCCGGAAGATGTCTGGCGCGGCCTGGTGCATCCGGACGATGCGTCGGTATTCGAATACGAACTGCAGGAAGCGCTGAAGGCGCAGCGTTCGATGCACGCGCTGGTGCGTGCGCGGCGCGCCGATGGCCAGTGGCGTTGGCTGGAGATGAACGCACGCCCGCGTTTCTCGCGGATGGGCCGCTTCATCGGCCTGGCCGGCAGCAGCCCGGACGTGACCGAACGCCGCGAGATCGAACTGGCCCGCGAGGAACTGCTGCAGTCCGAACGCGCCGCGCGCAGCGCTGCGGAGAACATGGCGCGGCTGAAGGACGAGTTCCTGGCCACGCTGTCGCATGAACTGCGTACGCCGCTGACCACCATCCTCGGGTGGAGTGAGCTGCTGCTGCAGCGTGTGGACAACACCAGCCCTCTGTACAAGGGCCTGAACGTGATCGCCAACAGCGCCGGCGCGCAGAAGCGGCTGATCTCGGACATGCTGGACCTCAGCAGCATGCTGCTGGGCAAAGTGCAGCTGGAGGTGGAAGTGCTGGACCTGCGCACGGTGCTGGGCGAGGCCATCGGCGCGCAGGAACTTGTGGCCGAAGGCAAGGCACTGGACGTGCACCTGCAACTGCCCGAACAGCCGAGCCTGGTGCTGGGCGATGCCACGCGCCTGCAGCAGGTGTTCTGGAACCTGCTCTCGAACGCGATCAAGTTCACCCCGGCTGAAGGCCGCATCGACCTGCAGCTGCGGGCCGACGGCAACCACTGGGAGATCACCGTGCGCGACACCGGTGATGGCATCGCACCCGAATTCCTCAATCACCTGTTCAGCCGCTTCCGCCAGGCCGATGGCACCACCACCCGGCGCCATGGTGGACTGGGACTGGGCCTGGCGATCGTGCAGCAGCTGGTCGAACTGCATGGCGGCACGGTCGCTGCGGCCAGCGAGGGCCACGGCCATGGCGCCACGTTCACCGTGCGCCTGCCGCAGCACCTTCCCGATGCCGAGCGGCGCCCGCTGCGCGAAGTGATCAGCGGGCCGATCCTGGAACCGGTGATCGTCGAGCC
Organism: Stenotrophomonas sp. YJH_SMC_127; assembly: GCF_059372445.1. Classification (NCBI taxonomy): domain Bacteria; kingdom Pseudomonadati; phylum Pseudomonadota; class Gammaproteobacteria; order Lysobacterales; family Lysobacteraceae; genus Stenotrophomonas; species Stenotrophomonas sp. YJH_SMC_127. The sequence goes on along the minus strand of NZ_JCAFVO010000004.1, from coordinate 312,436 downwards.
GTATCCGCTGCGCGGCATGCACGTGCTGGCGGTGGAAGACCAGCCGGAAGTGCTGGAGTACCTGCGGCGCATGCTGGAAGAGCAGGGCGCCAGCGTATCGGCGGCCAGTTCGGCCGGTGAGGCGCTGGCGTTGCTGGCCGACACCGGCCATCTGCAGTACCACGTGATGCTGACCGACATCGGCATGCCGGGCATGGATGGTTATGGCCTGGTGCGCACGCTGCGCGAGGACATGGGCGTGGATGCCACGACCCTGCCCGCGGTCGCCGTCACCGCGCTGGCGCGTGCCGATGACCGCCGCCGTGCGCTGGCGTCGGGTTTCCAGGAACACGTGGCCAAGCCGTACTCGGTGGCGCAGCTGGTGGCTGCGGTGCGCAAGGTGCAGGTACCCCGCGCGGACAGCGCGCTGCACTGAGCATTCACGGCCGATCGGTGACCCTGCATGCAGGAGGTCGCCGATGTCCCGCATAGCTCCCCGTATCCATACCGATCCGGCGCAGGTCGCGCGCCTGGAAGCCCTGCTGCCGCAGCTGGAAGGCGAAACGCAGGTGGAACTGATTCTGCACGATGGCCGCCGCCTGCTCGGCACGGTGGCCGTGAGGCCAACCGTGCAGCAGTACCGCAACGTCGCTGGTGATGAAGGCAGCAACGGCCAGCTGCGCCTGGATGACTACGACACGCCGGTGCAGCAGCACCATGTGTGGCTGGACGAGATCGCCAGCATCAACCGCCTGCCACCCAAGGCGCCTTGATCGGATGTAGAGCCGAGCCCACGCTCGGCTGCGCCGTCGCCCGAGCGTGGGCTCGGGCGCTACCGGTGTGTCAATGCTCGAACAGGGTCGGCGTCGCCTCGAATCGGCGTGCGTACGCCCGCTCCTCTGCAATCCTCGCCACCTCGTCATCGGCCAGGTCCGGTGCCCCGTAGACGGCGTAGGCCACGCTGCCATCGGCGCCATGGCCGACCTGGTGCAGCCGGTAGCGCGAGTGGCCGCCGCCGGTGTCCTCGGGGTAGTGCACGGGCGGATGGCTGCCTTCCAGGTCCATTTCACTGTTGTCGACCACGCCACCGACGAACAAGGCTCGCATGCAGGTTCTCCTGGGTTTCCGGGGGAGCCTCTACCCTGAACGTTTCAATGTTTCTGGCGGATCAAGGCCCCGTTCGGGTTTCGCAAAGCGGGCCGCCGGGGCCGGCCCGGCCAAGCCGGTACAATGGACGGCCCTCACGCTTGAAGTACCCGCGCCGATGGCCTCCAGCGACGACGCCCCCCTGCAGACCCTGCTCCTGCCGTTCTCCCAAGGCGCCCTGCGCTGGCCGGAGGGCCCGGTGGCTTTCCTGCGTGCCCGCGATGGCTGGCCGCTGCGCGAAGCGGCCGGCAACCGCGAGCTGCACTGCGAACAGAGCTTCGCCCCGTTCGCGCAGCCGCTGCAGCTGGCCGCCGGCTGGACCGTCAGCGGCCAGCTGGACGATGTGGCCGGCAAGGGCCGTTACCCGCTGGTGCTGGTGCTGCCGCCGCGCCAGCGTGAAGAAGCCCGTGCGCTGTTCGCCCGCGCGTTGGCGCTGGTCGCCGAGGGCGGCCGCATCGTTGCCTGCCAGGCCAACAACGAAGGCGCGCGCTCCGGTGAAGGCGACCTCAAGCAGCTGGCCGGTCTCGGCGGCTGCCTGACCAAGAACCACTGCCGCGTGTACTGGACCGCCCCGCTGCAGGGCCAGCACGACGCCGACCTGGCCAAGCGCTGGTCGGCGCTGGATGCGGTGCGCCCGATCATGGGCGGACGCTTCCTCAGCCGCCCGGGCGTGTTCGCCTGGGACCGCATCGATCCGGCATCGGCGCTGCTGGCCGAGCACCTGCCGGCCGACCTGGCCGGCCGCGCCGCCGACCTTGGCGCCGGCTACGGCTATCTCTCGCGCGAGCTGCTGGAACGCTGCCCGAAGATCACCGCGCTGGACCTGTACGAGGCCGAGCAGCGTGCGCTGGCCCTGGCCGAACTGAACCTGGCGCCGCCGCCGCGCGCGCTGCCGCTGCGCTTCCTGTGGCGCGACGTCACCGCCGGCATCGAGCCGGGCTACGACGTCATCATCAGCAACCCGCCGTTCCACACGCCGTCGCGTGCCGACCGCCCGGACATCGGCCAGCGCTTCATCGCCGTGGCCGCGCAGGCGCTGCGCCCGGGCGGACGCCTGTACGTGGTGGCCAACCGCCATCTGCCGTACGAGCACACCCTCAACGACAGCTTCGGTGCGGTGCGCGTGGTCGCCGAGCGCGACGGTTTCAAGCTGGTTGAAGCAGTGAAGGGGAAGGGCAAGTGAAGCTGGTCAAGCTCATCGCCAACCTGGGCTATGGCAGCCGCAAGCAGGTGCAGTGGATGTTCCGCGAAGGCCGCGTCACCGACGCCGACGGTGAGGTGCTGTACGCCGATGACCAGGTGCCGCACGAGGCGATCCGCGTCGATGGCGAGCCGCTGGACCCGCCGGTGGGGCTGTCGATCGCGCTGCACAAGCCCGCCGGCTACACCTGTTCGACCAAGGACACCGGCCGCCTGATCTACGACCTGCTGCCGCCGCGCTTCCGCGACCGTGATCCGGTGCTGTCCACGGTGGGCCGCCTCGACCGCGAGACCAGTGGCCTGCTGCTGCTGACCGACGATGGCGGCCTGCTGCACCGGATCATCTCGCCGAAGTCGAAGCTGCCGAAGGTCTACGAAGTCGAGTTGAGCGAGGACCTGCGCGGCGACGAAGTGGCGTTGTTCGCCAGCGGCACGCTGATGCTGGAGTCCGAGAAGACGCCCCTGCTGCCGGCTGAACTCGAAGTGCTGGAGGCGCGTCGCGCACGCCTGGTGCTGCATGAAGGCCGCTACCATCAGGTACGCCGCATGTTCGCCGCCACCGGCAACCACGTGCAGGCCCTGCACCGCAGCCGCGTCGGCGGGCTGGACCTGCAGGGGCTGGACGAAGGGCAATGGCGGCAGCTCACTTCCACCGACCTGGATACGTTGTTCGCTCCATGACCCCCTTCGCTGCGCTGCCGTTCCTGCCCGACGCCGTCATCTTCGACATGGACGGCCTGATGATCGACAGCGAGCGGGTCTCGCTGGCCTGCTGGAGCGAGGCCGCCGACGAATTCGGGCTGGGCCTGGAGGAAGCGGTGTTCCTGCGCATGGTCGGCCTCGGCGACCACGATACGCATGCGTTGCTGCGCGCGCAGGGCATCGAGGACAGCGTGATCGACGCGGTGGCGGCGCGTTGCCATGAGCTGTACGAAGCACGCACGCAGACCGGGCTGCCGCTGCGGCCGGGCATCCTGGAGCTGCTGGAGCTGCTGAAGGCGCACGCGGTACCGCGTGCGGTGGCGACCACCACGCGGCAGCCGCGCGCCAACCGCAAGTTGGCGGCCGCAGGCCTGCTGCCGTACTTCGATGCCGTGATCACCAGTGGTGATGTGGCGCGGCCGAAGCCGGCGCCGGATATCTACCTGCTGGCCGCGCAGCGGCTGGGCCAGGCGCCCGAACGTTGCCTGGCGCTGGAAGATTCACCGGCCGGCACGCGGGCCGCACTGGCCGCCGGCATGACCGTGATCCAGGTGCCGGACCTGGTGCATCCGGATGAAGAGCTGCGCGCACTGGGCCACCGCATCGTCGACTCGCTGGTGGACGCGCACGCCCTGCTGCTGCCGCTGCTGCCGAAGTAGCGGTGGGTGCCGACCTTGGTTGGCACTGAGCCGGGCATGGGCTCGGCTCCACATCTTCTGGTGGGTGCCGACCGTTGGTCGGCACACCTGTTCAATCACACCCGCCCGAACACCAGCGCAGCGTTGGTGCCACCGAAGCCGAAGCTGTTGGACATCACCGTGTCCAGCTTCTGCTCGCGGCTCTCGCGCAGGATCGGGAAGCTCTCCACCTTCGGGTCCAGCTCGCCGATGTTGGCCGAACCGGCGACGAAGCCATCGCGCATCATCAGCAGGCAGTAGATCGCCTCGTGCACGCTGGCCGCGCCCAGCGAATGGCCGGACAGCGCCTTGGTCGAGGACAGCGGTGGTACCGCATCGCCGAACACTTCACGGATCGCGTTGAGCTCGGTGACATCGCCCAGCGGGGTCGAGGTGCCGTGGGTGTTGAGGTAGTCCAGCGGGCGATCGACGCCCTGCAGTGCCATCTTCATGCAGCGCACCGCGCCCTCGCCGGACGGCGCGACCATGTCGGCGCCATCGGAGGTCACGCCGTAGCCGATCAGCTCGGCATGGATGCGCGCGCCACGCGCAACGGCGTGGTCGTAGTCCTCCAGCACCAGCATGCCGCCGCCACCGGCGATGACGAAGCCGTCGCGGTCCTTGTCGTACGGACGCGAGGCGCTGGCCGGGGTCTCGTTGAAGCTGGTCGACAGCGCGCCCATCGCATCGAACATCACGCTCATCGACCAGTGCAGGTCTTCACCGCCACCGGCGAACATGATGTCCTGCGCACCGTGGCGGATCATGTCCGCGGCAGCCCCGATGCAGTGCGCCGAGGTCGCGCAGGCGGCCGACAGCGAGTAGCTGACGCCCTTGATCTGGTAGGCCGTGGCCAGGCAGGCCGAGACCGTCGAGCACATCGTGCGCGGCACCATGTACGGGCCGACCTTGCGCACGCCACGTTCGCGCAGCAGGTCGACCGCGCCGATCTGCCATTCGCTGGAGCCGCCGCCGGAACCGGCGATCAGGCCGGTGCGCAGGTTGCTGACCTGCTCGGGGCTGAGCCCGGCATCGGCGATGGCATCGCGCATGGACAGGTAAGCGAAGGCCGCCGCATCGCTCATGAAGCGCTTCTGCTTGCGGTCGATCAGCGCCTCCAGATCGAGGTCGACGCGACCGCCGACCTGGCTGCGCAGGCCCGCTTCGGCATGGTCGGCCAAGGCGGTGATGCCCGAGCGCCCTTCGCGCAGCGCGGCCGAAACGGTATCCAGATCATTGCCGAGGCAGGACGTGATGCCCATGCCGGTGATGACGACGCGACGCATCAGAAGCTCCCGGTTTCAGTGAACAGGCCGACGCGCAGGTCGCGCGCGCTGTAGATTTCGCGGTCATCCACGTACATGCGGGCGTCCGACTGGGCCATCACCAGCTTGCGGTTGATGACACGGCTGATGTCGATCTCGTAGCGCACGAGCTTGGCGTCCGGCAGTACCTGGCCGGTGAACTTCACCTCGCCGCAGCCGAGTGCGCGGCCCTTGCCGGGGGCACCCAGCCAGGTCAGGAAGAAGCCGGTCAGCTGCCACATGGCGTCCAGGCCCAGGCAGCCGGGCATCACCGGGTCGCCGATGAAGTGGCAGCCGAAGAACCACAGGTCCGGGCGGATATCCAGCTCGGCGCGTACCATGCCCTTGCCGTGCGGTCCGCCGTCCTCGTGGATGTCGGTGATGCGGTCGAACATCAGCATCGGATCGTTGGGCAAACGGCCGGCGGCGGTGCCGAACAGTTCACCGCGTGCGCTGGCCAGCAGCTGTTCGCGGTTGAACGCGTGGAGACGGGTCATGAAGCACAATCCTGGAAGCGGGGAAACAGGGAAACAAGCGTTCGAGGATGCCCGTGGAAACTGCGCCGATCAAACATTTCAACCGTACGCAACCGTAGTGTTTTCAATGGAATACGCGCATCCTGTTGATGTGCAACGACCATACTTCGGCGTGTGGCCCGTTCGGCACGCCCCCGCCCTTTCCGCCTGACATGACCCGACTGCGCAAGATCATCCACGTCGACATGGACGCGTTCTACGCGTCGGTGGAGCAGCGCGACGATCCGTCACTGCGCGGCAAGCCGGTGGTTGTGGCATGGCGCGGCGCGCGCTCGGTGGTGTGTGCGGCGTCCTACGAGGCACGCGTGTTCGGCGTGCGTTCGGCGATGCCGGCGCTGCGCGCCGAACGCCTGTGTCCGGACGCGATCTTCGTGCCGCCGGACTTTGCACGTTACAAGGCGGTGTCACGCCAGGTACGCGAGATATTCCTGCGCCACACCGACCTGGTCGAGCCGTTGTCGCTGGACGAGGCCTACCTGGACGTGACCGAGCCGAAGAGCGGCATCGAACTGGCCACCGACATCGCCCGCACCATCCGTGCGCAGATCCGCGAGGAGACGAACCTGACCGCTTCAGCCGGGATCGCGCCGAACAAGTTCCTGGCCAAGATCGCTTCGGACTGGCGCAAGCCCGATGGCCAGTTCGTGATTCCACCGCAGCGGGTGGACGCCTTCCTGCTGCCGCTGCCGGTGAACCGGGTGCCAGGCGTCGGCAAGGTGATGGAAGGCAAACTTGCCGCGCGTGGCATCGTCACCTGCGGCGACCTGCGGCAGTGGTCCCTGGTCGACCTGGAAGAGGCGTTCGGCAGTTTCGGCCGCAGCCTGTACAACCGTGCACGCGGCATCGACGAGCGGGCGGTGGAACCGGACCAGCAGGTACAGTCGATCTCCTCGGAGGACACCTTTGCCGAGGACCTGCTGCTGGAAGACCTGGGCGAGGCGATCGTGCAACTGGCGGAGAAGACCTGGAATGCCACGCGCAAGACCGAACGCGTCGGCCACACCGTGGTGCTGAAGCTGAAGACCGCGCAGTTCCGCATCCTCACCCGCAGTTTCACCCCGGAGCGCCCGCCGGAATCGATGGAAGAACTGCGCGACATCGCACTGGCCCTGCGCGCCCGCGTCGACCTGCCGGCGGAGACGCGTTACCGCCTGGTCGGCGTCGGGCTGGGTGGGTTCCGCGAAAAGGAGGCCATGGTGCAGGGGGAATTGTTCGAGCACGGACCGAGCGATTCCACATCCCTCTGATCGGCAAAGGCGGGGTCAGAGCCCGTTGCGCAGCAACGGGATCCGACCCCAGCAGATTGCCGAGATCTGTCGAAGGCGAGGTGGGTCCGGTTGCGGGGGCGTGAGCGGCATGGATGCCGCGACCAAGCCCCCATGGACGGGTTCACGGCGTCCCCTGCCATCGGACCCACCCCGCCAACCCACAGATATCCAGCTGTTGCCGTTGCATTGAGCAGGTGCAGGGCGCAGCCCTGCAAAACAACCCTTTACCTTAAGGCCACTGCATCTCGCCCCTGGCCACTTTCGCACTCAGCTCCAGCGATGCCACGCCATCCAGCTTCGGGTAGCGCGACTGCATTGCTTTCACCAGCGCCGCACTGTCCCTGGCCTTTGCCGTCTCGGCATCGAACGCGCGGATGTAGTCCGCGGTGAAGCGCAACGCACTGGCATCCAGCGCCGCACCCGGCGCGTAATGCCCCGGCACCACCACCTTCGGCTTCAGTGCCTGCAACCGCTGCAGGGTCTGCAGCCAGTCGGTGTGCGACTTCGGCGTCTGCGTGTCGGCCATCCACACGTGCTCGCCGGCCACCACCGGAATGCCACCGACGATCGCGCGCAGCGACGGCACCCACAGCACCGTGCGGTCCGGGGTCGGGCCATCCAGGCCGATCAGCGGCAGGCGCTGGCCTTCCAGCTCCAGGGCATCGCCATCCAGCACCTGCGGCAGCACGATGCGCGCGGGCACGTCGGCACCCATCTTCGGTCCCCAGTAGGCCAGCTTGCCGGCCTGGGTCTGCTGGATATGGGCGACGGTCTGCGCGGTGGCGACGATGCGCGCCTGCGGGAACGCGTCCTGCAGGGTAGCCAGGCCGAAGTAGTAGTCCGGATCACCGTGGCTGATGTAGATGGTGGTCAGCTGCTTGCCGCTGGCGCGGATCAGCTCGACCAGTCTGCGCGCATCGCTGGCACCAAACTGCGCATTGACCAGGATCGCGTCGTGGCGGCCTTCGATCAGCACCGAGGACACCGAGAACATTGCCTGCGGGCCGGGATGGAAGGTCTGCAGGTGCAGCTGGGATTTCGTCGCCGCCGCCGGCGTCGTGGTGGCCGGTGCGGCCAGCAGCGGCGCACTGGTGAAGCTGGCGGCCAGGGCGAGGGGAAGCAGCAGGGCAGCGGTACGCATGGGAACTCCTTGTGTAGAGCCGGGCCAATGCCCGGCTGCATGTTCGCGTAGAGCCGAGCGCGGGCTTGGCTCTACATGGGACGTGCGTGGATCAATACGCTGCGGTGATGATCTGCTTCGGATACGCGTGCGCTTCCAGTTCGGCGACGAACGCCGCGCCATAGTCGGCGTAGCTGATGCGGCTGTGGCCGCTGGTATCGGCCAGGAACGCCTTGGGCTGCACGCGGTACTGGCCGCGCTCTTCACCCGGGCCGATTTCGGCGGCCGGCGAGAAGAAGGTCCAGTCCAGGTCGTCCACTGCCTGCAGGCGGTTGAACGCCTCGCGGTGGGCCAGCGCGTACGGCTTGTAGGCCTCCGGGAAGGTGGGGGTGTCGACCAGCTGCACGCCGGGTGCGACTTCCAGGCTGCCGGCACCGCCAACCACCACCAGGCGCGGCACGCCGGCCTTGCGCGCGGCAGCCACCAGCTGCGCGGCGACCTCACCGACGCGGCCGATGTCATCGCCCGGGCGCGGGCCGTAGGCACTGGCGAGCACGTCGTGGCCGGCGATGGCGGCAACCAGCGCGTCCTGGTCATCCAGCGAGGCGATCACCGGATGGGCACTGGCCAGCTCGGCCGGGAGGTCCTGCGCGCTGCGCACGATGACGGTGAGTTCGTGGCCGCGGGCCAGCGCGTGGCGGGCGATCTGGCGGCCGATGTTGCCGGTGGAACCAACGAGGGCGATCTTCATGGCAGGACTCCGTGGGGCGCTGTGGGGTGGGAATGGCGCCACTCTAGGCCGCTGCAGTCGCTCGAAAAACAGCGTATAACGCGCTTGTTTGTTGCATGGATCGAGCATATGGACCGATTGACCGCCATGACCGTGTTCGTCGAGGTGGCCGAGCGCGGCAGCCTGACCGCGGCGGCAGAGGTGCTGGACATGTCGCGGGCGATGGTCAGCCGCTACCTGGCTGAGGTCGAGGGCTGGCTGGGCGCACGCCTGCTGCACCGGACCACGCGCCGGGTCAGCCTGACCGGCCCGGGCGAGGCGGCGCTGGCGCGCTTCCGGCAGATGCTGGCGATCGGCGAGGAACTGCAGGGCGAGCTGGCCAGCGATGATCCGGAGCCGCATGGCACGCTGCGGGTGACTGCCAGCGTGTCGTTCGGGCAGAGCCACCTGGCGCGGGCGGTGGCCGGCTTTGTTGCGCGCCATCCGGCGGCACGCATCGAGCTGCTGCTGGTCGACCGCACGGTCAACCTGGTGGAGGAGCGGGTGGACCTGGCCGTGCGCATCGCGCGCCAGATCGATCCCAGCCTGATCGCGCGGCGGCTGGCCACCTGCCGCTCGGTGCTGTGCGCGACGCCGTCCTACCTGCAGGCACGCGGCACGCCGACTGCTCCCGAGCATCTGGCCGCGCACAACTGCCTGACCCACCACTACGTCGGCAAGAGCCTGTGGCAGCTGCACCGGGACGGCCGTTCACTGTCGGTGGCGGTGGGCGGCAACATCAGCGCCAACGAGGCCTCGCTGCTGCTGGAGGCAGTGCGGGCCGGTGCCGGTATCGCCATGCTGCCGACCTACCAGGTGGCGCCGCTGCTGCGTACCGGCGAGCTGATCGAACTGCTGCCCGAATTCAGCCTGGACGAACTCGGCATTCATGCCGTGTACGCGTCACGGCGACAGCAGCCCGCTATCATGCGGCGATTCCTGGACTACCTGGCCGAGTGTTTCGCCAGCCCGGCCTTCCAGGATCTGGATTGGCGCCCACCGGGCAAGGAGAACACATGAACCATGGACAGGCCTTGATCGACCACAACCGTGCTGCCTGGGACCGCCAGGCCAGCGAAGTGCGCGAATGGTCGCGCCCGGTGGAAAGTTCAACCATTGCCGCCGCGCGCGAAGGCCGCTGGCAGGTGCATCTGACCCCACGCGCGCTGCCATTGGACTGGCTGGGCGATGTGCGTGGCCGCCGCATCCTGTGCCTGGCCTCGGGCGGGGGCCAGCAGGCACCGGTGCTGGCCGCTGCGGGCGCCGACGTCACCGTGTTCGATCTCTCAGACGGGCAGCTGGAACAGGACCGCAGCGTGGCGGCGCGCGATGGACTGCAGCTGCGCACGGTGCAGGGCGACATGCGCGACCTGCACGTATTCGCCAACGACAGCTTCGACGTGGTGTTCCATCCGATCTCCAACCTGTACGTACCCGACGTGCGCCCGGTGTGGACCGAATGCCGCCGCGTGCTGGCGCGCGATGGCATGTTGATGGCCAGCTTCTACAACCCGGTGCTGTTCGTCGGCGCGCGCGATCCGCAGCTCGATGCGCAGGGCCTGATCCGGCCGCAGTACGCCATTCCCTATTCGGACCTGGAAGACCTGCCCGCCGCAGAACGTGAGGCGAAACTCGGCCGCGGCGATGCGCTGACCTTTGGCCACAGCCTGACCGAACTGATCGGCGGGCAGCTGGATGCGGGGTTCGTCATCGATCGCTTCATGGAAGACTGGCAGCCGCAGCCGCGCTTCCTGATCGACCGCTACCTGCCCACGTTCCTGGCCACCCGCGCACGCCGGATCGGTTGAGGCGGATCGGCGCAGAAACCAGCGGCGTACAATGGGCGGCCCAATGTCGTGCAGGTGCCGTCCCTTGTCGTATCCCTATCCGCTGGTCGTGTTCGACCTTGATGGCACGCTGGTCGACAGCGCAGCTGATATCGCCGAAGCACTGAACCGCACGCTGGAAGACATCGGCATGGCACGCGTGCCGGAAGCCACGGTTCTGGGCTGGATCGGCGACGGTGTGCGCCGCCTGGTCGAGCAGGCCGTGCATGCCGCGGGTCGTGAGGTCGACCTGGCCGAAGTGATGCCGGTGTTCATGGTGCACTACCGTGAGTGCCTGTTGCGCAGCCCGCGCCTGTTCGATGGCGTGGCCGAAGCGCTGATGCAGCTGCGTGCACGCGCTGTTCCGCTGGCGATCTGCACCAACAAGCCCGAAGCGCTGGTGCCGCCACTGCTGCAGCACCTGGGCATTGGTGATGCGTTCGCGCTGGTACTGGGCGGCGATTCGCTGCCGCAGCGCAAGCCCAGCGGTGAGCCGCTGCGGCACATCGCTGCGCACTTCGGGCTGGCGGTGGATGCCTGCCTGATGGTGGGTGATTCGTTGACCGACTACCGCGCCGCTGAAGAGGCGGGTATGCCGATCGCACTGGTGCGTTACGGTTATCCGCGTGGCCTGGACCTGGCCACCGCACAGGCGGTGGCGGTGATTGACGACCTGCGTGAGTTGCCGGGGTTGCAGGGCTGACGCAGGGGGTAGTGCCGGGCGCTGGCCGGCAACCCCGAGGACGTTGCCGAGGGTCACGATGTTGCCGGCCAGCGGCCGGCACTACCATGACCGTCGCGGTCATTTCGGCTGGTAACGCACGCTCAGCTGGTATTCGCGGCCGGGCTGGTTGAACCACGCCACCGTCTCGTAGCGGCGGTCGAACACGTTGGCGGCACGTGCCAGCAGCGACCACGCCGGCGTCAGCGCGTACTCGGCGCGCAGGTCCAGCGTGCCGTAGCCACCGACCTTCACCGCGTTGGCGGCATCGTCATAGCGCTTGCCCGCACCCTGCACGGTCAGGCCGGCGCGGAAATCGCCGAAGCGGCGGTCGACGTCCAGGCGCGCGGTCTGCTGTGCACGGCGCGGCAGCCAGTTGTCGAACTGGGTGCTGCCATGGGTGCGGTTGCGCGGGTCGGTGTAGCTCAGCTGCGCGTTGAGGTCGAAGCCGGCCAGCAGCACGCCACCGGTCAGTTCGGCGCCACGGATGCGCGCCTTCTCCACCTGCTGCATTTTCATCGTGGACGCATCGTAGGTGATCAGGTCATCGATGCGGGTCTCGTACACGTCCAGGCCCCAATGCCAGCCCTGGCCCTGCTGCGAAACACCGAGGTTGGCGCTCTTGGACTTCTCCGGCTTCAACGTCGGCACGCCGCTCCACGGGTCGTACAGGTCGCTGAAGGTCGGTGCCTTGAAGGCGGTGCCGTAGCTGGCATTGACGCGCAGGCCGTGGTCCAGCTGCATTGCCCAGCCGAGACTGCCGGTGGCGTGGTTGCCGAACTGCTGGTTGTCGTCGTTGCGCGCGCTGGCCTGCAGCTGGTGGCGGCCGAAGCGGCCCTGGTACTGCACGAATACACCGGTGTTGCGGCGGCTGTCGACAAGGTAGCCCGCGCTGCTGCCATCCAGGTTGTCTTCGCTCCAGTCCACGCCGGTGCTCAGCAGCTGGCTTCCGGTCAAGGTGAAGTCACCCTGCAGCGAGGCGCTGTCGCGGTGGGTCTGCGCGCTGCCGCGTGCGCCGAAGTCGCCGAAGTTGTCCGACTCGTTGTCGCTGCGGCCGACGTTGGCGGTGACGGCCAGGCGCCCGGACGGGGTGTAGCGCACCTTGCCGGCCAGCACCTGCTGGCGGATTTCCGAGTAGTTGTAATAGCCGTCGTAGTGGTTCCTGCCGTCGGCGCGCAGCGCACTGCCTTCCACATTCCACTGGTCGTTGAAGGTGTAGCCGCCACGCAGGCTCTTGGACAGGTTGCGGTAGCCGTCGCGGTCGGGTTCGTCGGCGAAGCAGCCGGTGAACAGCGTCGCCGAGCCACGGCAGGCATCGACGCCATCGGAATGCTGGTAGGCGATGTCGGCGCCGAACCAGCCGCGTTCGGTGCCACCTCCGATGCCGCCGCTGGCTTCGCGCAGGCCGTTGCTGCCACCACCGAGCTGGAAGTGCGGAGCAAAATCGCCCTGGTTGCGGCGGGTGAAGATCTGGATCACGCCACCGATGGCGTCGGCGCCGTACAGGCTGGACTGCGGGCCGCGCACGATTTCCACGCGTTCGATCTGCGCCAGCGGCAGGTCCTGGTACATGGCCAGGCCGAGGTCGGCACTGTTGATGCGCACGCCATCGACCAGCACCACGGTGTGGCCCGAGTTGGTGCCGCGCAGGAACAGCGAGCTCTGCTTGCCGAGCCCGCCGGCATTGGTCAGGTTGATGCCGGCGCGGCCGCGCAGCAGTTCCTGCAACGAGGTGGCCTGGCTGGATTCGATCTGCGCGCGGTCGATCACCTGGGCTGGTGCGATGCTGTCCTGCAGGGCGATCGGGGTGCGGGTGGCGGTGACCAGGATCTGGTCGAGCGCGGTGGTGTCATCGGCGGCCTGGGCCTGCGCGGGCAGGGCGGCCAGCACGGCCAGGGACAGCATTCGGGACTGCAGCTTCATGGGGGACTCCAGGTGCCACGCACGCCCGCGTGGCGAAGGGGAGGAGCCGCGAAGGCAGGCATGCGCCGACGCCGCAGCGCAGGCTGCGGTCATCCAGCGCCATGCCCACCGCACCGCGACCTGAGGCTTCCGGGCCGGTCTCCGGGCTTGCCGCCGGGTGGCGCGAGGCCACCGTCCAGGCGCCTTCCCATGCCTGCGGCACAGTGGCTTTGTTGCCTGGAACTGACGTGCTTACCGTTGCGGGGGCAGCGCCGGCCTGGCGTGGATTCACGCGTCACCGGCTTCCCGTTTCAACCTGCCGGCCGTGGCCGCAGGTCACCTGGAAGTGGGCGCAGTCTACGGCATCGCAGGCGGCCCGTAGCGTCGAGCGTACCCGACTGCCTTTGCTGTGCCCTTAGAATGGTCCCTCGATCCCGTGGTGCCGTTGCCGATGTCCGCCCGTTTTCCGCTGTTCCCGCGTTGCCTGTACAGGACGCACGCATGATCCTCGACCTGGTCCGCCATGCCGGCAACGGTCGCGATGAGTTCCTCGATGGCCGCAGCGATCCACCGCAGCTGGCCCGCCTGCCGCAGGAACTGGTCGACGCCTATGCTGCGCAGCCCTGGGAACGGGTGATCAGTTCGCCGCGGCTGCGCTCGCTGCACACGGCGATGGCCCTGGCCACCCCGCGCGGGCTGGACGTGGAAGCGGAGGAGGAATGGGAAGAGCTGGATTTCGGCGATTGGGACGGGCAGCCGCTGTTCGACCTGCCGGAGGACGCACTGGCGGCCTTCCATGCCGATCCGCATGCATTCCCACCGCCCAACGGTGAAAGCTGGGGCCACTTCGAGCGGCGTATCGCGCGCGCGCTGGATCGACTGCTCGATGATGACGACCCGGTGCCAACGCTGGTGGTCAGCCATGGCGGCCCGCTGCGCATGGTGCTGTCGCAGGTCTGCGGCCTGCCGATGTCGCTGTGCTGGGCACTGCGCATCGACCACGGTACGCGCCTGCGGGTACGGCTGGAACGTGGCGAAGCCGGGCTGGCAGGCGAGCTGCTAGAACTGCAGCAGCCGTAACCCATCGGTAGTGCCGGCCGCTGGCCGGCAGTCTCAGGATCGTTGAAAAGACCACGCAGTTGCCGGCCAGCGGCCGGCACTACCGGTGCGGTCAATCCTCGTCCGCATCCTCGGTCACGCTGTCTTCCGCGTCATCGTCGGCATCGAAGCGCTGCTCATGCACCGGACCCGACGCCGGGCCGGCCGCCTTCAGCGGATGCGCGGCGATGCGTGCTTCGTAATCCTGCACCAGCGCCTCACGCTGCGGCTCGCTCAGTTCCTGCCAGTGGCAGTCCAGCAGCGCGCCTTCCAGCGAGTACAGCAGGTTCAGGCTGGGCTTGAAGCCGGCGCGCTTGACCTTGACGAAGGCGCCGACTGCGCCGGTCGCAACCAGGTCCTCGCGGCTGCGCAGGCCGACCTGGCGCAGCCACGCTGCACTCTTGGGGCCGATGTTGCGCAGCTTCGGTGCGCTCATCCCAGCGCCTCGACGAACACGCGGGCGATGGCTTCCAGGCCGGCCTGGTCATCGGCATCGAAGCGGCCGATCTTCGGGCTGTCGATGTCGAACACGCCGATCAGTTCATCGCCGCGCAGCAGCGGCACCACCAGTTCCGAACGCGAGGCCGAATCGCAGGCGATATGGCCGGGGAAGGCATCGACGTCGTCCACGCGCTGGGTCACGCGCTGGCTGGCGGCGGCACCGCACACGCCCTTGTCCAGCGGGATGCGCACGCAGGCCGGCAGGCCCTGGAACGGGCCGACCACCAGTTCCTTGCCGTCGTACAGGTAGAAGCCCACCCAGTTCAGGTCGGGCAGGGCGTGGTAGACCAGTGCGGAGAGGTTGGCCGCGTTGGCGATGCGGTCGGACTCGGCGTAGACCAGGCCACGGGCCTGTTCCAGCAGCTGGGCGTATTGTTCCGGCTTGCTGCCGGTAAGCGAGGCATTGGCGAACATGCCCGCAGTCTAGCAAGCGCGCCGGGCCGGCGATAATGCACGCTCTGTTGCCCTGTTGGAGCCCATCGATGCCGTTGCCCGCTACGCTGCCGCCCGCCCTGTTCATCACCGGCACCGATACGGAGATCGGCAAGACCGCGGCCAGCACCGCGCTGCTGCATGGGCTGCGCCGGCGCGGCCTGCGCGCGGTGGGTATGAAACCGGTGGCCAGCGGCAGCGAAGACCTGGGGCAGGGCCTGCGCAACGAAGACGCGCTGGCGCTGCAGGCAGCCAGCTGGCCGGTGCCGGACTATGCCGATCTGAACCCGTATGCGCTGCGGCAGCCGCTGGCACCGGAGCTGGCCGCTGCCGAGGACGGCGTGCAGGTGGAACTGGCGCCGATCGTCGCTGCGTTCGCGCGACTGCGCGCACAGGCCGACATCGTGGTGGTGGAAGGCGTCGGTGGGTGGCTGGCGCCGGTCTCGGCCACGCTGGACCAGCTGGACCTGGTGCGAGCACTGCAGTTGCCGGTGCTGCTGGTGGTGGGCATGCGGCTGGGCTGCGTCAACCATGCGCGGCTGACTGCGCAGTCGCTGCAGGCCAGCGGCGTGCAGTGCCTGGGCTGGATCGGCAACCACATCGACCCTGCGATGCAGCGCCAGGATGAGAACATCGCCACGTTGCAGCAGCGCCTGCCGATGCCGTGCTGGGGACGGCTGCCGCATCTGCCGGGAGCGGATGGCGAAGCGCTGAGCGCGCACCTGCTCGAGTGATCCTGGGTAGTGCCGGCCGCTGGCCGGCAACCGCGTCCACCCGGTGATCCCGATGTTGCCGGCCAGCGGCCGGCACTACCGTGCTGCGGGCGCCAGCTCCCGCGCGATCGCGCCCAGTCGTTCCACCGCGCCGATGAAGCGCGCATCCAGGGTCTGGCAGCACGACAGCCGCAGGCAGTGGCGGTATCGCGCGCCACGTGAATAGACCTGGCCGGGCATGAACACGATGTCCTCCTGCAGCGCTCGCTCGAACAGCTCGCGCGTATCCACGCCCGGCAGTTCCAGCCACAGCAGGAATCCGCCCTGCGGTTCGGTGGCGCGGGTGCCGGCTGGGAAGTGCTCGGCCACCAGCTGGCGCAGCCGTCCCACCTGTTCGCGGTACAGCCGGCGCATGCGATGCAGGTGGTGCTCGTAGCTGCCCGCTTCCAGATACGCCGCGACCGCGTCACCGAGCAGCTGCGGCTCGCCGCCGGTGGACTGGAATTTCAGCAGCGCGATGCGCTCGGCGAAGCGGCCGCCATCCAGCCAGCCGATGCGGTAATCCGGCGCCAGTGTCTTGGAGAAACCTCCGACCACCATCACCCAGCCGTCGCGATCGAAGGCCTTCAGCAGGGGCGCCGGCGGTTCGCAGAACTGCAGCTCGGCGTACACCGCGTCCTCGATCAGCGGCAGCTGCCGTGCGTTGACCAGCTCGGCCAGGCGCTGCTTGGCGGCGGTCGGCATGGTGCAGCCGAGCGGGTTGTGCACGGTCGGCATCACCACCAGTGCGGCCAGCGGTGTGTGCTGCAGCAGCGCGTCCAGCGCATCCACATCCAGTCCGTGCTGCGGATGGGTGGGCAGCTCGATGGCCTGCAGGCCGAGGTTGGCCAGCAACGGATACAGGTTGAAGTAGGACGGTGCCTCGATGCCGACCGCATCACCGGGCTGGGTGACCGCGCGCAGCGCCAGCTGCAGGCCCTCCATCGCACCATGGGTCAGCAGCAGGCGTTCGCTGTGGGTGTGCAGCCCCATGCGCGGGCCACGCCGCACGATCTGCGCCAGCAGCCGTGGCGAGCCGTTGGGGCGCGCGTAGGTCTCCACCGTCTGCTGGCCGTGGCGCAGCACCTGTGCGGTATGCCGGGCCAGCTGCGCGCCCGGATAGAACTGGCGCCCGCGCGGACCGGCAAAGGCCAGGTCGATCACACCGGGGCGGCGCTGTGCTTCCAGCACGCGGGCCATCAGCACCTGCTGCAGTGGTGCGGTGGGTGCGGACGGGGTATCACGCAGCGAACGCTCTGGCACCGACAAGCGCGGCGCCACCTCGAAGCCGGCTTTGGGCCGCGGAATGACCAGGCCGGCGTCCTCCAGCTGGCGATAGGCGGCAATCACCGTGTTCAGGCTGAGCCTGCGCTGCAGGGCCATCTGCCGCAGCGAAGGCAGGCGGCTGCCAACCGGAAGGCGTCCGCCGTGGATGGCCTCGGCCAGCTCATCGGACAGCCGTTGGTAGCGGGGTGGGATCATCGCGCTCTGGTCATCTGTATCCATCGAATTTCCCACCATCTGGTGCTGTACCCATGATGATGGCGAGCCTAGCATGTCGTTGTCGGCCGGGCCTGATCGGGGCACGGCCGATACTTCCCAAACGCACGGCTGGATGGCCGTGCGTCTTTTTCTGTGTGTAGAGCCGAGCCCATGCTCGGCTGCACTCCCGCCAACAGCAGCCGAGCGTGGGCTCGGCTCTACAGAGAGCACCGCCGAGCGTCGGTCAGCCCAAGGGGGAATGCCGGCTACCGCATCGGCACCAGCACCGCCTCGCGCCGGTACAGCGCCGGGAACTGCCTGCCCAGCGCGGCCAGCTTCGGTGCGTCGTAGTAGCGGATGTAGGCCGCCTGCGGGTAGTTGGTCATGTAGTTCTGGTGGTAGCTCTCGGCCGGGTAGAAGCGTTGGCCGCTGACCAGCTGGGTGACGATCGGCGCGCGGTAGCTGCCGGCCTGGCCGAGCTGGGCGATGTAGGCGCGGCTGGCAGCCTGCTGGCGTGCGTCGTCACTGAAGATCGCCGAGCGGTATTGGCTGCCGTGGTCCGGCCCCTGCCGATTGAGCTGGGTCGGGTCGTGCACCACCGAGAAGAACACCTGCATCAGCTGCCCGTAGCTGACCTGGCGCGGGTCGTAGTCGATCTTCACTGCTTCGGCATGGCCGGTCTGGCCACCGCTGACGCGCTCATAACGCGCATTGGCCGCACTGCCACCGATGTAGCCGGACACGGCATTGCTCACGCCCTTGACGTGCTGGAACACGCCCTGCACACCCCAGAAGCAACCACCGGCGAACACCACGCTGGCGTGGCTGGCGTCATCGCGGAACGCCGCATCGCCGGTGGGGGCCGGCAGTGCCTGGATCTGCGCGCTGGCCTCGACCGGCGCCGCAATCGCGCCGTGGTCAACCAGCAGCACACCGGCAATCAAGGCCGTGGCCACCAGGCCGGCCACACCGGCGGCGATGCCCTGTTCAAAGGAGAGTTTCATCATGTCCTCCCGGTTCAACCGAAGGTGAAGGCATAGGCCTGCACGCCCGCATCGAGGAACTCGATCTCGAAGCGATGCGGACCGACTGCGCCGCGCTGGCGCACCAGCTGGTACAGGCGGTGCTCGTCGACCACGCCACTGCCATCGGCACCAACATCACTGCCGGCATCGGCGGCGGGCAGCGCTTTGCCGTCCAGCCAGACGCGGAAGCGCACCGGCCTGCCGTCCTCGCTCGGTGCCAGCACCAGGTGCAGGTCGCGCGCATGGAACTGGAAGGCGATGCGGCCGCCGGCCTGCTGCAGCTGTGCGGCCTCATCGGTGACGGTCCAGCGCCCGGACAGCCCCCACTGGTTCAACGCCAGGGTGGCCGGCAGCGTGTAGTCGAACGCGGCGTCGCTGCGCTGCCCGCCGGGCGAGGCGAACTGCTCGGCGCGGGCGTGGCCCAGGTAGGTTTCCGGCGAACGCAGGTTGCCCATGTCGGCCTGCACGGCCACGCCCTTCAGGCCGGCGGCAGCGGGATCGGCCGGTGGCGGCAGATTGGTCTGCCCGGCTTCGGTCAGCAGGCGACGGATCATCTGTTCCGAGCGCGCATAGTTGCCCTCGCCGAACTGGTGGCCGCGGATATTGCCCTGCGCGTCGACGAAGTACTGCGCCGGCCAGTAGCGGTTGTTGAAGGCGCGCCAGATCGTGTACTGGTTGTCCAGCGCCACCGGGTACTCGACCTTCAGCTGCTGCACCGCTTTCATCACGTTGCGTGGGTCACGCTCGAAGGCGAACTCCGGCGTGTGCACGCCGACCACCACCAGGCCGTGGTCGCGGTAGCGTCGCTCCCATTCGTGCACGAACGGCATCGCGCGCAGGCAGTTGATGCAGGAATAGGTCCAGAAATCGACCAGAACCACCTTGCCGCGCAGCTGCTGTGCACTCAGCGGCGGGCTGTTGAGCCAGCCAGTGGCACCGTCCAGCGCGGGCAGCGTGCCCTCCACCGGCAGCGCTGCATCGGCACCGGCATTGGCGCCGGCCATCATCATCGGCGGTGCCGCCGGCTGCGCGCCGGGCACTGCATCCAGCAGGCGTTGCTCGATACGGGCGGTGCTGACCGTGGACAAGCGGGTCAGCAGGCCGGTATCCCAGCCGAGGCCGATCGCCACGACGGCCAGCAGCGCGGCCACACCCAGCACCTTGCGAAGTGCATCGCCGAGGCCGAGCCGCGCCTGCATCGCGCGGAACACCCGGCCGCCGATCCACACCGCCAGCGCCAATGCGGTGATCGCACCCAGTGCGTAGGCCAGCAGCAGCGCAGTGGTACCGACGCTGGCGCCATGCAGGGCGGCGCCGGTCAGCACCAGACCGAGGATCGGCCCGGCACACGGTGCCCACAGCAGGCCAGTGGCGATGCCGATCAGCAGCGAGGTCCACGCGCCGCCGTGCCCCGCGGCATCCGCCGCATCGGCGCGCGCACTCAGGCGGGCACCCATGCGCTGGAACGGCGCCAGCAGGTGGTCGGCCAGTCGTGGCCAGAGCAGGGCGACCGCGAACAACGCCATCAGCAGCAGGGCGACCCAGCGTCCGACCTGGTTGGCCTGTGCCACCCATTGGCTGCCCACCGCGGCCAGGCTGGCGACCACGGTAAAGGTAAGCGCCATGCCCAGCAGCAGCGGCAGCGTGCTGCGCAGGAACGGGCGATCGGCACGCGCGAACACGAACGGCAGCACCGGCAGGATGCAGGGGCTGAGCAGGGTCAGCGCGCCCCCCAGATAGGCAAGCAGCAACAGCAGCATCGTCAGGCTCCGGAAGCAGGGGAAGAACCGACCGGCACCCGCCAGCCGTCGGCAGTGCCATCCGTGGCGCCGGGAGCGAACACCATCGCCGCACCGTTCATGCAGTAGCGCAGCCCGGTGGGGCGTGGCCCATCGTTGAACACATGGCCGAGATGGCCGCCGCAGCGGCGGCAATGCACCTCCACCCGCAGCATCCCGAAGGTGACGTCGCGGTCTTCGCCGATGGCGTTGTGCAGCGGCGCCCAGAAGCTGGGCCAGCCGGTACCGCTCTCGAACTTGGTGGACGAGGAGAACAGCGGCAGTGCGCACCCGGCGCAGGCGAAGGTGCCCTGCCGGTGTTCCTTGTTGAGCGGGCTGCTCCAGGGGCGCTCGGTGGCCTGCTGGCGCAGCACCGCGTACTGCGCCGGCGTCAGTCGCTGGCGCCACTCGGCATCGCTGTGCATGACCTCGAACTGTCGCGACGGGCGCGCTTCGGCGGCGGCCGGGGCGGCGCGGCTGCAGGCCCCCAGGCCGAACAGGCCGGCGGCGGTGGCGACACCGCCCAGGCCCAGCAGATGGCGGCGGGAGAGGGACATGGCGGACTCCGGGAAGGGGCGACGGGGCCATGCTGCGCCCGCCCGGGTCAACGAATCCTCACGCAGGATTCAATTTTTCGTGAGGTATCGGCGGCCGTCCCGCGCCACAATGCAGCCAGCCTCCCCACTGGCCCCGAGCTGCCGATGTCGACCAAACGCGTGCTGATCGTTGAAGACGATGCCCACATCGCCGACCTGCTGCGCATGCACCTGGGTGATGAGGGCTACGACGTCGCCCATGCCGCCAGCGGCGATGCCGGCCTGCGCCTGCTCGAGCAGGACGGCCCGTGGGATGCGCTGGTGCTGGACGTGATGCTGCCCGGCGTGGACGGGCTGCAGGTGTGCCAGCGCGCACGCGCGATGGCGCGGTATGTCCCGATCATCATCATCAGCGCGCGCGGCAGTGAAACGCAGCGCATCGTCGGCCTGGAACTGGGCGCGGACGATTACCTGGCAAAACCCTTTTCGATGCCGGAACTGGTGGCACGGGTACGTGCGCTGCTGCGCCGCGCCGAGGCGATGGCGCAGAGCGCGCGCATCGATGCCGGCGCGATCGAGCTGGGTGGGCTGCAGCTCGATCCGGTCGCGCGCACCGCTTCGGTGGATGGCAACACGCTGGAACTGACGCCGCGCGAGTTCGACCTGCTGCTGTTCTTCGCCCGTCATCCGGACCAGGTGTTCGCGCGCATGGAACTGCTCAACCAGGTCTGGGGCTACCAGCACAATGGCTACGAGCACACGGTCAACACCCACATCAACCGCCTGCGCAGCAAGATCGAACCCGACCCGGCCAACCCACGGCGGTTGCTGACGGTGTGGGGCCGCGGCTACAAGCTGGTCGACCCGGCCGGGGCGGCGGCATGATCAAGCCGAACCTGTGGCAGAAGCTGGCGGTGGTGACCGCCGCGCTGATGCTGATGTGCTGCATGGCGCTGCTGGCACTGCAGATGCGTGCCAACACCCGCCACGAGCAGGAAGTCGTGCAGCGGCTGTCGCTGGGCCTGGCCGAACATATCGCCCAGCGCAGCGAGCTGATGGACACCAGCGGCATGCGCGATGCCGCGGTGCGCGCGCTGTTCGGCCAGCTGATGGCGGTCAACCCCAGCGTCGAGGTCTACCTGCTGGACGACCAGGGCCGCATCCTCGGTCACGATGCACCCAGTGGACATCTGGTGCGCAACCGGGTGGACGTGGCGCCGTTGCGTCGCCTGCTGGCCGGTGCACCGCTGCCGATCCTCGGCGATGACCCGCGCAGCGCCGATGGCCGCAAGGTGTTCAGCGCTGCACCATTGATCGTGCAGGGCCGGCCGGCCGGCTATGTGTACGTGGTGCTGGTCGGCGAGCACCGGCAGATGCTCGCCGACGATCTTGCCGCCGGCAGCCAGTGGAACACCACGCTGTGGTCGGTGGTGCTGGTCGGCAGCCTCGGCCTGTTGGCCGGGCTGGTCGCATTCTACTGGGTGACGCGTCCGTTGCGGCGGCTGACCCGGCGGATCCAGGCCTTTGACATCGATGCGCCGACGCCGCTGCCGCCGCCGGAGCCGCTGCGCGCTGGTGAGCGCGACGAACTGGTGATCCTGGAACATGCGCACGCGCAGATGGCGCAGCGGCTGGGCGAGCAGTGGCAGCAACTGCGCCAGCAGGATCTGCAGCGCCGTGAACTGGTCGCCAACATCTCGCACGACCTGCGCACGCCGTTGTCGTCGCTGCACGGCTACCTGGAAACGCTGGCGTTGAAGGACGCCACGCTGTCACCGGATGAGCGCCGCCGCTATCTCGGCATTGCGCTGGCACAGAGCGCCAAGGTCGGCCGGCTGGCGCGCGCGCTGTTCGAACTGGCGCGGCTGGAGCACGGCGAAGTGCGGCTGGAGTGGGAAGTGTTTGCGCTGCCGGAGCTGCTGCAGGACGTGCTGCAGAAGTTCGAACTGGCGGCACAGGCGCGTGGCCAGCAGCTGCACGCGGCGTTTCCGCCTGGCCTGCCGCTGGTCCGTGCGGACCTGGGCCTGGTCGAGCGGGTGCTGACCAACCTGCTCGACAACGCGCTGCGCCATGCACCCGAGGGTGGCCAGATCGAGGTGCGCCTGCGCGCGACCGCCGACAGCGTGGAGGTCTGCGTCGCCGATGATGGCCCCGGGGTAGCCCCGGCGCTGCGTACCCAGCTGTTCCAGGCACCGGCCGCGCTCGGCGCGCGGCGTGGCGACAACGGCGGATTGGGCCTGTTGATCGTGCAGCGCATCGTGCAGTTGCATGGCCGCCGCATCGAACTGCGCGACAGCGAACGAGGCGCGCTGTTCGTGTTTGCCTTGCCGCGCGCGGAAACGGCGGTCTAGCAGGCTGCCTCGGCCTCCACGACACCGCCGGTTTCCAGCGGCAGGTGCAGGCGGATGCAGGCGCCGCCCAGCGCCGAATCGGTCACCTCGACCTGGCCGCCATGCTTGTCGGCCACCACCTGCACCAGCGCCAGCCCGAGGCCGAAGCCGGGGCTGCCCGGGTCCAGCCGCACATAGGGTTGCAGCACCTGGCCGCGCAGTTCCGGTGCGATGCCGGGGCCGTCGTCCTCCACCTGCAGGCACAGCCAGCCGTCATTGACCGTGCTGGCGATGCGGATCTGCCGACGCGCGTAACGCAGCGCATTGCCGAGCAGGTTGCGCAGCGCCAGTTCCAGCATGTGCCGGTTGACGTTGACCAGGCCCACCGGCGACAACGCCTGCTGCACCGGCATCGGCAACGGTGCGAACTGGGCCATCACGCCGCGCACCAGCGCCGCCAGCTGCAGGCGCTGGCGGGTCAGCTGATGGCAGCGACCGAGGGCGGCGTACTCGACGCCGGCATCGGTGAGGTGCTGCAAGCGATCAACGTCGGTGCGCAGCCCGCCCAGTGCATCGCGCTGCACATCATCGAGCGCGGTGTCCTCCAGGT
Source organism: Stenotrophomonas sp. YJH_SMC_127 (assembly GCF_059372445.1). Classification (NCBI taxonomy): domain Bacteria; kingdom Pseudomonadati; phylum Pseudomonadota; class Gammaproteobacteria; order Lysobacterales; family Lysobacteraceae; genus Stenotrophomonas; species Stenotrophomonas sp. YJH_SMC_127. The sequence goes on along the minus strand of NZ_JCAFVO010000004.1, from coordinate 288,742 downwards.
CGGCCAGGCCGAAACGCATCCGTGCCAACGGCGTGCGCACCTCGTGCGCGACCGCCTGGGCCAGCACGCGCTGGCTTTCCAGCAGCTGCTGCAGCTGCTCGGCCATGTGGTTGAAGGCGTTGGCCAGCGGCCGCACCAGCGCGGTGCCGGCGCGCGGCGCACGCGTGTCCAGCTGGCCGTCGCGCATGCGGCGGGCCGCCTGGGCCAACTGCGAGACGTCGCGCCACAGCCGGTACACCATCACGTACATCGGCAGTGCCACCGCCACCATCAGGATCAGCAGCAGGATCGCCACACCGGATACTTCGCTGTCCTGCCAGCCTTCGTCCGGCAGCGCCTCGTCCAACGGGCCCAGCATCACGGCGTAGTCGCTGTCGCCGATCCGCTGCAGGCTGCGCATGTGCTCCAGGTCGATCTGTACGCGGCCGTTGTTGAACGGCGGGCGCTGGCTGGCCGGCAGCGCCTTCACCGCCTCGGCCAGCGGCACCATGCGCAGCGCGTAGGCGAAATCGGCGTCGAGTTCGCGCGCCAGTGCCGGCCACTGCTCGCGCGGGGTTTCGGCGAAGCGATGCTGCAGCAGCGCGTGCGTGCCGCGCATCTCGGCCTGCAGGCCGGCTTCGGTGCGGTCTTCCAGCAGGGCGTCCCAGGCCCACAGGCCCAGCACGATCAACAACAGGTGGGCGACCAGGAAACCGATGCCGTAGCGCAGGAAGTGGAAGGCGTGGCCGCGCATCGCCGACGGTGTGCGTTTCATCCCCATGCCGAGCGGCTGAACAGGTAGCCGCGGCCACGGACGGTCTTGATCCGTTCCGGCTGCTCCGGGTTGTCGCCCAGCTTGCGGCGCAGGCGCGAGATGCGGGCATCGATTGAGCGGTCCAGGCCATCGAAGGCGATGCCACGCAGGCCGCGCAGCAGCGCGTCGCGGTCCAGGATCTGGCCGGCATTGCTGGCCAGCAGGAACAGCAGGTCGAACTCGGCGGTGGTCAGCTCCAGCAGGCTGCCCTGCAGGTGCACGTTGCGGGTGGACGGGTCGATGCTCAGCTCGCCGAAGCGCAGGCTGCCGTCACGCGGTTCGACCCGGCGGTGGCGGCGCAGGTGGGCGCGCAGGCGGGCCAGCAGCACCCGCGGTTCGATGGGTTTGCCGATGTAATCGTCGGCCCCCAGTTCCAGGCCCAGCACCTGGTCGATGTTGTCGGTACGGGCGGTCAGCACGCAGATGATGCCGTCATAGTGGGGCCGGATCTGCCGACACACTTCGAAACCATCCTGGTCGGGCAGGCCCACATCGAGCAGCACCAGGGCCGGCTTCTCCGCCAGGATCCGGGCCACGGCGCGCTCGCCGCTGCGCTCGTGGGCCACCTGGTAGCCATGCCGTTGCAGGTAGTCGCTGACCATCGTTCCCAGGCGGGCATCGTCTTCGACCAGTACGATATCCAGCATTTCCAAGGCCTCCGTGGGCGCAAACGTACCGCCACGGCACGAGCGCGGCGATGCTATCCCAGGCTTCGGGCCGCCCGGGTCCCGGGGGCGGGCGCCATTCAGCCGGGGTTGCTGGCGCGCGGGCCGGGTCTCAGTCCCGGCAACAACTTGGCGGCCAGCATAGCCTGTTGCTGTTACAAAACGTTACCTTCGTGATACGGCTGGTGACGATCGCTGACAGCAAAGCGACTGACGCCGCGCGCCCCCGCGCCGAGCATGGAGTCTCCTCCGCTCCGCGTGCCGTCCCCATGTCGCCCGCCGCCCCCTGCCTGCCGAACCTGTCCCGCCGCTGCCAGTGCGGAGGCTTCCGATGAGCGGCGTGGTCGGGGCCTGGCTGCCGCCCGCCGAGGATGAGCAGCTGCTGCAGCAGCTGGCCCCGATGCTGCGCGCGCTGCAGCAGCGTGGGCGTGGCCGCATCGGCTACTGGACCGACGCCGAGGCCGGCCTCGCGCTGGGCCATTGCCGGGCGCCGACCGATACGCCGTTGCAGCCGCTGAGCTCGGACTGCGGTCGCTACGTGCTGTGCCTGGACGGCCGCCTGTACAACCGCGGCGACCTGCAGGCGCAGCTGCGCGATCTGCCCCGCAGTTGCAGCGATGCGCGGCTGCTGCTGCAGGCGATCGTCGAATGGGGCGTGCAGCGGGCGCTGTCGCGCATCGAAGGCGCCTTCGGTTTCAGCGTCTGGGACCGGGAGTCGCGCGTGCTGTGGCTGGCCCGTGATCCGGTGGGCGAGCGGCCGCTGTATTACGGCTGGTACCAGGGCCAGTTCCTGTTCGCCTCGGAGTTGAAGGCGCTGCAGGCATTCGCCGGCTTCGCGCCGAGCATCGACCAGGATGCCCTGAGCCTGCTGCTGCGCCACGACTATGTGCCGGCGCCGCACACCATCTACCGTGGCATCCACAAACTGGTGGCGGGCGCGATGCTGCGTATCGATCTCAGCGACCATGCCGCGGGTTGCTCCAGCCAGGCCGCGCAGGGCGGCGCGCGTTACTGGTGCGCACGCGACGCGATGCAGAGTGCACTGCAGGAGCCGCTGCAGCCGGCGCCGAGCCTGGAACAGGCCACCGACCAGCTTGAAGCGGTACTGCAGAAGGCCATCGCCTCACGCATGCACTCGCCCCTGGCGTGCGGCGCGTTCCTGTCCGGCGGTACCGACTCCTCGCTGGTGACGGCGATGATGCAGGCACAATCGACCCTGCCGATCGAAGCGTGGACGGTCGGCTTCGACGATCCGGGGCATGACGAGAGCGACTGGGCGTCGCAGGTCGCGCGCCATCTGGGCGTGCAGCACCACCTGCATCGCATGGACGCGCGCCAGGGCCTGGACCTGCTGCAGCGCCTGCCGCAGGTCTGGTGCGAACCCTTTGCCGACGCTTCACAGCTGCCGACGTTGCTGGCCAGTGAACTGCTGGGGGCGCGCAAGCCGGTGGCACTGACCGGTGACGGTGGCGATGAACTGTTCTTCGGGCATCCCAGCTATGGCCGCGCGCTGCGCAATGCGCGCCTGTGTGGTGGCCTGCCGGACTGGGTACGCGACCTGGCGCGGCGCAGCGGCAACCGCATGAACGTCGAGCGCGGCCGCCTCGGTGGTTGGCGCGCCCTGGTGGCCGAGGTGGCTGCCAATGATGTGGAAGGCCACTACCTGCAGCGCGTGACCCGCTGGCGGCAGCCGGCGCAGGTGGTGCTGGGTGCGCGCGAACCGGTGACGATCTTCCAGCAGCAGGACACGGCGCTGCCGGCCGAGGCGCGCATCCAGCTGCTGGATTTCCGCATGGACCTGGCCGAGGGCATCCTGGCCAAGGTTGATCGCGCGGGCATGGCGGCGGGTGTTGAAACCCGTGCACCGCTGCTGGACATGGAGGTGGTGCGCCTGGCCTGGCGGCTGCCGCAGCACCTGAAGTACCACGATGGCGAGCACAAGCTGATCCTCAAGCACCTGCTGGCGCGCTACCTGCCGGAACCGCTGGTGTATCGCCCCAAGCGCGGCTTCGGCCCGCCGATGGCCCGCTGGCTGGCCGGTCCGTTGCGCGACTGGGCGGAGGCCCTGCTGGATCCGCAGCTGCTGCGCAACCAGGGCTGCTTCGATGTGGCACGCGTGCGTGGTGTCTGGGAGGCGTTCCTGCGGGGCGAGCGCAAGTGGCACACACACCTGTGGAACGTGCTGATGTTCCAGGCGTGGCACCAGCACTGGCACGGTGGTCGCGGGCGCTGAGCCGTTCCTGCATCGCGTGCGGCGGGTTCAATCTGCGCGGCGCAGGGCGGATGCCCTTGCGTACGAATGTCCTCCGGCGCCGGCCGTTGGCCGTCACCTCCCCCTTTACTTCGTACGCAAGGGCCTCCGCCCTGCGTTCGGAGTTCGTCGGCGCCTCATTGAAGGCAGATTGTTCGCAGCCTTACCCACCGCAAGCCGAGCCTCGTCGGGGCGGGCAGGGGGTTGGGCAAAGTAAAGGAGGAGGGGACGGCCAACGGCCGGCGCCGGGGGACATTTGCCCAGGCCCCTGCCTGTCTCGGCGGGGCCCGTCAGTTCGCGGGGAATCGGGACGAAGACATGCGTGCGGCGGGTTCAATCTGCGCGGCGCAGGGCGGATGCCCTTGCGTACGAATGTCCCCCGGCGCCGGCCGTTGGCCGTCACCTCCTCCTTTACTTCGTACGCAAGGGCCTCCGCCCTGCGTTCGGAGTTTGTCGGCGCTTCCTTGAAAGGCGGCCGCGCGTGCTGCGCTCTCCTCACCGCACGCCGAGCCTCGTCGGGGCGGGCAGGGGTCTGGGCAAAGTAAAGGAGGAGGGGACGGCCAACGGCCGGCGCCGGGGGACATTTGCCCAGGCCCCTGCCTGTCCCGGCGGGGCCCTTCAGTTCGCGGCGAATCAGGACGAAGACACGCTTGTGGCGGATGCATTCTGCGCGGCGCAGGACGGATGCCCTTGCGTACGAATGTCCTCCGGCGCCTCGTTGAGAGGCTGCCGCGCGTGCTGCGCTCTCCTCACCGCACGCCGAGCCTCGTCGGGGCGGGCAGGGGTCTGGGCAAAGTAAAGGAGGAGGGGACGGCCAACGGCCGGCGCCGGGGGACATTTGCCCAGACCCCTGCCCGCCCCGGCGGGGCCCTTCAGCCTGCAGAGACGTCGCACGAAGACGCGCTTCGGTATCGAAACGACAAGCAAAAAAAGACCCGGCAGAGGGAGGGATCTGCCGGGTCCGGATTGCGTGGGGGGAGGGACCCACGCAATGAGCGTTGCGTCGCGTCAGTGGTTGTTCGCGTCCGCCGTTGATTCGTTGTAGCCCTGCACCAGCTCGGACCAGGCCTTGCTGGCCTGCAGGCCGAGACCGACCACGTCCTGCTGGGCCTGGCCCAGCCGCTGCAGGTTGTCCTGCCACAGCTGCGCGCCCTTGGAGAGCGTCCCGGCCGCATCCTCGCCGCGGGCCAGTTCACCCAGCCAGCCGCCGGTCGCAGTCAGGTTGCGCTCCATCACCTTCAGCTGCACGCCGAACATGCTTTCCGCGTTCTCCAACGCCAACCGGTTCGCACGCGTTGCCGCGGCGGCGAGCTGGCGGGTGGCATCACTGAAGCGATCGCTGAAGGCGGCGGCCATGGGGGCGTCAGGGAGTGGCTTGATGCATTGCAGCATACGCCCTTGATGCGGCAATGCAACAAAAATAACAAAGGCGCCCAGGGCGCCTTTGAAACACCTTTCAGATCAATGGGTTGATCAGGCAGTTGGGCCGCGGTAACGGCACCCCGACGTGCAGGTTTCGTGCACAGTGATCTCGCTCAGCGCGGGCAGGCCGGGCTTGAGCTCGTTCCAGATCCACACCGCCAGGTTCTCGCTGGTCGGGTTCTCCAGGCCGGGGATGTCGTTGAGGTAGTGATGGTCCAGGCGGTCGTAGATCGGCTGGAAGGCCGCCTTCACGTCACCGAAATCCATGATCCAGCCGGTCTGCGCACCCGGCTCGCCCTCGACCTTCAGTTCCACCCGGAACGAGTGGCCGTGCAGGCGCGCGCACTTGTGCCCCGGCGGTACGTTGGGGAGGCGGTGCGCCGCCTCGAGCATGAAGACTTTGAAGATTTCCATGGCGCAATTGTACGCCGCAGGTGGCCGGCCATCCTGAGCGGATGCCGGGCTTTCGTGAAGAAACTCTTTCCATCCGGATGAAGAGATGATAGTTTCTCTTATATCCGTATGAAGAGATGTTATTGGCCGGACCCGGGCCAGGCATGGACTACTGCGGAACTTCATCGCCCTTACCACCTCCCCCACATCGTCATGCCCAAGCACACCCTGCTCGTGGCGGCCCTGGCCGTCGCTCTGGCCGCGCCTTTGTCTGCCGCCGCCGAAACCTCCGCCGACGCCAGTGGCGAAGCCAGCACCCTGGCCGCCGTGCGTGTCACCGGTTCCAACATCAAGCGCACCGATACCGAGGCCTCCAACCCGGTGCAGGTGATCGGCCGCCAGCAGCTGGAACAGACCGGCAAGGCTACCGTGGCAGATGTGCTGCGTTCGATCTCGGCCAACACCGGCAACGCCAGCAACGAAACCACCAACAACGGCTGGGCCTCCGGCTCGGCCGGCATCGGTCTGCGCGGCCTGTCGCAGAAGAACACGCTGGTGCTGCTCAACGGCCGCCGCCTGGCCAACTACGGCTTCCCGGCCGGTGGCCTGTCCGATACGTTCGTTGATCTCAACGCGCTGCCGCTGGTCGCGGTCGAGCGCATCGAAGTGCTCAAGGACGGCGCCTCGGCGGTGTACGGTTCCGACGCCGTGGCCGGCGTGGTCAACATCATCACCCGGCAGAACTTCGAAGGCGCCGAGATCGGCGGCAGCTTCGGCGGTGCCGACCAGGGCGGCCTGCACGAGCAGAACCTGAAGTTCGTCGGCGGCCTTGGTGATCTCGACACCGATGGCTACAACATCCTCTTCAGCCTGCAGGGTTACAACCGCGAACGTCTGGACCAGGACGAACGCAACCTGACCAGGAGCGGCATCTACACCGACAAGCCCGGTGGCCGCTGGAACGGCTGGTCGGCCAAGGGCGCGCGCTACCTGGTCAACGGCGTGTCGGTGCCGATGCTCGACGCCAACGGCAACTGCCCGGTCGGTACCACCCGCGTCGCCAGCGCGCCGATCGACGGCCTGGCCGGCGACACCTGCGGCTTCAACCAGGCCCCGTTCACCACGCTGATCCCCTCGACCAAGCGCTACCAGGCCTATGCCAACGGTACCTTCCGCCTGAACGACAACGTCGAAGCCTTCGGCGAAGTGCTGTACAGCCAGATCAAGAGTGCCGCATGGTTCGGCAGCAGCCCGTTCTTCACCCTGGAGAGCGGCCGCTTCGCATTGAACGCAAACAGTGGCCTGGCCGAACCGGTGTCGTCGCTGCTGCCGGCCAACAATCCGTACAACCCGTACGGCCGTGCGATCCCGATCGAATACACCTTCTTCGACCTCGGCGGCACGATCAAGACCAACCGTTCCACCGCCTATCGCGGCGTGTTCGGCCTGCGTGGCACCACTGCGAACTGGGACTGGGAAGTGGCTGCATTCGGCGCACGCAGCAGCGAGCGTGAGAGCGTGTCCGGCGGCTTCGCCAATCGCTGGGCGCTGGCCGATGCGCTGGCCACCGGCAGCTACAACCTGCTGAATCCGGCGGCCACGCCGCAGCCGGTACGTGATTCGATCAACATCGCCACGCTGCGTCCGGCCGAGTCCAAGCTGCAGGGCGTCGACGCCAAGATTTCCGGCAGCCTGGGCCACACCTGGGCTGGCGAGATCGGCTTCGCCGCCGGTGCCGAGTGGCGCCGCGAGAAGCTCGATTCCAACAACCCGTGGCAGATCGATGCCGGCCTGCAGGTGCGCCCGGCCATCGCCGAAGTACATGGCCAGCGCCAGGTCAGTGCCGCCTACGCCGAAGTGAACGTGCCGCTGGCCTCGACCCTGGAACTGTCCGCCGCCGCGCGTGCCGATCACTACGATGATTTCGGCGATGCGTTCTCGCCGAAGATCGGCCTGCGCTGGCAGCCGCTCGATTTCCTGCTGGTGCGTGCCTCGGCGTCGAAGGGCTTCCGTGCACCGTCGCTGTCGGAGAACTCCAACAGCACCAGCATCGCTTACGGCAGCGTGGCCGACCCGCGTGATCCGGACGTGCCGGGCTCGCGCCAGAATCCGACCTTCTTCACCGTTGGCAACAACGCACTGAAGCCCGAGCGCACCAAGAGCGTGAACTTCGGCGTGGTGCTGTCGCCATGGGCCAACACCAACCTGAGCGTGGACTACTACCGCATCCAGCTGGACAACCTGGTCGGCACCAACAACACCCAGACTCTGGTCAACGACAACGTGGCCGGCGCCGTGCAGCGCGACGAGCGCGGCAAGCTGCAGGCCGTCTACAACCGCTACCAGAACCTGAGCGAGCTGAAGACATCAGGCATCGACGTCGAGCTGCGCCAGCGCATCCCGACCGCTGCGCTCGGCGACTTCACCGTGTCCTCCGCCTACACCCACGTGCGCGACTACCGTCGCCCGACCGTGGTCGGCGGCCCGCTGGTCGACTACGCCGGCAGCAACCTCGGCGCGACCCTGCCCAAGGACAAGGCCACCACCACCCTGGACTGGAAATACGGCGACTTCAACGCCGCGGTGACCTGGTACTACACCAGCAGCTACCGCCAGGAGGCCAGCACCGCCGCCAAGGCCGTGCAGCAGCGCGTCGGCAGCTACAGCCAGTACGACCTGTACCTGGCCTACACCGGCATCGACAAGCTGACGGTGTACGCCAAGGTGCAGAACCTGGCCGACAAGACGCCGCCGTACGATGCCTCGTTCCCGGGCATCCGCGCGCCGTACGACTTCAGCCAGTACGACCTGCGCGGCCGCTACTTCACGCTGGGCTTCGACTACCGCTTCTGATCCACCCGCTGCGACCGGTCTCCCCAAGGGACCGGTCGCGCGACCGCCTGCCGTTGTGTTCCAGGGGAGTCACTGTGTCCTTGCATCGTCGTGCCGTTCTTCCGTTGCTGCTTGCCGCCGCCACCGCACTGTTCCAGCCGCAGCCGGTACAGGCACAGAGCACCTACTTCTTTCCGCAGGCTGCCGATGCAGCGGCGTTCGATACCGCCGTGCCCACGCCGGAGCAGTTCCTCGGCTATCCGATCGGCAGCCGTTACACCCGGCACGACCAGCTGGTGGCGTACTTCCAGGAACTGGCCCGGCGCTCGGACAGGATCAGCGTGCGCGAGATCGGCCGCAGCTATGAGGGCCGCCCGCTGTTGATCGCCACTGTCACTGCCGCAGGCAACCACGCGCGGTTGGAACAGATCCGCCAGCAGCACGCGACCCTGGCCGATCCGGCGCAGCCGCGCAGTGCGGCGGGCGACAGCCCGGTGGTGGTGTGGCTGGGATACAGCGTGCATGGCAACGAGACCTCCAGTGCCGAGGCGGCGATGCTGACGGCTTACTACCTGGTGGCCAACCGCAGCGCCGAAACCCAGCAGTGGCTGCAGCAGGCGGTGGTGCTGTTCGACCCGGCGCAGAATCCGGACGGTCGCGATCGTGCCGCCAACTGGCACAACGCGTGGGCCTCCGATCCGGCCTCGGCCGACCCGGCCGACAAGGAACACGTTGAGCCGTTCCCGCAGGGCCGCACCAACCACTACTTCACCGATCTCAACCGCGACTGGCTGGCGCTGACCCAGCAGGACTCGCGGCCGAAGGTGGAGGTGTTCCACCAGTGGTACCCGAACGTGCAGATCGACTTCCACGAAATGGGCAAGGACAGCACCTACTACTTCGAGCCCTCGCCGAAGAGCATGCACAGTCCGCTGATTCCCGCGGCGTCGTACGAATTCAACAAGACCCTGGCCAGGTACCACGCGCAGGCGCTGGATGCGCTGGGCTCGCTGTACTACACCGGCGAGAACTTCGACAACTTCTCGCCGGTATACGGCTCGACCTACCCGGACTTCCATGGTGCCGTCGGCGTGACCGTCGAACAGGCCAGCTCGCGCGGCCGCGTGCAGGAATCGGTGAATGGCCTGCTGACGTTCCCGTTCACCATCCGCAACCAGGTCGCCACCGGGCTGGGCACGGTGCGTGGCGCAGTGACCGAGCGCAGCGGCCTGTTCGACCTGCAGAAGCAGTTCTTCCAGAGCGCGCTGAAGCAGGCCGCACAGCAGCCGGTGAAGAGCTTCGTGTTCGGTGATGCGCATGACCCGGCCCTGACCCGTCGCCTGCTGGAACTGTTGCTGCTGCATCGCGTCGAGGTGCGCGCGCTGGATCGTGCCGTCACTGTCGATGGCCAGCGCTTCGATGCCGGCAGCGCCTACGTTGTGCCGGTCCAACAGGCGCAGTTCCGCCTGGTGCATTCGATCTTTGCCGAGACGCCGCCGATCAAGGGTGATGTGTTCTACGGCAGCACCAGCTATGCAATCGCACCGGCCTACGGCGTGGCCTTCGCCGGTAGCCGCAGCCGTATCGAAGGCGGTGCACGCGTGACCGCGCTGCCGGCGGCTCAGGGCGCGGTGCTGGGTAGCCAGGCCGGATTTGCCTACGCGATCGACTGGCGCGACTACAACGCCGGGCGCGCGCTGGCTGCACTGCAGGGCAAGGGCGTGAGCGCACGTGCGGCATTCCGGCCGTTCACCACCGCGACCGCGCAGGGCGAGGTCAGCTTCGCCGCCGGCAGCCTGGTGATTCCGGTGATCGGGCAATCGCTGCAGGGCGCAGCGCTGCTTGAGGCAGTGACGTCGGCCGCGCGCGAGGCGGGTGTGCAGGTGCACGCATTGCCCAGCGGCCGCAGCCGCGAAGGCATCGACCTCGGCAGTGACGGCGTCAAGGCGCTGCGCAAGCCCACGGTCGCGCTGGTGATGGGCGAGGGCGTGGCTGCCACCGAGATCGGTTCGGCGTGGTTCCTGCTCGACCAGCAGCTGCACCTGCCTGCCAGCAAGCTGGACCCGCAGCAGCTGGGCAAGGTGCCGCTGGACCGCTACACCACGATCGTGCTGTCCGGCGGCACCTACACCGGCATCGATGCCACGGCGGTGGCCGCACTGAAGCGCTGGGTGCAGGCCGGAGGTTCACTGGTGACCTACGGCAGCGCCTCGAAGTGGGCGATCGAACAGAAGCTGGCCGACGGCGAGAAGCTCGGAAAGGAAGAAGAGACTGCCGACGAGAGCCGCCGTGCGTTCGGCGACCAGCGCGACATCGCCGCGATCGAGCGGGTCAGCGGCAACATCCTCAGTGCCGACGTGGATACCAGCCATCCGTTGGCGTTCGGCGTGCCGCGCCGGCAACTGGCGATCAACAAGGAAAACACGGTGACGCTGCAGCCGAGTGCGAACCCGTTCTCGACGGTGGTACGCATCGACGCGCCGCCGCGGGTGAACGGTTACTTGTCCGAGCGCAACCGCACGCGGGTGGCGGGCAGCGCGTGGCTGCTGGTGTCGGCGCAGGGGCAGGGTAACGTGGTGCTGTTCGCCGATGATCCGGCGCATCGCAAGTACTGGCATGGCACGGACCGGCTGCTGATCAACGCGATCTTCTTCGGGAATCTGGTGAATCCGAGTAAAGCGCGGGGTTGAGGGTTTGCGCGCCTTGATTGATGCGTGTGGGGGAGGCGGGGCGGGCTGCGCAGGACACGCCGTAAAGCCGTCCTTGGGGGCTCGATGGCGCCATCCTTGGCGCCAACGGTCCTGCGCAGCCCGCCCGGCCTCCCCAAGACAGTTTCCAGCGGGCGCGGACGCGTCAGACCCCAAGGCGGGAGCGAGGGCAAAAGCAAAAGCAAAGCCAGGAATTGCGACTTCGGCTTTTGCCTTTGAATTTGAATTTGAATTTGAATTTGATCTTTCTTCTCCCGGCTACCCGGCGGGAGAAGAAGGCGCAGGCAATGCTTGAAGCGGATGGGCATGGGGCCAGCGCAAAACCGTGAGGCGCATGGATGCGCCGACCGAGCCCCCATGGATGGGTTTACGGCGTGTTTTGCGCTGGCCCCATGCCCATCCGCCCTCAGCGCAACACACCGCCAGCTTCTACTCACGGTAGCCAGCAACAAAAAAAGGACGGCGCGTCAGCGCCGTCCCTCGGTAAGAAGCCCCGCGCAGCGGGAAGCGCCATCCATGTCAGCTGGGATCAGCCGGCGCGACCGCCGCCGTTGCCACCCTGGCCGCGGCCACGGCCGCCACCATTGCCGCCACCGCCACGACGCTGGCCCTGACCCGCGCCCGCACCGGCACGCTGCTGGCCATTGCCACCGCCCTCGCGGCGGCCACCACCGGCCTTCTTCGGGCCAGCATGCGCATGGCGCGGCGCATCGCCGTGCGGACGGCGCGCGTGGCTCTTGCGCGGTGCGCGCTCACCGGTATCGTGCTCGGCCTTGCCCGGCGCACTGTTGCCCCAGCGGATCGGCGTCTGCAGCTCGAAGCCCGGCACATCGCGGATGTCCATGTCGCGGCCCAGCAGGCGCACGATCGCGCGCAGCAGCTTCACTTCATCCTGCGCCACCAGCGAAATCGCCTGGCCGGTCGCGCCGTTGCGGCCGGTGCGGCCGATGCGGTGCACGTAGTCCTCGGCCACCATCGGCAGGTCGAAGTTGATCACCTTCGGCAGCTCGTTGATGTCGATGCCGCGCGCGGCGATGTCGGTGGCCACCAGCACGGTCACGCGGCCGGCCTTGAAGTCACCCAGCGCACGCAGGCGCTGGCCCTGGCTCTTGTTGCCGTGGATGGCCGCCGTCTTGATGCCCGACTTTTCCAGGAACGTGGCCAGCTTGTCGCTGCCATGCTTGGTGCGGGCGAACACCAGGGTCTGTTCGCGGCTGTCCTGCGCCAGCAGGTGCAGCAGCAGGTCGCGCTTGCGGCCGGCGTCGACCGGATGCACGCGGTGGGTGATGGTTTCGGCCACGGTGTTCTTCGGCGTTACCTGGATCTGTTCCGGGTTGCGCATGAACTCCAGCGCCAGCTGGCGGATGTTGTCCTCGAAGGTGGCCGAGAACAGCAGGGTCTGGCGGTTCTGCTTCGGCAGCTTGGCCAGGATGCGCTTGATCGACGGCAGGAAGCCCATGTCGAGCATGCGGTCGGCTTCGTCCAGGATCAGCACTTCAATGCCGGACAGGTCGACGCTGCGACGCTCAAGGTGGTCGATCAGGCGGCCCGGGCAGGCCACCAGCAGGTCCACGCCACGGCGCAGGATGTCCAGCTGGTTGCCCATGCCGACGCCGCCGTAGATGCAGGCGCTGGGGATGCGCAGGTACTTGCTGTAGCCACGCAGGCTGTCATGCACCTGGGTGGCCAGCTCGCGGGTGGGGGCCAGGATCAGCGCGCGTGGCTTGCGCGGGCCGGCACGTACCTCCTGCGAGGCGGTGCCCAGGTGCTGCAGCAGCGGCAGGCCGAACGCGGCGGTCTTGCCGGTGCCGGTCTGTGCGCCGGCCAGCAGGTCGCGACCGGCCAGCGCCAGCGGGATCGCCTGCTGCTGGATCGGGGTCGGGTTTTCGTAGCCCTGCTCGGCGAGCGCGCGCAGCAGGAAGGGCGCCAGGCCCAGCGATTCAAAAGACATTGAGTTTGCTCCAAGTACAAGAAACGCCTGTCCGAGCGGACAGACGGGGGCAGATCAAACTGATCGGCTGACTCGGAGCGTTCCCGTGAACCGCGCTGCGAGAATTGGGTGCAGCCGGCACGAAGCGCAGGCTGGAATGCGTGACGAACGGCGTCGGAGTGGGGGCGGGCGAAGAGGGCGGACCCTGGTCGCCGGCGATCCCGGAGGGAAACGGACGGCCGCTGCAGACTCTGCAAGTCTAAACGATGTTCGAGACTTCGCGCAAAAAGGCCTGTTCAGGTAGGGGGTGTCTGCAGGGCTTGCAGCCCTGCACCCGCGGGGCCAGAGCCACGTCAACGTCAAAAGCTGGCTTCCTGAGGGTTGGCGGGGGGGGGGGGCCGGTTGAGGGGGGCGCCGTAAACCCATCCATGGGGGCTTGGTCGCGGCATCCATGCCGCTCACACCCCCTCAACCGGACCCACCCCGCCTTCGACAGTTTGCTGCGGTCTGTCGGAAATGCTCTTGGGGCCAGATCCGTTTTCCGGAGGAAAACGGATCTGGCCCCGGAATTTCATTCGATATCTGACAGATGTGCCGACCAACGGTCGGCACCCACCAACAGCCGCCGCGGGGATCTGTCGGGGGTGGGGCGGTGTGGGCGGGCAGGACCGTTGGCGCCATGGGCCCGAGGCATGCCTCGGGCGGGTTGGGCAGGACGCCCAACCCCGGTCTTGCCGTGTGCGCAGGACAGCGCACACGAGCAAGGCGCCATCGAGCCCCCATGGACGGGTTTACGGCGTGTCCTGCCCACCCACACCGCCCCGCCCAACCAGTAGAAAGCCAGAGCCGCTTTTGACGTTGCCGTTGCTGTTGCATTGAGCAGGTGCAGGGCTGCAAGCCCTGCCGAACCCCCCACTACGGTAGGGTGGGCCGATGCCGCGCTGCAGCTTGGCGTCGCCGCAGATTTGATTACACTTGAAACTTGTTTGCCCACGACTCCGGACACCCACCCATGAAGCTTGGTTCTTTGAAGGAAGGCGGCCGCGACGGCACCCTGATCGTCGTCTCGCGTGACCTGCGCCACGGCGTGCGCGCCACCGGCATTGCCGCCACCCTGCAGCAGGCCCTGGAGGACTGGAGCCACATCGCACCGCGCCTGAACGCCCTGTACGAATCGCTCAATGCCGGCGATGCCGATGGCGTGTTCGACCTCGACCCGCAGGCACTGGCCGCGCCGATGCCGCGCGCCTATGAGTTCGTCGATGGCAGCGCCTACCTGCCGCACGTCGAGCGCGTGCGCCGTGCCCGTGGCGCCGAGGTGCCGGAGAGCTTCTACACCGATCCACTGATGTACCAGGCCACCAGCGCCGGCTTCTACGGCCCGCGCGATGCGGTCAAGGTGGTCAGCGAGGACTACGGCATCGACCTGGAAGCGGAGATCGTGGTGATCACCGACGACGTGCCGATGGCGGCGACCCCGGAACAGGCAGCCGGTCATATCCAGTTGGTCGGCCTGGTCAACGATGTCTCGCTGCGCAACCTGATCCCGGGCGAGCTGGCCAAGGGTTTCGGCTTCCTGCAGTCCAAGCCGCGCTCGGCGCTGTCGCCAGTGTTCGTCACCCCTGACGAGCTGGGCGCCGCGTGGCAGGACAGCAAGGTGCACCTGCCGCTGCTGACCCACATCAACGGCCAGTGGTTCGGTGCGCCGGAAGCGGGCGTGGACATGCAGTTCAATTTCGCCCAGCTGGTTTCGCATGCGGCCAAGACCCGTCCGCTGGTCGCCGGCACCATCGTCGGCTCGGGCACCATCGCCAACGAGGACACCAGCAAGGGTGCGTCGTGCTTCGCCGAGCAGCGCGTGGTCGAAACCCTGCGCGACGGCAAGCCGAGCACGCCGTTCATGTCGTTCGGCGACGTGGTCCGCATCGAGATGCTCGATGCCGCCGGTAACAGCATCTTCGGTGCGATCGAGCAGCGCATCGAACAGGCGGCCAGGCCCTGAGCATGGAGGCGGCCATGGAGATCCCGGTCGACGACGGCATCGTGCTGTACACCTACTGGCGATCCAGCGCCGCCTACCGCGTGCGCATCGGCCTGGAGCTGAAGGGCCTGGCCTGGGAGGCCCGGCCGGTGCATCTGGTGCGCGACGGTGGCGAGCAGCACCGGGATGCCTATCGGGCGCTCAACCCGCAGCAGCAGGTGCCAACCCTGCTGCATGAGGGGCATGTGCTGACCCAGTCGCTGGCGATCCTCGAATACCTGGACGAGCGCTTTCCGCAGGTACCGCTGCTGCCGGCCGACGCCGCCGGCCGCGCGCGGGTGCGGGCGCTGGCCCAGCTGGTGGCCTGCGACATCCACCCGATCAACAACCTGCGGGTGATGCAGTACCTGGAGCGCGATCTGCAGGTGCCGGCCGATGCGCGCACGCAGTGGACCCTGCACTGGATCGCCGAGGGCTTCGCGGCGATGGAAGCCCTGCTGGTCAACAGCCGTGACACCGGCGCCTTCTGCCATGGTGACCGTCCCGGCCTGGCCGATATCTGCCTGCTGCCGCAGCTGTACAACGCCCACCGCTTCGGCCTGGACCTGGCACCGTACCCGACCCTGCGCCGCATCGAAGCGGCCTGCCAGGCAGTGGATGCCTTCGACCGCGCACGCCCGGAAAACCAGCCCGACGCCGCCTGAAAAAAAGGGGACGGAGGGGATTAAGTCGTATATGCACTTACGACTTAATCCCCTCCGTCCCCTTTCTGCCGCAAGCGGGCCAGGTCATCGCGGAACACCCGGTAGGCTTCCTCGCGGCGCGCATCGTCGGTCTGCCGCAACACCCATGCCGGGTGCACCGTGGCGTAGCCGCGCGTGCCGTCCTCGAGGGTGTGCCAGCGTCCGCGGTCGCGCGAGAGGTCGAAACCACGACCGAATACCGAGGCTGCGGCTGTCGCGCCCAGGCACACGATCACCTGGGGCCGCACGCGTGCGATCTCACCCATCAGCCAGGGGCGGCAGGCCTGGATGTGGCGGCTTTCCGGCCGCTTGTGCAGCCGCACCTTGCCGCGCCGCTCATGGTGGAAGTGCTTCACCGCGTTGGTGAGGTACAGCTGGGCGCGATCGATTCCCAGTTCCGCCAGTGCGCGGTCCAGCACCTGGCCGGCAGGTCCTGCGAACGGCTGCCCGCGCAGATCCTCGGTATCACCGGGCTGCTCGCCGATCACCATCACCCGCGCATCGGCAGGCCCCTGCCCGAACACGGTCTGCGTGGCCTGCTCCCATAGCGGGCACTGGCGGCAGGCACTGGCCTGTCCGCGCAGATTGTCCAGGCTGCTGGCATCGGCTGCCGGCGCCGCAGCGTTCGCACGCGGGGAAATCCTGCGTTGCGGTGCCTGTGCCGGCCGGTCATGCATTTCCTGCACGCGGTCGGCCGCGTCGCGCACCAGGCGTGGCAGCAACTGTGCTTCAGGCAGGTGGCGCCAGTACTTTGCCGGCATCTCCTGCATCATCATCCGTGTGTTGAGCCGCGCCGGATTGAAGATGCTGGCGTAGTAGGTCTGCCACAGCGACTCGCGTGCATCCTCGGCCGGGGCATCTTCGCGCCGTGCACCGGGGCCGAAGGCAAGCGCCTGCCCATCCCAGGCGACGCTGCGCGAAGGGGTCAGGATCGCCCAGCGCATGCCGGTGAAGCGGCGCGCGAAGAACGGCGCGACCCGGTCGACGATGTGGTGCTGCGGCTCGAACCAGGCGATGAACGCATCAGGCTGGCCAGGTACCTCGCGGAAGCGCACGAATGCCTTCATCTTGTGCGTGTCACGGCGGACGGCCTGGGCGAGGGCTGTCGCGCGCAGGACATCGGCGTCGGCGGGGTTGCCCAGCACTGATCGTTCGCCATGGGCGATGCGCCACAGCAGGCGATACAGCACGGCCAGGCGCTGGGGATCGCGATGGCACAGGCAGGTGGCCGCCAGCTCCAGGAAGTCACGTGGAACGTTGGGTGCACCGGCCTCGGCAAGCATCGGCGCCTGCTGCACGGCCGGCGCATCCAGCAGCGATGTGTCGCTCCCTTCCAGCCAGTCCAGCTGCGGCGGGGCAACGCCGCGCAGCAACGCTTCGCGCGCAGCATCGCGCCAGGCCTGCAGCGACCACGGCGGATCCACCAGCAGCGACCAGCGCTGCGCGTCAGGACGCAGACGGGGCATCGAAAAGCGAACCCTGGCGCGGCGGCGGGGCCAGCTGCGCGCGCAGCGCCGCCGGATCATCCAGTGCTTTGCGCGGGTGATGGTCGGCCAGCAGCACGAACGGCAGCAGCTTGCTCATCGGTGCCTTCAGGCGCGCGATGTCGGCCACGCGCAGCCGCCCGTGGCGGCGTGCCATCAGCACGCGCTTGACGTTGCGCACGCCAAGGCCGGGCACGCGCAGCAGCATTTCCTTCGGTGCCCGGTTCAGATCGACCGGAAAGCGCTCGGGATGGCGGATCGCCCAGGCCATCTTGGGGTCGATATCCAGGTCGAGCATGCCGTCCTGGGTGGTATCGGTAATCTCCTCCACACCGTAACCGTAGAAGCGCAGCAGCCAGTCTGCCTGGTAAAGGCGATGTTCGCGCTGCAGCGGTGGCGGCTGCAGTGGCAGCTGCCGGCTGGCGTCCGGAATCGGGCTGAACGCGGAGTAGTAGACCCGGCGCATGCGGTAGTTGCCGTACAGACTGTCGGCGCTGGCCAGGATCTGCTGGTCGTTTGCCCCGTCCGCGCCGACGATCATCTGGGTGCTCTGCCCGGCCGGGGCGAAACGGGGAGGGCGCGGGCGAGCGCTGCGGCTGGCCGTCGGCGCCACCGCTGCGGGGGACTTGCGAGCCTCCTTGGCTTCCTCGATGCGCCAGCGCAGTTCGCCCATCGCGCCACGGATCGAGTGCACCGTCTTCTCTGGTGCCAAGGCGCTCAGGCCGGCTTCGGTCGGCAGTTCCACGTTGATGGACAGGCGGTCCGCATAGCGCCCGGCACTGGCCAGCAGTTCCGGCGAGGCCTCGGGAATGGTCTTGAGGTGGATGTAGCCGGCGTAGCGGTGTTCTTCGCGCAGCTGCCGGGCCACTTCCACCATCTGCTCCATGGTGTAGTCCGCATTGCGGATGATGCCGCTGGACAGGAACAGGCCCTCGATGTAGTTGCGCTTGTAGAAGTCCAGGGTGAGCGTGACCACCTCGTCCACGCTGAAACGCGCGCGGGCCACGTTGCTGGAGACCCGGTTCACGCAATAGGCGCAGTCGTAAATGCAGAAGTTGGTCAGCAGGATCTTCAGCAACGAAACGCAGCGGCCATCGGGCGTGTAGCTGTGGCAGATGCCCATGCCCTCGGTACTGCCGATACCGCCACTGGCGCGCGAATCGCGTTTGCCCGAGCCGCTGGAGGCGCAGGACGCGTCGTATTTGGCGGCGTCGGCCAGAATGGCCAGCTTGCGGATGGTTTCCATTGAGGAAACCTACGGATGAGGGGTCTCATTGGATGAGACCGCCCATGAACGCTTCAGAAAAAAGGGGACGGAGGGGATTAAGTCGCAAATGCACTTACGACTTAATCCCCTCCGTCCCCTTTTTCGTGGGGTCAGAAGCCGTGGGTGATGCTGGGTGCGCCGGCCGAGAAATCGGCGTACGGGTCGTGCTCGCCGCTGCTGCCTTCGGACAAACGGAACTTCAGGGCCAGGCCATCGCGCGAGTCGGCCGCGCGCAGCGCTTCCTCCTGCTCGATGATGCCCGCCTTGGCCAGCCGGAACAGGCACTGGTCGAAGCTCTCCATGCCTTCTTCCAGCGAGCCTTCCATCGCCGCCTTGATCTCGTGCACCTGGCCGCGACGCAGCAGGTCGCGGATCATCGGCGTGTTGATCAGCACCTCGGTGGCCGGCAGGCGACGGCCCTCCTTGTTCTTCACCAGGCGCTGGCTGATCACCGCACGCAGGTTCAGCGCCAGGTTCATCAGCACGTTCTTGTGCGCGCTTTCCGGGAAGAAGTTGAGGATGCGCTCGATGGTCTGGTCGGCGTTGTTGGAGTGCAGGGTGGCCAGGCACAGGTGCCCGGTCTCGGCGAAGGCGATCGCCGCCTCCATCGTTTCCGCATCCAGGATTTCGCCGATCAGGATCACGTCCGGCGCTTCACGCATCGCGTTCTTCAGCGCGTTGTGGAAGGCGTGGGTGTCCAGGCCGACCTCGCGCTGGTTGACGATCGACATCTTGTGCTTGTGCAGGTACTCGATCGGATCCTCGATGGTGAGGATGTGACCGGTGGTGGTGCTGTTGCGGTGGTCGATCATCGACGCCAGCGAGGTGGACTTGCCGGAACCGGTGGACCCCACCACCAGCACCAGCCCGCGCGGGGTCATGATGACGTCCTTCAGCACCTGCGGCAGGTTCAGCTCCTCGATGCTCGGGATACGGCTGCGGATGGCGCGGATGACCATGCCGACCTCGCCCCGCTGCTTGAACACGTTGACGCGGAAGCGCCCGGCATCGGGCAGGGCGATGGCCATGTTGAGCTCCAGCTCGCGCTCGAACTGCGGCACCTGGCCTTCGTCCATCAGCGAGTAGGCGATTTTCTTGACCATGCCCGGCGGCAGGCCGGTGTTGCCCAGCGGATAGAGCTTCCCCTCGATCTTGATGTAGACCGGTGCCCCGGTGGTCAGAAACATGTCCGAAGCGTTCTTTTCGGTCATCAGCTTCAGGAAGTAGCCGATATCCATTGCGAATTTTCCCCAACGAAACGGCCGACGCCCGTTGCCAGCACGGTGTCGGCTTGACGACAATGGCCGTGAACCGACAACCGGTACGGCCTCCCCAATGAAACGACTTAGCTTCGCACGAATGCGCCATGGCCTGTATGTGATGGCGTTTGCATTCGCACTGTCTGCCCCCGCCTGGGCGCAGGACGCCGCCCTGGAACTGGCGCAGGCCCGGCAGGCGGTCGACAAGGCCACCCAGGCCGACGCCGACCAGTACGCCCCGGACCTGATCGGTCTGGCCCGGCAGGGGCTGGAGCAGGCCCAGCGCGCCGCCGGCGACCGCCGCGAACGGAAGAACGCCCCGGCGATGGCCCTGCGCGCCGCCGCCGATGCCGACCTGGCACGCGTCCGCAGCGAGGAAGCCACCGTCACCGCGCAGCTGCAGCTGCGCCGCAACGAGGTCAACCAGCTGCAACGCCAGCTGTCGACCGGGGAGGACCGCCGGTGAAGCCGATGACCGCCGCAACCCTGGCCGCGCTGCTGGCGCTGCCGACCCTGGCCGTGGCCGCCGACAACCCGATGGTGGCGCAGCTGAGCCAGCGCCTGATGGCCATCCAGGCCAACCCGGACACCGCTGAGCTGGGCGCCTTCGAGCGCATGCAGGCCCAGCAGGCCATCGCGACCCTGGACAAGGCCAAGCGCCGTGACCAGGAGCTGGCCACCTACCTGGCCGAGCGCCGGGTGGAGATTGCCGAGACGGCCGTGCGCACGGCGATGGCCGCGCGCGAGGTCGACCGCCTGGAGCGCACCCGCAGCGACCTGCTGATCGAGGCCAGCCGCCGCGACGCTGCCCGCGCCCGTCAGGAAGCCGAGCAGCTGCGCATGCAGGCGCAGATGCAGGCCGAGGAGGCCGAACGCCTGCGCCAGGCCGCCGAGGCCGAAACCCTGGCCCGCCAGGACGCCGAAAACGCCCTGACCAGCGTGGCCGGCAAGCAGCAGCAGCGGCTCAGCGCTGCCCAGCAGAACGCCGCCAAGCTGGCCCGTGAGGAGGCCGAGCTGGTCTCCGGGCAGAAACTGCCGGGTTCGAAGTTCGATGGGCGAGGCGAAGTCTTCACCTTCAATGGCGACGCGTTCGCTGCAGGTGCCTCCAGCCTGTCCGGTGGGGCCCGCAACCAGGCCAAGGCGCTGGCCGAGTACCTGAACATCGGCAAGAAGGGCCGCCTGCGCATCGAGGCCTACGACAATGCCAACGGCGTGGGTCAGAAGCGGGCCGAAGCGCTGCGCGACGCCCTGGTCGCGGCTGGTGTCGCCAGCAACCGGATCCAGGTCAGCGGCAAGAAGGCAGCCTCCACCCGGGCCCGTTCGGCCGAGGTCATCATCGCCCCGTAATGCATTGATATTGTTTGTTTTTCGTTGCAATGAGCATTCAGCCTGAACCCCGCCCCGGCGGGGTTCGGTCTTTTTGACGCAGGGGTCTTGTACCCCGCCCTGAGCAGGCGTAGGGTCAATCGTCCGGGACGCAATGCCGCGGACCGGACGATGGGAGGGCCGGGCCGATGCAAGCAGGGCGCGAACCGCAGCAGATCGACGTGCGCAGGCCAGTGCCGCAGGTCGTTGCAGGCGTCCAGGTGGCCATCGGCCGGCGCTCCTCCATGAACAACGCCCCGTGCCTTGTGGCCGGGGCGTTCGTGTATCTGTCGAAGGAGGTCCATCATGTTTGAAGATCAGCCCCAGAGCGAGATCGACGCCCGTCGCGCGCGTGATCCGGAGTTCAGGGCACTCCATGACCAGCACCGCAAATTGAACAAGAAGTGCATGGACGCGGAGTTGGGTGTACTCCCGATCGATGATGTCACCCTGGGTCGCATGAAGCGTGAGAAGCTGCTGGCCAAGCAACGCCTTCTGCGAATGTACAAAACACCGCTCCCAACGACGTCCCCCACGCTTTGACGCACCCCGTCGCGCCCGGAACGGCGTGACCCGGCCATCGATGGCCCCGCCGGGCGACCCCGCCCCGGCATCGCGGCACCGCCGATGAGGCGGCCGCGCCAAGGCACCACAGGCGGTGGTGCCTTGGCCAGCAGGCACAACTCACCGATGCGGGCGGTACCGGTCTCCTCGTCGATCCGGGGCCGCCCGCATCCCTTCATGGGGCAGGCGGGCGGCATGCCTGCACCGACCTGACATTCAGCGCCATCCGTCGGATAATCATCGGTCCGGCCCTGCGTGGCGCGAATCGAAAGTCCTCCGAATGCCCATCCATTCTTCCGTCCTCGAACTCATCGGCCAGACCCCGATCGTCAAGGCCCAGCGCCTGGACACCGGCGTCTGCGAGCTCTACCTGAAGCTGGAGAGCGCCAACCCGGGCGGATCGATCAAGGATCGCATCGGCCTGTCGATGATCGAGGCGGCGGAGCAGCGTGGCGACCTGAAGCCGGGCGCGACCCTGGTTGAAGGTACCGCCGGCAACACCGGCCTGGGCCTGGCGCTGGTGGCACAGCAGAAGGGCTACAAGCTGATCCTCGTCGTTCCCGACAAGATGAGCCGCGAGAAAATCTTCAACCTGAAGGCGATGGGCGCTGAAGTGCGCCTGACCCGTTCAGACGTCGCCAAGGGCCATCCGGAGTACTACCAGGACCTGGCCAAGACCATCGCCGAGCAGACCCCGGGCGCCTACTTCATCAACCAGTTCGGCAACCCGGACAACCCGGCCGCGCATGAGTTCGGCACCGGCCCGGAAATCCTCGAGCAGATGGGCGGTGACCTCGACGCCATCGTGTTCGGCTGCGGCAGCTCCGGCACCATGACCGGCCTGTCGCGCGCGTTCGCCAAGCTGTCGCCGAAGACCGAGCTGGTGCTGGCCGATCCGGTCGGCTCGATCCTGGCCGAATACATCAACGACGGCGTGCTCAACGACAAGTCGGGCAGCTGGCTGGTGGAAGGCATCGGCGAGGACTTCCTGCCCTCGATCTCCGACTTCAGCCGCGTCAAGAAGGCTTATGCGATCAGCGATGCCGAGAGCTTCCACACCGCGCGCGAGCTGCTGGGCAAGGAAGGCATCCTGGGCGGTTCGTCCACCGGCACCCTGCTGGCGGCGGCGCTGAAGTACTGCAAGGAGCAGACCACGCCGAAGAGGGTGCTGGTGCTGGTCTGCGATACCGGCAACAAGTACCTGTCGAAGATGTACAACGACTACTGGATGCTGGACAACGGCTTCCTGCAGCGCCCGCAGCACGGCGACCTGCGCGACCTGATCCTGCGCCCGTACGGCCAGCGCGACACCGTGGTGATCGGCCCGAACGACCTGCTGACCACCGCCTACCAGCGCATGAAGCTGTACGACGTCTCGCAGCTGCCGGTGATGGACGGCGAGAAGCTGGTCGGCATCGTCGACGAAAGCGACGTGCTGCTGCATGTCTATGGCGACGAGGCGCGCTTCCGCGACACCGTGGCCACCGCGATGGTCAGCAAGCTGGACCGGCTGGACGTGAAGTCGCCGATCGAGGCCCTGCTGCCAGTGTTCGACCGCGGCCAGGTGGCGATCGTGATGGACGGCGACGCCTTCCTCGGCCTGATCACCCGCATCGACCTGCTGAATTATCTGCGTCGGCGCGTTCAGTAAGGCGTTTATCGCCGCAGATCGCTGCTGAATCCCGGTTTATCCGCGTCAAAGCTCGTTAAGGCCGCGCTGATAGACTCCCGCTCCTTCGACGGCGCCGGTCATCGGCGCCAATCAGGAAACGACATGTCCAACGCTTCTTCCCCGGACCGCGCGCTGGCCCTGGCCACGCTGGCCATCCACGGCGGCCAGTCGCCCGACCCCAGCACCGGCGCGGTGATGCCACCGATCTACGCCACTTCGACCTATGCCCAGTCCAGCCCGGGCGAGCATCAGGGCTTCGAGTACTCGCGTACCCACAACCCGACCCGGTTCGCCTATGAGCGCTGCGTGGCCTCGCTGGAAGGCGGTACCCGCGGCTTTGCCTTCGCTTCGGGCATGGCGGCCAGCTCGACCGTGATCGAGCTGCTCGACGCTGGCAGCCACGTGGTGGCGATGGACGACATCTACGGCGGCAGCTTCCGCCTGTTCGAGCGCGTGCGTCGCCGCACCGCCGGGCTGGACTTCAGCTTCGTCGACCTCACCGATCTGGCGGCATTCGAAGCCTCCATCACGTCGAAGACGAAGATGGTCTGGATCGAGACCCCGACCAACCCGATGCTGAAGATCGTCGACATCGCCGCGGTCGCCGCCATCGCCAAGCGCCATGGCCTGATCGTAGTGGTCGACAACACCTTCGCCTCGCCGATGCTGCAGCGTCCGCTGGAACTGGGTGCGGACCTGGTCCTGCATTCGGCCACCAAGTATCTCAATGGCCACTCGGACATGGTCGGTGGCATGGTCGTGGTCGGCGACAACGCCGAACTGGCCGAGCAGATGGCCTTCCTGCAGAACTCGGTGGGGGGCGTGCAGGGCCCCTTCGACAGCTTCCTGGCCCTGCGCGGCCTGAAGACCCTGCCGCTGCGCATGAAGGCACACTGCGCCAACGCGCTGGCGCTGGCCCAATGGCTGGAAAAGCACCCGGCGGTGGAGAAGGTGATCTACCCGGGCCTGGCCTCGCACCCGCAGCATGAACTGGCCGGCAAGCAGATGGCCGGCTACGGCGGCATCGTCTCGATCGTGCTCAAGGGCGGGTTCGAGGCGGCCAAGCGCTTCTGCGAGAAGACCGAACTGTTCACCCTGGCCGAGTCGCTGGGCGGTGTTGAAAGCCTGGTCAACCATCCGGCGGTGATGACCCATGCCTCGATTCCGGTCGCGCGCCGCGAACAGCTGGGCATCAGCGATGCGCTGGTGCGGCTGAGCGTGGGCGTGGAGGAGCTGGGGGATCTGCAGGTGGATCTGGAGAGGGCGCTGGCGTGAGCAGTCGCTTGGAAAAGAGATCTTCCGGGCTGACGCCCTATGCAACTGCCCGGCGGCGGCCATTGGCGGGCTTCCTGCGTTCGCCCTTGGAGCACCGTCAACTCATCTTCCGTCTGATCCAGCGTGAGATCGTGGGCCGCTATCGCGGTTCCTTCGCCGGCCTGGCCTGGTCGTTCATCACGCCATTGATCATGCTGGTCCTGTACACGTTCGTGTTCTCCATCGTGTTCAAGGCAAAGTGGAAGGACTTTGATACCAGCGGTGGCTTTGCCTTGATCCTCTTTTCCGGACTGATCGTGCACGGCGTGGTAGCCGAATGCATCAATCGCTCCCCGGCATTGATCACGAGCAATGCCAACTACGTGAAGAAGGTTGTGTTTCCGCTGGAAGTCTACGCGTGGGTGACGCTCGGTTCGGCGGTTTTCCATGCGTTCGTCAGTTGGATCGTGCTGACCATTGCCCAGTTGTGCATGGGCGTTGCGCTGCCCTGGACCGTGATCCTGTTCCCCGTGGTGATGCTGCCGCTGTTGCTCGGTTGCCTTGGCGTTTCCTGGTTCCTTGCCGCGATCGGCGTCTACTTCCGAGACGTGGCACAGATTACCGGCACGCTTGCGACGCTGCTGCTGTTCCTTTCTCCCGTGTTCTACGCGCTTGATTCGATTCCTGAACGCTATCGTCCCCTGATCCAGGCCAATCCCCTGACGGGTGTCCTGGAGGCGGCACGCAAGGTATTGATGTTCGGTGACATCCCGTCTCCTGCGTACTTCGGGATCGGCCTGCTGGTGGGCCTGCTCATGGCCATGGCTGGTTACGCTTTCTTCCAGAAATCTAGAGATGGATTTGCCGATGTCATCTGATCCGGTCGTTCTCAAGATCGACGGCGTTTCCAAGCACTATCAGGTCTACGGCTCGCCCCAGGACCGGTTGAAGGACGCCCTTTTTTCGCGCGCTGCGCGTGTCGTGGGAAGCCGAGGCAAATCCTATGGCCGCCAGTTCAGTGCGCTGAAGGATGTTTCATTCGAGATTCGCAAGGGTGAAACGGTCGGCATCATCGGACGCAACGGGTCGGGCAAGTCCACGCTGCTGCAGCTGCTGAGCGGTACGCTGGCGCCATCGGAAGGCCAGATCCTGGTCGACGGAAGGGTTGCGGCACTGCTGGAGCTTGGGGCGGGCTTCAATCCTGATTTCACCGGCCGCGAGAACGTGTTCTTCAACGGTGCCCTGCTGGGACTTTCGGACGAGCAGCTGCGCAGCAAGTACGACTCCATTGTCGAATTCGCCGATATCGGCGAGTTCATCGACCAGCCGGTGAAGACATACTCCAGCGGCATGTTCGTGCGGCTGGCCTTCGCCGTGATCGCGCACGTGGAAGCTGACATTCTGGTCATCGACGAGGCACTGAGTGTCGGCGACGCGTTCTTCGTGCAGAAGTGCATGCGATTCCTCCGTTCCTTCATGCAGAACGGCACGGTGGTCTTTGTATCCCATGACACCGCCGCCGTCATCAATCTCTGCGACCGAGTGGTCTGGTTGTCGCACGGGAAGATCGTTGCAGATGGCGCCCCCAAGGAAGTCACCGCCAAGTATCTGGAAGATCTCTACGCGGTGGAGATGGCCGCTGCTGGTCCTGCTGCGGTGGCCGTTGACGCTCCCGAAAGTGACGCGCAACCGGCAGCTGCTGGTGCGACCGCCATCGAACCGGACCACGCAGGCATGGCGCCCCGTGATTTCCGCCAGGATCTGATCAACGCCAGTGAGCATCGGCAGGAAATCCGGGTCTTTGAGTTCAATGCAAACAAGGGGTTCGGACAAGGCGGGGCGCAGGTCGAGTTCGCTGCCTTTGTTGACGTGGATGGCAACCCGCTGTCCTGGGTGGTGGGTGGAGAGCCGGTCCGGCTGCAGATCCGCTGCCGTGTGAACCAGGTGTTGAGCTCGCCCATCATCGGTTTTGAGGTGTACGACCGCCTGGGGCAGACCCTGTTCGCGGACAACACGTATGTCGCCTCCATCGATCCCCCTCCCGGCGCTCAAGCGGGGCAGGTACTGGTGGCTTCCTTTGATTTCCGGATGCCTGTCCTGCGCGAGGGTGACTACACCATGAGTGCAGCCATCGCAGACGGCAATCAGCATCACCATGTCCAGCACCATTGGCTGCATGACGCGCTTGCCTTCCATGTTCATGCACGTGGCATCTGCCTTGGATTGTTCGGCGCACCCATGCAGCGCGTGCGCCTTGTAGTCGAGCAACAAGATCTGGTATCCGGGTGACCGGCTTCAGCAGCAATCATGTATTGAGGTGACCCATGGCAACCCAGCTTGACGAGCACGTAGAAGATCTCGCATTCACCGGCGAACGGTTCATGCCCGAAGTGGCCGGTCAGATCGCCTTCGAACATCTCCATCGCTATCACTTCGCCGCCAGGTTCTGTGCCGGCAAGCAGGTGGTGGACGTGGCCTGTGGCGAAGGTTATGGCAGCCAGATCCTGTCTGGCGTTGCGGACTCGGTGACCGGCATAGATATCTCGGCCGAGGCCGTCGCCCATGCGGCTGGCCGCTACGGGTCCGATCGCTTGCGCTTCGTCGAGGCGTCTGCTGCCTTGCTGCCATTGGAGGACGACTCCGTTGACGTGGTGGTGAGTTTCGAGACCATCGAGCACCACGACCAGCATGAGGAAATGCTGTCGGAGATCCGGCGCGTTCTACGTCCGGGTGGGATGCTGATCATGTCCAGTCCGAACAAGCAGCACTATTCGATCGACCCGGGCTACGAAAACCCCTATCACGTGAAGGAGTTGTTCCGTCACGAGTTGATCGAACTCATCCAGCGCTACTTCCCGCAGCAGCAGGTGTATTCGCAGCGCGTCGTCTACGGTTCCCTGTTGGTCGCTGACGGTCCGGCGGCCTTCGATTCAATCCTGGGCACCGGCCCTGAAACCAGTGAATGGGCCGAAGGCCTCAGCCGCCCGCTCTACGACCTGGTGGTTGCGACGGATGGGGTGCTGCCTGTGCAGTCGTCCTCGTTCTTCGAACTGAAGGTTCATGGAATGGATGCCGGCGCCTTCTACGGGGTGCACTTGCCTGAGCGCGTCCAGAACGCGGATATCGAAGTCCTGCAGCTTCGCGCCAAGGTCGAGGAACTCGAGGCCCAGGCCCAGTCCCATCTTTCCCATCGGGAAGCCGCTTCCCTGGAGGCGGCGGAGGAACTGCGGCGGACGCGCGAAGCGCATCTGGCCGAGATCGAGCGGCTTCGTGACAGCCGCAACGAGGTGCTGTCCTCGATCTCCGTGCTGGGTTCGCTGGTCGATGATGTTCGCCGCGAAGGCGGTCATGATCGGCTGGCCCAGGAACGCAGGCTGGAAAGCCTGCAGAATGCGCTGGATCAGAATCGAGCGCTGGTTGCTGAAGCAGCCAGCAGCCAGTCGATCGACAACGGTCAATTCAAGGCTCAGCTGGCCGAACTCCGCCAGCAGTTGATTCAGGCCGTTGCCACCGAGGAAAGGGTCCGCTCCCTCGAGCGCATGCTTTCCGAGTCCCAGGAGATGGTGTTGGGGCATATCAATGCCAACGGCAGCCTGCGCGAAGAAATGTCCGCTCTGCGTGCGGAAATCGACCGGACCATGGCCGAACGGGATGAGGCAAGGCAGTCCGTGCAGCAGCTGCAGTTGGCCGTAACCGAGCAGCGCGTCATCAGCGAGCACCGCGAACGGGATGTGGAACTGCTTAAGGCGTCACGGAGTTGGCGTTACACTGCATGGCTCAGGAAACTGTCAGGAAGTGCCAGGAGGCACCTGTAAGCGATGCATCAGGGTCAGAAGATGGGAAAACTGGGGGCAGTTGCACGCCGCATGTACATGGCGGTGCCGGGCTGGAATGCGCGGCTTGCACTGAAGGATTTCCTGTTCCGGAACTTCAGCTTCGCCTTTGCCAATACAAATGCCTACCGCCGATGGAAAACCTTCGGCGCAGGGCAGGAATTTGCTGTTGTCACGGCGGGCGCGCAGCAGCCGCCAGCCGCTGCCGCTCCGATCGTTGCCGAAGGCGTGAAGGTGTCCTCCGTGGCGCGTATCTACGCAGACGCCTTCGACGTCGCTGCAGGCGTGCGCGGGTCTGAGTACGTGGAGCTGGCGCCTGCGCTACAGCCACCGACCAGCCTCCGCTTCAAGACGATCGCGTTCTACCTGCCGCAGTTTCACCCCTTCGCCGAAAACGACGCATGGTGGGGCAGGGGCTTCACCGAGTGGACCAATGTGAGCAAGGCCGTGCCACAGTTCCAGGGGCATCGCCAGCCGCACCTGCCCGGTGAACTGGGTTTCTATGACCTGCGCTTGATCGATGTGCTCAAGCGCCAGGCCGAGCTTGCCAAGCTGTACGGCGTTCACGGCTTCTGCTTCCACCATTACTGGTTCTCCGGTCATCGACTGATGGAGCGGCCGGTGGACCAGCTGCTCGCGCATCCGGAGATTGACCTGCCGTTCTGCATCTGCTGGGCCAACGAGAATTGGACCCGGCGCTGGGATGGGCATGAAAACGATGTGCTGATTGGTCAGAACTACACGGCTGACAACGACATCGCGTTCATTCGTGATGCGATGCCGTACCTGTCTGATCCGCGGTATATCCGCATCGATGGTCGGCCGTTGCTCATCATCTACCGGCCATCGCTGCTTCCCGATGCCCGCAAGTCGCTGGATGTCTGGCGCGGCTATGCGCGTGAGCAGGGCCTTGGCGAGCTGTTCATCGCCATGGTCCAGTTCGACGTCGATGATCCGCGCACGTACGGCTTCGATGCAGCCCTCGAGTTCCCGCCGCACAAGGTGGCGCGTGGCCTGTCCAGCATCAACCACACGCTGGACATCGCCAACCCGCGTTATGAAGGCTACGTGGTCGACTACCGCGAGATGGCCGAACGTTCCAGGAACTGGCCGGAAGAAGACTATCCGCTGTTCAAGGGGGTTACGCCACGCTGGGACAATGAAGCGCGAAAGCCGGGGCGCGGCTACACGTTCGCCCATTCCTCGCCGAGCGAGTACCAGCGCTGGCTGGAATCGGCGGGCGAGTTCGCACTGGCCAAACCTGTGCGTGGCGAGAGCGTGGTCTTCATCAACGCCTGGAACGAGTGGGCCGAAGGCGCCCATCTGGAACCGGACCGTTACTACGGTTATGCCTTCCTGCAGGCGACGCGCAATGTCACCGCCGGCACGGCGAAGCCGCGTGTCGCACTGATTTCCCATGATGCGCACCCGCATGGCGCGCAGTACCTCGCGCTCAACATGGCACGCAAGATGACGGCCGGCCTGGGACTGGACGTGCATGTCGTGCTGCTCGAAGACGGCCGCCTGCACAGCCAGTTCGCCGAGTGCTCCACGGTCCACCTGCTGGGCGACCGGGATCCAGCGGTGCTGGCCAATGAACTACGCCAGCTGGGCGTGCGCTCGGTGCTTGCCAATACGGCGGTCAGCGGCCGCATCGTGCAGGCGTTGGGTGATGCAGGTCTTACCGTGGTGTCGATGATCCACGAGCTGCCGGGTGTCATCCAGAGCTACGGCCTGCAGCCTGCACTGGCGGACATTTCCCGTGTGGCCAAGCGCATCGTCGTCGCCTCGGACGCAGTACGCGAAGGTTTGCAGCCCTTCCTCGACCCGGCAGGGCAGGCCAAGGTAACCAAGCTGCCGCAGGGGCTGTTTGCAGCCAACCGCCATCGCGGGAAGCGCAATCGAGACGCTGCGCGCGCAGCGCTGCGGCAGCGCTTGGGTCTCAAATCCACGGACAGGATCGTGTTG
This sequence comes from Stenotrophomonas sp. YJH_SMC_127, assembly GCF_059372445.1. Classification (NCBI taxonomy): domain Bacteria; kingdom Pseudomonadati; phylum Pseudomonadota; class Gammaproteobacteria; order Lysobacterales; family Lysobacteraceae; genus Stenotrophomonas; species Stenotrophomonas sp. YJH_SMC_127. The sequence goes on along the minus strand of NZ_JCAFVO010000004.1, from coordinate 258,358 downwards.
TCGGTGGGCTACGCCGATGCGCGTAAGGGTGTCGACCTGCTGGCCGAGGCGTTCACCAGCGCATTCGCCCAGCGACCTGATGTCCACGTCGTTTGGGTCGGTCACCGTGAAGAGGCTGCGTGTGAGGCCGCGGAAAAGGTGCTCCGCCGCCATGGCATGCTGGAGCGGTTCCACTTCGCCGGTCTCGACTTTGACACCGATGACTACTACGCAGGCGCTGACATCTACGCGCTCGCGTCGCGGGAAGATCCTTTCCCATCCGTCGTGCTGGAGGCCTTGTCTGTCGAGCTGCCGGTCGTCGCATTCGCAGGCACGGGGGGCGGTGCGGACCTCGTGGCCCAGCACCAGGCGGGCGTGGTCGTGCCGGCACTGGACGCCGTCGCCTATGGCGGCGCCTTGGCGCGTCTGATCGATGAGGATTCGGTGCGAGCAACGGCAGGCGAAGCCGGACGACGCCTTGTCAATGCCGACTTCTCCTTCCGCAGCTACCTGCTGGACTTGCTGGATCTGGCCGGGCATCGCATTCCGCGTGTCTCGGTGGTAGTGCCGAACTACAACTACGCCCACTACCTGGAAGAGCGTCTGGCGTCGGTGTACGGGCAGGACTTCCCCCTGTATGAGGTCATCATCCTGGATGACGCCTCATCGGATGGGAGCCTGGCAGAACTCGAACGCCTCTGGCCAACATTTGATCCGGAGCCGCGCCTTGAGGCGTCGTCGGACAACAGCGGGTCGGTCTTCCGCCAGTGGATGAAGGGCGTGAGCCTGGCGCGCGGCGAGTACGTCTGGATCGCCGAGGCCGACGATCTTTCCAAGCCAGCATTCCTGCGCTCGCTGGTGGACCTGCTCGAGTCCAACCCCCGCTCGGTGATGGCGTTCTCGCAGTCGGAACAGATCGACGAGTTCGGCGAGGTGATGGCTGGCGACTATCTGGAATACACCAATGATCTCTCGCGTGATCGCTGGCGCAGCAGCTATTCGGCGATGGGTTCCGAAGAAGTTGAAGCCGGTCTGGCTGTTAAGAACACCCTGCCCAACGTCAGCGCGGTGCTGTTCCGTCGCGAGGCGCTGCTGCGCGTGATGCAGGAGCACATCGAAGAGATCACTCAGTATCGGATCGCGGGCGACTGGCTGGTCTACCTGCTATTGCTGCGCGATGGCGGCCTCAGCTTCAATGCGGAATCGCTCAACCAGCACCGCCGCCATGGCAACAGCGTGACCATCGGCTCCAAAGCGCAGGGTCACCTGGATGAAATCCGCAGCCTGCATGCCCACGCCCAGCGGCTTTTCCCGTTGAGCGCAGCCACGCGGAGCGCGGCCGCGGCATACGAAGACAAGCTGCGCACCCACTTCGGGTTGCGGAACCATTCAGCTGGGACGGAGTGATTGCATGAGCGCGTTGGTCATCGGTGGCAATGGTTTCATCGGTTCACGACTCGTCGCCGCGCTGCGTACGCGTGGTGAAGAGACGGCGGTGCTGGATCGCTTCCCTGCCCGCACGGACATGGACTGGGCTGGTGTGCGCTACTTTCAGGGCGATTTCCACGACGCTGATGTACTGGAGCAGGCGCTGCAGGATGTCGATTCCGTGTACCACCTCGCCAGCTGCACTGTGCCGAGCACTGCTGATGCTGATCCGATCGCTGATATCGAAGGCAATCTAATCGGTACCCACCGTTTGCTGGAGGCAATGCGCGTACGGGGCGTGCGTAGGCTCTGCTACTTTTCCTCTGGAGGAACGGTGTATGGCAACCCCGACACCCTTCCCGTTCCCGAAACGCACGCGCTGCGACCGATTTCCTCCTACGGCATCGTAAAGGTCGCCATCGAGCACTATCTGACGATGTTCCAACGTCAGGGTTGGCTGGATCCGGTGATCATCCGTCCCTCAAATCCCTACGGGCCAGGGCAGTCCACGCGCGGGATCCAGGGCGCAGTGGCTGTATTCCTGGGACGCGCGCTGGCAGGATTGCCAGTCGAGATATGGGGTGACGGGGAAACCGTCCGAGACTACGTGTTCATCGACGACCTCATCGATCTTGCGCTGTTGGCAACGGAGTCCGGAAGGACAGGAGTATTCAACGCGGCCTCTGGTAATGGCATCAGTCTGAACGAGCTCTGCGCGGCAATTCGGGTAGCTTCGGGCAGGGCATTGCCTGTGCAGTACAAGCCTGGTCGCACGTTTGATGTGCGATCCATTGTTCTCGACGTCCAGCGCGCCAAGCAGTTGCTGGGCTGGACACCAAAGATCGCGCTGGCGGAGGGGTTGATCCTCGCCTGGCGAAGCATGCAGGACGCGACGGGCAGCTAGATTCGCTTGAATCTCCGCGACGGCGTCGCACGGAGACGCAGGTGAATGTGCCCAGCAAGCAGTCGTGTGGCTTCATCGAACACAACTCAGTGTGAACTGAATCTGGCCTCCAGTCCTCGTATCGCTCGTCTGCAAGTGCGATTCCCTCCCCAACTGCAGTCTTGACGAGCGAGTCTGCGGAATTTTTCGAGTATCGGCACAAAGGAATGAGCAGAACAGCGTCCTCCCAAACGAGTCACTTCCCGCTGATAGTGGCTATCTGCGCCGCCCTCGGACTATTCGTGTACGTGGCGACTGCCATGATTTCACCTCTCAACGGCGAGGATTTCGCATTGACGCGGGATATGGCCGGCGTTGCGCCGATGGATCGTTTCGGCTGGATCATTGAACGTTCGTCGGCACAGATTACGCAGTGGAACGCACGGCTTGGAGAACAGCTCGCAATCCTCTGGCTGAGCGTACCTCGAATCTACTTCGTCCTGGCGACGACAGCCTCGCTGCTGTTCTTCTGTGCCGTGGTTGCCGTGTATGGGCGCAGGCAAACGGATCGCGATTCGTTCCTGCATGGCTCAATCTACGCGCTGGCGATGCTCTGGTTGTTCTGGCCGGGTTACGAAGTTTTTTTCTGGACGACGGCCCAAGCGGCCTACTTCCAGCCGATGATTCTCACCCTTCTGTTGATGTCCTTTTACTTTACCGCCGAGGCGACGCAGAAGCTTGGTGAATCGAACCTCCGCTGTCTTGTTGCGGTCGTACTGGCGTGCCTTGTTGGCCTTTCGTTCGAGAACGTACCGCCTGCGCTGGGTGCGGGAATGGGGCTGGTACTTCTGCTGAGCGGAAGGGCTCGCTGGCGAATACGCGCAATTGTTCCCATCATCGCACTCGCCGCTGCGTGGGGAGTGTTGATGCTGGCGCCCTCCACAGCAATCCGTCGTGCCGCATACGCAGCCATGTATCCAGCCAACCTCGGTGTTGGTCACGTGCTTGAGCGGTCCCATAGTGTTTTTGGCACGTTGGTGAGTACAGGCTGGCTGCTCGTGTTGGCAGGGACGGCGGCTAGCGTTTACCTGTGGCGCGTGCACGCATGGCGGCAGCAGGTGGTGCTGGCGTGGACGGTGTCCTCTCTCACTGTGCTCAGTGTCATTGCCGCGCCCTACACGGAGCCTCGTGCCTTTATTGTTCCGTGGGCAATCTGGTACATGCTCGTTGTCGCCGCTGTCATTCGACTGGTGTCGATCAGTTGGTTCCGCTCGGGTGCAGCGATTGTAGCCGTTGCCAGTCTTTACCTTCCGCTGCAGGCGAATCTCTCATATGTTGAGTTTGCGCGCAGCCTGGAAGAGCGAGATTCCTACATACGAATCATGTCTAGGACCGAGCGCTGCCAGCAAGGCATTGATGTCGGGCATGCTACTAAAGCATATTCTTATAAGTATCTGAACAGTCGCGAAGCCTGGTTCGTCGCAAATCCTGCTTACGTAAGCGCCTACTACGGTTGCAAGGTGCTGCCGCAATGAGCAGTCGCCGATGGATGCCATTCCTGCGATATGCGGTCACTGGTGGCCTGAATACTGCCGTGCACTGGATGATATTTGTGCTTCTGGTATGGCTGGGTAACCCACAGTCCATCTCCAACCTCTGCGCGTTCCTGGTGGCGGTCACATTGTCTTTCTTCCTGAATGCTCAGTGGACATTCAAGACCCGGACCAGCATCAAGCGATATGTGGTGATGGTTCTGACAATGGGGACGCTCAGCTTCGTTCTGGGTGCCGTCGCAGATGCGCTCTCACTGCATCCGATCGTTACAATGGTCGGGTTTTCTGCCGTAAGCTTGGTGATTGGTTACCTTATTGCAAAGTTCATTGTTTTCCGGGAGGTCCCTTGAAAATCAGTCTTGTCATACCGGTCTTCAATGAACAAGAGGCCATCCCCATCTTTTACCGGGCGGTGCAGATGCTGCCTGGACTTGAGGGGCATGATCTCGAGCTTGTTTTTGTAAATGACGGCAGCTCCGATGGAACCGAGTCGGTCATCACTGCGCTGGCGGCGGCGGATCCCAAAGTCACGCTGATCAATTTCTCGCGTAATTTCGGTAAAGAACCAGCATTGCTGGCTGGCATACACGCAGCGCGTGGCGATGTCGTCATCCCGATGGATGTCGATCTCCAGGATCCACTGGAGTTGCTTCCCGCCATGGTCGAAAAGTTCAAGGCAGGTGCCGATGTTGTACTCGCACGGCGCGTTGATCGCGGTAGCGATGGCTTCCTCAAGCGAAACAGTGCCAACTGGTTCTACAAATTGATCAATGCGATTTCAGAAAGTCCTGTAGAGGCAAACGTTGGTGACTTCCGCCTGATGTCCAGGCCTGTCGTTGAAGCGATCAAGCAACTGCCCGAGAACCGGCTGTTCATGAAGGGCTTGTTGAGTTGGGTTGGCTTTTCAACCGACTTTGTCGACTACTCACGACCCGAGCGCTCTGCCGGTGTCTCGAAGTTCAATGGTTGGAAGCTGTGGAATTTTGCGCTTGAGGGAATCACCTCGTTCAGTAGCGCGCCGTTGCGCGTGTGGACGTACGTCGGCAGCACGATTGGATTTTTCTCGATTGCCTACGGGGTCTGGATTGTGATCGACAAGCTGCTGCATGGGAACGCAGTGCAGGGTTACTCCTCTTTGATTGCAGCCATTCTCTTTCTCGGTGCCGTCCAGTTGATTGGAATTGGCGTCCTCGGTGAGTACATCGGGCGTATCTATTCCGAGGTGAAGCGTCGTCCCCGCTACATCGTCCGCAGCACAGTGCAGCATGAGAAGAAGGACTGAACGGATGGAGGCTGGCGCGTACCGTATGTGGGTAGCGGGACTGTTGGTGAGCCTGGTCGGAATAGCCGGGTGCTCAGAACAGGTGCCCGAGGTGACAGTTCCGGCCGGGATGGTCCACGGCGAGCGGGCAAGCCCCTCCGCCGTCATCCAAAAGCCGCATGTCGCGCAGGGCTGCAATCTTGAGACCGTCAATGGGCAGCCCGTCGCCTCGTTACCGGTCCAGGCGTCAAACGGTCAGATTGCATTGAGTGGTTGGGTCGCGGGCCAGATCGATGATCGTGGCGAGCTGGTCGGCGAGACTTCGCTGGTGTTTTCTGCGGGTCCCGGAACCACGGAAATTAACGTCGCCGGAGCAGATGTTCATCACCGTGAGGATGTTGCGCGTTCTCTCGGAGAGCCTGCGTTGTCCGCGGCAGGATTCGAAGCTCTCCTAGATGGATCAAAGCTGTCGCCGGGCACATACGCCCTCACGCTGAAGCGAGGCTCTTACGTATGTGCCCAACCATTCAGTCTGCAGAGGGGCAATTGAAGTCTGATCCTGCACGCTCCGCGGGCCACTTCCTGCACAGCGGATTCACTTGTTTTATGAGGTTCGCGTGAGCCTGCCCCCGCGCAGCTTGTCGTACAGACGTTGGCCAGGTACTTCCACGAAGTAATATGTGAAAGCTGCCGTCACTACCACGCAGGCGAGCGTGACCAAAGCTGCAGTGGCAAATGCGAGTCCACCGTGTCCGATGTGCGCATCTATTTGCGCGTAGATGCCATGCATCTGCAGGAGTTGGATCAGCGGGAACTGCACCAGATAGGTGCTGTAGCTTACAAGGCCAAGCCAGCGGGTTACCTTGTTGTCGAGCCATCGCGGGAAACCCGCTATCGACATGCCGACCATCAAGGGCGCTGCAATCGAAAGCAGAACTTCTTCTGGCAGGCCGAACGGTGCGTGCAAGGAATAGATGGTGCATGCCAGCAGCGCCAGGAAAGCAACACCTACGGCTTGGCGCTGCATTGCATTGCGTGCTGTCGGCATGCCGGCACGGCTGAGATGTAGGATAAGGAGGCCGAGAACGAAATATTGGCTGTGGACCAGTACGTTGAGTGATGCGAACTCGTTCAGTTGGCCATCAAAGCTGTCCTGCAGGTAGCGCTTTGAAAGTACTGCAATCGGGCATAGCACTACCCACGCGAGTGCTGCCGACTTGACTGTCCTGATGGTCGAAAGCAGCAGCGGGAACATGAAGTAGAAAAGCCATTCGATACCGATGGACCAACCGCCGCCGACGAGGCCGCTCTGCTTGCCTGGTACAAGCGTAAACAGGAAGCTTCCTGACAGCATGAAGTCGAGCAGAGGTGGCATCGGTTGATCCATGGCCAGCCGAAAAGCCACGCCTGTGAGGATCATGAAGTAAAACAGCGGAGCGATTCGGAAGAATCTTTTCTGGTAGAAGACCTTGATCGCATGCGTGAATAGTAGGCATGACCGATAGCAAACGCGCTCAGCACGAAGAACACGCGGACGAAGAAGTCCATCCTTCCGGTAATGGCCGCAGCCGTCTCATTGATCGGGATGCCCGAAAGATAGAGGACATGAAACATGACCACGCCGAGCGCCGCCAATCCGCGGAGGACGTCCGGCCCGTGGATGCGGTCTTGCATCTGATTGTTCATAGTAAGAAGTGAACCCGTGAAGGAGAAAAGGGCCGGCTGAACTTCAGCCGGCCCTTGGATGGCGAAAGGCCTCTGCGCTGAGTCGTCAGAGCGCCTTTTCCAGCTCCGGCAGGATCCCAAACAGATCGCCCACCAGACCGATATCGGCGATCTCGAAGATTGGCGAATCCGGATCCTTGTTGATCGCCACGATCGTGCCGGCATCCTTGATGCCGGTCAGGTGCTGGATGGCGCCACTGATGCCGACGGCCACGTAAAGTTCCGGCGCGATGATCTTGCCGGTCTGGCCGACCTGCAGGTCGCTGGGCACGTAGCCGGCATCAACCGCAGCGCGCGAGGCACCGACGGCGGCACCGAGCTTGTCGGCCAGCTGGAAGATGACCTTGAAGTTCTCTTCCGAACCGACACCACGGCCACCGGAGACCACGCGCTTGGCGCTCTGCAGGTCCGGGCGGTCGCTGGCACCAGCGGCGAGGCCGACGAAGCGGGTGTGGGTCGGCAGGGCAGCATCGACGCTGGCCGCTTCGATGGTGGCGCTGCCGCCCTGGGCGGCTTCCGGCCACGAGGCGGCACGCACGGTGGCGACCACGATCTGGTCGGCCGGGGCTTCCACGGTGATGATCGCGTTGCCGGCGTAGATCGGGCGCTTGAAGGTGTGGCTGCCTTCAACGCTCATCAGGTCGGAAACCTGGTTGACGCCCAGCAGGGCGGCCACGCACGGCATGAGGTCCTTGCCGAAGGTGGTCGACGGGCCGAACACGTGGGTGTAACCCTTGGCCAGCTGCGCGATCTGCGGTGCCAGCACCTGGGCGATGGCCTGCGCGTTGGCAGCGTTGGCCAAGGTCAGGACCTTGGCGACGCCAGCGATCTTCGCGGCCTCCGCAGCCACGGCAGCCGGATCGGCGGCCAGCACCAGCACGTCGATGCTGGCACCGCTGATGGCGGCGGCAGCGCTGACGGTCTTGGCGGTAGCGGCGTTGAGCTTGCCGTCGTGGTGCTCGGCGATGACGAGAATCCTGCTCATTACAGCAACCCCTTCTGCTTGAGTGCGGCAACCAGTTCGGCCGCGTCCTTGACCATCACACCCTTGCTGCGCTTGGACGGCGCGGCGTACTGGGTGGTCTTGAAGGTGTCGGCGGCTTCAACGCCGAGGTCGGCCAGCTGCAGGGTCTCCAGCGGCTTGGCCTTGGCCTTCATGATGTCCGGCAGCTTGATGAAGCGCGGCTCGTTCAGGCGCAGGTCGGTGGTGACCACGGCCGGCAGATCGACTTCCAGCGTTTCCAGGCCGGCGTCGACTTCGCGGGTCACCGTGGCCTTGCCGTCGGCAATGTCCAGCTTGCTGGCGAAGGTCGCCTGCGGGCGCCCCCACAGCGTGGCCAGCATCTGGCCGGTCTGGTTGGCGTCGTCGTCGATCGCCTGCTTGCCCAGGATCACCAGGTCCGGCTGTTCCTTCTCGATCAGCTTGAGCAGGGTGCGCGCGGCGGTCAGCGGCTGGATGGCCTGGTCGGTGACCACATGGACGGCGCGGTTGGCGCCCATGGCCAGGCCGTTGCGCAGGTGCGCCTGGGCATCGGCCGGGGCGATGGTGGCGACCACGACCTCGCTGGCGATGCCCTTGTCGCGCAGGCGCAGGGCCTCTTCCAGGGCGATTTCATCGAAGGGGTTGGGGGACAGCTTGACGCCGTCGGTGACCACGCCGGAACCGTCCGGCTTGACCTGAATGCGGACGTTGTAGTCCACCACGCGCTTGTACGCGACGAGGATTTTCATCTGGTACGGGGTCCTTCAATAACGGAGAGAACGTCCGGTCCTCGCACAGCAACCGGTTCGGGGGTGGGACCCCGATTCTAGCTGGCTTGAGGGGACCATGCGAATGCGTATGGTCTTGTAGTGATGCTGCGCCGCCGCATAGCTTTGGCGTGAAGGCAGCTTTCTGATGTCATGTTCACGTCATGCAGGCAGTCGTGAAGGTTTCCCCGATGTATCCTGTCCCGCTATGTCGGGCACCGTGGGTGCCTGTGGACGTCATCATTGAACAGGAGATCAGGTAGTGCCCACATGGCTTGTCACCGGCGGTGCCGGCTTTATCGGCGGAAATTTCGTCCTCGAGGCAGTTGCCCGTGGCATCAAGGTCATCAACCTCGACGCCCTGACCTACGCCGGCAACCTGAAGACCCTGTCCAGCCTGGACGGCAACCCGAACCACGTGTTCGTGCAGGGTGACATCGGCGACAGTGCGCTGGTTGCCCGCCTGCTGGCCGAGCACCAGCCCGATGCGGTGCTGAACTTCGCCGCCGAAAGCCACGTCGACCGTTCGATCGATGGCCCTGGCGCCTTCATCCAGACCAATGTCGTCGGCACCCTCGGCCTGCTTGAGGCAGTGCGCGAATACTGGAAGGCGTTGCCGCCCGAGCAGGGCGCGGCGTTCCGCTTCCTGCATGTCTCCACCGACGAGGTGTACGGCACCTTGGGCGAGACCGGCAAGTTCAGCGAAACCACCCCGTATGCCCCGAATTCGCCGTACTCGGCGTCGAAAGCGGCTTCGGACCACTTGGTGCGTGCGTTCCACCACACCTACGGGCTGCCGGTGCTGACCACCAACTGCTCCAACAACTACGGTCCGTACCACTTCCCCGAGAAGCTGATCCCGCTGGTGATCGCCAAGGCGCTGGCTGGCGAACCGCTGCCGGTGTACGGCGATGGCAAGCAGGTGCGCGACTGGCTGTTCGTGTCCGACCACTGCGAAGCGATCCGCACCGTGTTGGCCAAGGGCCAGGTGGGCGAGACCTATAACGTCGGCGGCAATTCGGAAAAGCAGAACATTGAAGTGGTGCAGGCGATCTGCGCACTGCTGGACCAGCGCCGTCCGCGCGAAGACGGCCAGCCGCGCAGCAGCCAGATTACCTACGTCACCGACCGCCCCGGTCATGACCGCCGCTATGCGATCGATGCCTCGAAGCTGAAGAACGATCTGGGCTGGGAACCGGCCTACACCTTCGAACAGGGCATCACCTTCACCGTTGACTGGTACCTGGACAACCAGGAATGGGTCAACGGCGTGCTGGACGGCAGCTACCGTCTGCAGCGCATCGGCACCGCAGCCTGAATCCAGGAGATTTCATGACCCAGCGTAAAGGCATCATCCTGGCCGGGGGCTCCGGCACCCGGCTGTATCCGATCACCAAGGGCGTCAGCAAGCAGCTGCTGCCGGTGTACGACAAGCCGATGATCTATTACCCGCTCAGCGTGCTGATGCTGGCGGGCATCCGCGAGGTGCTGATCATCAACACCCCGCACGAGCAGGCGCTGTTCCAGCAGCTGCTGGGCGACGGCTCGCAGTGGGGCATGGACATCCAGTACGCGGTGCAGCCGAGCCCCGATGGCCTGGCCCAGGCCTACCTGATCGGCCGTGATTTCGTCGCCGGCAAGCCGAGCTGCCTGGTGCTGGGCGACAACATCTTCCACGGCCACGGTCTGCGAGAAGTGCTGCGCAACGCCGACCAGCGCGAGCAGGGCGCGACCGTATTCGGCTACTGGGTCAACGACCCGGAGCGCTACGGCGTGGCCGAGTTCGACAAGGACGGCAAGGTCATCGATCTTGTCGAGAAGCCGGAGAATCCGCGGTCGAACTATGCGGTTACCGGCCTGTATTTCTATGACGGCAATGCCAGCGACTATGCGGCCGAGCTCAAGCCGTCGCCGCGTGGCGAGCTGGAGATCACCGATCTGAACCAGCGCTACCTGCGCGAGGGCCATCTGCATCTTGAGGCGCTCGGCCGTGGTTACGCCTGGCTCGATACCGGCACCCATCAGTCGCTGCTTGAGGCGTCCAACTTCATCGAGACCATCCAGACCCGTCAGGGCCTGCAGGTGTGCTGCCCGGAAGAAATCGCGTTCGGCAAGGGCTGGATCAACGCCGAGCAGCTGGAAGCACTGGCTGCGCCGCTGATCAAGAATGGCTACGGCCAGTACCTGCACAAGCTCGCCCTGCGTGGAGTCGTTCCGTGAAAGTGATTGAAACCAAGTTGCCCGGCTGCGTGGTGATCGAGCCGGCGGTGTTCGGCGATGCCCGCGGTTATTTCTTCGAAACCTGGAACGCCGAGCGCTTCGCCGCGCTGGGCCTGCCGGACCGTTTCGTGCAGAGCAACGTGTCGACCTCTGCGCAGGGCGTGCTGCGCGGCCTGCATTACCAATGGCCGCGGCCGCAGGGCAAGCTGGTCAGCGTGCTGGAAGGTGAGGTCTATGACGTGGCCGTGGATATCCGCCGCGGTTCGCCGACCTTCGGCCAGTGGGAAGCGGTGGTGCTGAGCGCGGAGAACAAGAAGCAGTTCTGGATTCCGGAGGGCTTTGCCCATGGCTTTGCCGTGTTGTCCGAGCGTGCGGTGTTCAGCTACCTGTGCACCGAGGTTTATCTGAAGGACTTCGATGCCGGCGTGCGCTGGAATGACGCAGGCATTGCCGTGGACTGGCCGGTCAGCGCACCGACCCTGTCAGCCAAGGACGAGAATGCACCGTTCCTGAAGGACATTGCTGAAGATCGCCTGCCGGTCTACGTGCCATGACCGTGCTGGTGTTCGGTGGCAACGGGCAGGTGGGCCAGGAGTTGCTGCGCGCGCTGGCGCCGCTGGGGAAGGTGATTGCAACCACGCGCAGCGGCCAACTGCCCGACGGAAGTAGCTGCGAAACGGCCGATTTCGGCCAGCCCGACAGCCTGCCGCCATTGCTGGACCGCGTGCAGCCGTCGCTGGTGGTCAATGCGGCCGCCTATACCGCAGTTGATCGTGCGGAGCAGGAGGTCGAAGCTGCCTTCGCTGCCAATGCGCAGGCGCCGGGCGTGATCGCGCGCTGGTGTGCGGCGCATGGCGTGCCGTTCGTGCATTACTCCACCGACTACGTGTTCGACGGCCAGGGCAGCGCGCCCTACCGCGAGGACGAGCCGACCGCACCGCTGGGCGTGTATGGCACCAGCAAGCGCGATGGCGAGGACGCGGTGCGTGCGGCCGGTGGCCGCCATCTGATTTTCCGCACGGCGTGGGTGTATGCATCGCACGGCGCGAACTTCCTGCGCACGATGTTGCGTGTGGGTGCAGAGCGTGACGTATTGCGTGTGGTGGCTGACCAGATCGGTACGCCGACGCCGGCGGCGCTGATCGCCGATGTCACCGCGCAGGCACTGCAGCATCCTGGACAGTTGTCGGGTACCTGGCACCTGACCGCCAGCGGCCAGACCAGCTGGCATGGCTTTGCCGAGGCCATATTTGCCGAGGCGTTGGCCAGCGGCGTGTTGGCCAAGGTGCCGACGGTCGAGGCGATTCCCACTTCCGAGTATCCGACCCCGGCCAAGCGCCCGGCCTGGTCGGTGCTGGACAACCGCAAGCTGCAGCAGGATTTCGGCGTCGTGCTGCCGAGCTGGCAGGATGGCCTGAAGCGGGTGATGGCGGAGCTGGCCTGACGGCCGTAGCGCCGGGCCATGCCCGGCGACGCAGCGCTGCCGGGCCGATCAGGGACGGGTCAGAGCCCGCTGCGCAGCAACGGGATCCGACCCCGGGCAAACCTCAGCGGCGCCCGTAGGTATCCTCGAAGCGCACGATGTCATCCTCGCCCAGGTAGCTGCCGGACTGCACTTCGATCAGTTCCAGCGGCAGCTTGCCCGGGTTGCGCAGGCGGTGGGTCACGCCCAGCGGAATATAGGTGCTCTGGTTCTCGCTGAGCAGGATCACCTCGTCACCACGGGTCACTTCAGCGGTGCCGCTGACCACGATCCAGTGTTCGGCGCGATGGTGATGCATCTGCAGGCTCAGCGTGCCGCCGGGCTTGACCGTGATCCGCTTGACCTGGAAGCGCTCGCCGTTGTCGATCGAATCGTAGGCACCCCACGGGCGATAGACCTTGCGGTGCCAGGTGGCCTCGCTGCGGCCCTCGGCCTTCAGCTGCGCCACTACGGTCTTGACCTCCTGCATGCGATCGGCCTTGCCGACCAGCACCGCGTCGTCGGTTTCCACCACCACCACGTCATCCAGCCCGACCAGCGCCACCAGGCGCTGTGCGTAGGCATAGGTGTTGCGGCAGTCGATGGCGATAACGTCGCCCTGGTGGGCGTTGCCATCGCCGTCCTGCTGCGAGACATCGCGCAGCGCGGTCCACGAGCCGACATCGTTCCAGCCGGCATCCAGTGGAATCACCACGGCATCGGCGGTCTTCTCCATCACCGCATAGTCGATCGAATCGGACGGAACGGCAGTGAAGGCCTCCTTGTCCAGGCGGGTGAAATCGGCATCGCGACGCGCCTGCTGCCAGGCCTGGCGGCTGCCGGCGAGCATGGCGGGCTGGAAGCGTTCCAGCTCCTGCAGGTAGCGCGAGGCCTTGAACAGGAACATGCCGCTGTTCCAGTAGTACTGGCCGCTGCTGACGTAGCGGGTGGCGGTGCCCAGGTCGGGCTTCTCGACGAAGCGCTCGACCGCGCGCAGGCCCTGGCCATCGGCGGCCTTGATATAGCCGTAGCCGGTTTCCGGGCCGGTCGGCACGATGCCGAAGGTCACCAGCTTTCCGGCTTCGGCGGCAGCGGCGGCGGCCTGGACGGCGCTGCGGAATGCAGTCTCGTTGTTGATCACATGATCGGAGGGCAGCACCAGCAGCAGCGCGTCGCCGCCGTCGCGGGTGGCTTCCAGCGCGGCCACCGCGATCGCCGGTGCCGTGTTGCGGCCGACCGGCTCAAGGATGATCGCGGCTGGCTCGGCGCCAACCTGCTGCAGCTGCTCGGCGGCTACGAAGCGATGCTCTTCGTTGGCGATCACCAGCGGTCCACGCGCGGCGATCGGCGCCACGCGCTTCCAGGTGGCCTGCAGCATCGTCAGTTCGCCCGCCAACGACAGGAACTGCTTTGGGTACGCCTCGCGCGACAGCGGCCACAGGCGGGTACCGGATCCACCGGACAGGATGACGGGCTGGATGCTGCTCATGCGTTCCTCGGTTACTGCTGGATGAGGCGGGAGATGTCGTCGGTACGTGCCTGCATCAGTGCGGCATCGCCCCGGGCTTCAACATTCAGGCGCAGCAGCGGCTCGGTGTTGGAGCTGCGCAGGTTGAAGCGCCAGTCGCCGAAGTCGGCGCTGATGCCATCGGTGTGGTCCAGCGTGGGCGACTGCGCTGCGAAGTGCTCCATCACGCGTGCGACGGCGGCCTTGGCATCGCTGACCTTGAAATTGATTTCGCCGCTGCACGGGTAGGCAGCCATGCGGTCTTCGACCCAGTCGGCCAGCGAGCGCCCGCTTTCGGAAACCAGCTGGGCGATCAGCAGCCACGGAATCATGCCCGAGTCGGCATAGGCGAACTCGCGGAAATAGTGGTGGGCGCTCATCTCGCCACCGTACACCGCGTCTTCGGCGCGCATCTTTTCCTTGATGAAAGCGTGGCCGCTCTTGCACTGCACCGGTACGCCGCCGGCCTGTTCGACCATGTCCACGGTGTTCCAGACCAGGCGCGGGTCGTGCACGACCTTGCCGCCGGGATTGCGCGCCAGGATTGCCTTGGCCAGCAGGCCGACCAGGTAGTAGCCCTCGATGAAGCGGCCGGTATGGTCGAAGAAGAAGCAACGGTCGAAGTCACCGTCCCAGGCAATGCCGAAATCGGCACCGTGTTCGCGCACGGCGTCGGCGGTGGCGGCGCGGTTCTCCGGCAGCAGCGGGTTGGGAATGCCGTTGGGGAAGCTGCCGTCCGGCTCGTGGCAGATGCGGATGAACTCGAACGGCAGGTGCGGCGACAGCAGGTCGACGATGGCCCCGGCACCGCCGTTGCCAGCGTTGACCACCAGCTTCAGCGGTCGCAGCTTGCCAGCGTCGACATAGCTCAGCAGGTGCTGGATGTACGCGCTCTTGTCGTGCTGCGCGCTCTGCGCGGCACGCGGCGGCTGTGCCGCGGACGTATCGGCGGCAACCGCATCGGAAATCGCGAACAGGCCAGTATCGGAGCTGATCGGTCGTGCGTTTTCCTTGACCAGCTTCATGCCGTTGTAGTCCATCGGATTATGGCTGGCGGTGACCATCACACCGCCGGCCGCGCCCAGGTGGTCGGTCTGGAAATACACCTCTTCCGTGCCACACAGGCCGATGTCGATCACCTCGCGCCCGGTACCGCGCAGACCTGCGGCCAGTGCATCCTGCAGCGCGGGGCTGGTCAGGCGCACGTCATGGCCCAGCACCACCGGGCCCGGCGCAAGCTGCGCCGCCAGGGCAACGCCGATGCGGCGGGCCAGATCTTCGTTCAGTTCTTCCGGCACGCGGCCGCGGATGTCATAGGCCTTGAAGGCGGGCAGGGGCATTGATCAGGATCCTTGGGTGGCTCAGCACGCGATTGTAGTACCTGTCTTGTATGGGAAGCGTTTCCATGCCGCAACGCCACGTGACCGCCTGCCCTGCTGGCCTAGAATGGTGTGATTACATCAACGAAGTGAGGGCGTAGATGAGCAATCCGGCAACGACCGGCGGAAAGCGCGGCAAGCGCTTCGCCAGTGCGACGGAGGCCCTGCAGGGGGTGGTCGCCGATGGGCAGACCCTGGCCGTGGGCGGCTTTGGCCTGTGTGGCATTCCCGAGGCGCTGATCGCTGCGCTGCGCGACAGTGGCGTCAAGGGCCTGACCGTGATCTCCAACAATGCCGGTGTCGATGGCTTCGGACTGGGCCAGCTGCTGGAAACCCGGCAGATCAAGAAAATGATTTCGTCCTACGTGGGCGAGAACAAGGAATTCGAACGGCAGTTTCTGGCTGGTGAGCTGGAGCTGGAGTTCAACCCGCAGGGCACACTGGCCGAGCGCCTGCGTGCCGGTGGTGCGGGTATTCCGGCATTCTTCACTGCCACCGGCTATGGCACGGTGGTTGCCGAGGGCAAGGAAACCCGCGAGTTCGACGGCAAGCACTACGTGATGGAGACGGCGCTGCGCGCCGATGTGGCACTGGTCAAGGCCTGGAAGGCCGACGAGGCCGGCAACCTGGTGTTCCGCAAGACCGCACGCAACTTCAACCCGGCCTGTGCGATGGCCGGCAAGGTCTGCATCGTGGAAGTGGAGGAGGTGGTGCCGGTCGGTGCCATCGACCCGGACCAGGTGCACCTGCCAGGCATCTATGTGCACCGCATCGTGCACAACGCGCATCCTGAGAAGCGAATCGAACAGCGCACCATCCGCGCGGAGGGCAACTGACATGGCGTGGACCCGTGACGAGATGGCGGCACGCGCCGCCCAGGAGCTGATCGATGGCGCCTACGTCAACCTGGGCATCGGCCTGCCGACGCTGGTTGCCAATCACATTCCCGAAGGCGTGGATGTGTGGCTGCAGTCGGAGAACGGCCTGCTCGGCATCGGCCCGTTCCCGACCGACGCTGAAGTCGACGCGGACCTGATCAATGCCGGCAAGCAGACGGTTACGGCGCGTGCCGGTGCCAGCTACTTCGGCAGCCACGACAGCTTCGCGATGATCCGCGGTGGCCATGTGAACCTGGCCATCCTTGGCGCCATGCAGGTCACCGACAAGGGTGACCTGGCCAACTGGATGGTGCCCGGCAAGATGGTCAAGGGCATGGGCGGGGCAATGGACCTGGTCGCCGGCGTGCAGCGCGTTGTGGTGCTGATGGAGCACACTGCCAAGAACGGCGAGCACAAGATCCTGGCCGAATGCACGCTGCCGTTGACCGGCGTGGGCGTGGTCGACCGCATCATCACCGATCTGGCGGTGTTCGACGTGACCGAAAAGGGCCTGTTGCTGGTGGAGGCCGCGCCGGGTGTCAGCGATGAAGAGCTGAAGGAAAAGACCGGCGTCGCGTTCCGGCGTTGAGGACAACGATGTTGCCGCGCAGCGCCAGCCTCAGGGTTGGCGTTGTGGGCCTCCGACGACGTAGCCGGCGTTGGCAACAAGGTCCGGCAGCAACTGCATGACCGGATCAAGTGCATCGTCGTTGTCCAGCTCACTGGGATAGCAGTGCGCATCCAGCAGTGACCGCAACGCCGACGCCCGCAGCCACATCGTGCCTGCTGTCTGCGGCGTAGGGGTGTCGGCCATCCCCAGCCGCGCCGCCCAGCGGAGATGACGGCGTGTAACGGCGACGGCCTCCGGAGTGGATGCCGCGAACATGCCCAGCGCAGGTTGCTCATCGAACTGTTGAAGCACAGCGTCGAGATCCGCCGTTCCTGGTAGCTGCGGTCTTGCCTCGCCGCTTCCGCGGAGGTCCAGCCAGCAGGCCAGCAACGATGGATCCGGACCAAAAGCCTCCAGGACCTGCACGATGCTGGACAGGGCATTGCCCGCATGGCCGATGATATCGACCGCAGCGTCATGAGGGCGCTGCGCCATTGGAATGAAAACACGGTAGCTCACGCCCAGGCCGCTGGCGGCCTCGCAAGCTGTAGCGATCAGCCCGGGATCATCAATGAGAATCAGCAGGCAGGCCCGCAGGGGGCCGGCGGGCGAAGCCGGGGACAGCGCTTGGCGCGTCGCGTCAAGCCAGGCATGCCCAAGCCGGGCATCCGGTTCCAGCACCGCGCCTTCGGCCCATTCGTTCCAGGCATTGATGAAGACCATGCGTTGGCGCGCAGGCGCCAGGGCCAGGCGTTCATGGATCGTGGTGCGCAACCAGTCGCGGTAGCCACGGGGTGAGGCGTGCAGGTACACGCGGCCGCGGCCGGAACGACGCGCCTCGTTGTCCCAGCCCGGGTTCACGCCAGGATAGAGCGGATAATCCGGCAGTGGCCGCGCTGCGATTTCTGCAGCCAGTTCGCGCCAGTCGCGTACATCGCCATTGAAGGCAGGATTGAGCAGCCACTGCTGTGCCGACAACGAGCGCGGGTTACTCATGTTCGGCGGGAATTCGACGGCGGCATCAAAGCCGATATCGCGCGGATCCGGTCGCTCGAAGCCTTGGACGTAGGCCAGGTGGATCTCGCCCACGCCGTTGTCGCGGCACCAGCGGCGCCAGCGCTCGGCAGTCGCCCGGGCGTCGGGCAGCAGGTTCGGGCGATAGACCAGCAGCATCGGCCGACCCTCGACCTTCAATGCACGGCGGTCGCGCAGGTAGGGCGCGACATGTGCGATGAAGGCCAGATCGTCCTCTGCGCTGTGCTGCTGGCCGATCAGGATGTCGTCGTCGCGGCCGTCCCAGCGTCGTGCCCAGTTCTCGTTGGCCCAGCACAGGCAGAACGGCAGGTCGATGCTGTCATCGGCCAGCCATTGACGCAGCGGGTCCTCCATCAGGGTGCGGCCGCTGAACCAATAGTAGTAGAAGCAGAATGCGCCGATGCCGTACTCCGCAGCCAAGCGTGCCTGGTCACGCATCACCTGCGGGTTGCGCAGGTCATAAAAGCCGAGGTCGGCCGGCAGGCGGGGTTGGATGTGACCCTCGAACTGCGGCAGGGCGCGGGTGACGTTGCGCCACTCGGTAAAGCCCTTGCCCCACCAGGCGTCGTTCTCCGGGAAGGTATGGAACTGCGGCAGGTAGAAAGCGACCAGCGTCGCCGGCATGGGTGACGGCAATGCTCCCTCACGCCATGGCACGTGGCCGATCGCCGGTTCATCGGCACGCCAGCGCAGCTGGGCACTGGCGCGCGCGCCCCCCTCATCCTGCTGCCCCTTGGGGGGCGGCGGCACCCAGTCGCCATGCCGTGCCAACAGCCGGGTGCGCAACCGGTCGCGCTGCGCCTGCGGCAACGGCAAGGCCCGGAACACGGCGCGCAGCAACGGGAACAGCGACTGGCGCAGGCTCATCGGGCGAGGCCTCGCGACAGCGGGCGGTAGGACGGAATCAGCATCTGGGCAACGGTCATGGCGCCATTTTCGGTGCTGGCGGCCATGACGGCAAACGGCGGCGTGCTAGCGTGTGACCATGCTGTTCCCCCACGACCTGCCCGATGCCGATGTCCTGCACCTGCCGGGATGGCTGGCTGCGGCCGAGGCCGACCAGCTCCTGTATTCGCTGCAGGCCGAAGTGCCCTGGGAAACCCATCGCATCCGCATGTTCGGCAACTGGGCGGACTCGCCGCGGCTGAGCTGCTGGATCGGCGACCCGCAGGCCCGCTATCGCTATTCCGGTGCCGAGTTCGTGCCGCGCCCCTGGCCGCCGGTGTTGCAGGCCATGCGCGGGCGCCTGGAAGCCGAAGGCCACGGCCGCTTCAACAGCGTGCTGCTGAACCGCTACCGCGGTGGCGGTGACTACATGGGCTGGCACAGCGATGACGAGCCGGAGCTGGGTCCGGCCCCGGTGATCGCTTCGCTGAGCCTGGGCGCGGCGCGCCGATTCCTGCTGCGACGCCGCGACGACCCGGCACGCAAGGCTGAATTCGTGCTGGGCCACGGCGACCTGCTGCTGATGGCCGGACAGACCCAGCGCTTCTACCAGCACGCGCTGCCGAAGATGGCGCGGGTGCACGGCGAGCGGATCAACCTGACCTTCCGTTGGATTTCGCCGCGTTGACGAAGAAGGGGTCAGGTCCCTTTCCGGCCGGAAAGGGACCTGACCCCGTAACCACATGCCCGGCGAATGCTGCGATCAGCGCGCAACGGTCGGCTGGTCGGCCTGCCCGCTCTGCAGCGTCCAGCCCACCACGTCCTGCGCCAGCTGCTGCAGGCCACGCTCGAACGCGGCGGTCACCGCCGGTACGTCGGTGCTGCCGACCGGCTGCGCCTGGCGGAAGGTGCGGTCAGCGACCACACGCTGGTCGGCGACATGGATCAGCTTGGCGTTGACCTCAATCACCACGGTCGGCGTGGCCTGGCCCTGGTAATCCGATTCGAAGCGGCGCACATCGGTGGACAGCTTGTAGTCGGCGCGGATGCCGGCGGTGCTGCGGGCCACGCCGCGGATGCGGCCGGAATCCTCGAAGCCACGCAGCAGGGTGTCTTCGATCATGTCGGTGGCCGGTTGCGCCCAGCTGGCACCCTTGTAGATCTCAAGCTGCGACGGTGTCGGCCGCACATTGATGCGCGGGCTGTCGACCATGCGCGCGGCGCTGGGCTTGGCCAGTACCAGCTGCCAGCTGGCCTGCGGCCACGCCGGGTCCGCCTTGACCTGCACGGACGGCGAGTACAGCGTCACCGCGGTTTTCTCGCTGCTGCCGAGGATGGAGCAGCCCCCCAGCAGGGTGACCATCGAAGCGGCCAGCAGCAGGCGCGGAAGGGTGGTCGGGCTCATTTGGGTTCGAACTCCTTCGGTGCGTCGCGGCCCAGCAGGTAGCGCGCGGGGTTGTTCTCGAGGCGGTCGCTGACCCGGCGCAGGTCGCGGATCAGGCCGCGCAGTTCGGTCAGCGTCGGGCCCAGCTGGCCGAGGCCATCGTTGGCGAAGCTGTTGATCGCGGCGCGGTTCTCGCCAAGGATCGAATCGGCGTTGCCGGCGGCCGAGTCGAGCTTGGCCAGGGTCGCGTC
Organism: Stenotrophomonas sp. YJH_SMC_127; assembly: GCF_059372445.1. Lineage (NCBI taxonomy): Bacteria > Pseudomonadati > Pseudomonadota > Gammaproteobacteria > Lysobacterales > Lysobacteraceae > Stenotrophomonas > Stenotrophomonas sp. YJH_SMC_127. The sequence goes on along the minus strand of NZ_JCAFVO010000004.1, from coordinate 238,169 downwards.
GAGCTTGTCGATGATGCCGGGCAGCTGCTGCACCAGGTTCCTGTCCAGGCGCTCGATGGTGCCGTTGGTGGTCTTCAGCGTGGTGTCCAGGCTGCGGGCGGCATCGCGCGCGCTGAGCAGCAGCGCCTGCGTGCCCTGGTCACGGTCGGCCAGGCCGCCGCTGATCGTCTCCAGGTTGGCCAGCGTCGCGTTGATCGAGGCCACGTTGCGGTCGCTGAGGATCTGGTCCATGCGCTCGACGATGCGGTTGGCGACGTCGGTGATGTTCTGCAGCGCAGAGGGCGTGGTCGGGATGATCGGTGCCGGGTCCTTGTTGACCGTGGTCAGCGCCGGCGACTGCGGCGTGCCGCCGCTGAGCTGGATGATCGACGGGCCGGTCAGGCTGGTGATCGCCAGCTTGGCGCGGGTATCGGTCTTGACCGGCGTGTTGGAGTTCAGGCGGATGCGCGCGACTACCTGGCGCGGGTCGTCCGGCACCAGGTTCAGTTCGGTGATCGAGCCCACCGCGATGCCGTTGTACTGCACCGGGCTGCCCACCGACAGGCCGGTCACCGCTTCGCGGAACACCACGCGGTACTCCTGCCAGGTACGGTCGGAGGAGTATTTGGCGGCCCACAGGCCGAAGGCCAGCAGGGCCAGGCCGGTGATCAGGGTGAACGCGCCGATCAGCACGTAGTTGGCTTTGGTTTCCATGGCTCAGGCACTCTCGATCTGTTCGCCACGCGCGGCGCGCGCGCGGGGTCCGTGGAAGTATTCCTGGATCCACGGATGATCCAGTTTCTCGATGTCAGGCAAGGGTGCGTTGGCCACCACCCTGCGGTCGGCGATCACCGCGACCCGGTCGCAGATCGCGTACAGCGTGTCCAGGTCGTGGGTGATCAGGAACACGGTCAGCCCCAGCGCTTCCTGCAGGGTCTTGATCAGGCGGTCGAACGCGGCCGCGCCGATCGGGTCGAGCCCGGCGGTGGGTTCGTCCAGGAACAGCAGCGGTGGATCCAGCGCCAGCGCACGGGCCAGGCCGGCGCGCTTGCGCATGCCGCCGGACAGCTGCGAGGGCAGCTTGTTGATCGCATCGGCGGGCAGGCCGGCCAGTTTCACTTTCAGCAGCGCCAGTTCGTAGTGCCAGCGCTCGGGCAGCTCGCGATGGTGTTCCTTCAGCGGCACCTGCACGTTCTCGCCCACGGTCAGCGAGGAGAACAGGGCGCCGTCCTGGAACAACACGCCGGTGTTGCGCTCGATGTGCAGCCGGCTCTCGGCGTCGTCGGCACGCGCGTCGCGGCCGAGTACTTCGATCTGCCCGGCATCGGGCACGCGCAGGCCGAGGATCGAGCGCATCAGCACCGATTTGCCGGTACCGGAGCCGCCGACCACGCCCAGGATTTCGCCGCGGCGCACATCCAGATCCAGGTCTTCGTGCACGGTCTGGCTGCCGAAGCGGTTGACCAGGCCACGCACGCGGATGGCCAGTTCGTGGCCCTGGTCGTCGCGCATGTCGATGGAGTCGGGGAGGGCGGATGTGCTCATGTCACCAGTCCATGTGCATGAACCACAACGCCGCGAAGGCGTCGATGATGATCACCAGCGAGATCGTCTGCACCACGCTGGAGGTGGTGCGCTCGCCGACCGACTGCGCGGTGCCCTCGACCTTCAGTCCTTCCAGGCAGCCGATCAGGCCGATCACCAGCGCGAACACGGGTGCCTTGGACAGGCCGACCAGCAGGTGCCGCACTTCCATCGTCTCGTGCATGCGCGCGATGTACATCTGCGGCGGGATGTCGAGGTCGAACGCGCCGACGGTGATGCCGCCGGCCAGGCCCGCGATCATCGCGATGAAGGTCAGCAAGGGCAGGGTGACCAGCAGCGCCAGCAGTCGCGGCAGCACCAGCAGGTCGACCGGGTCCAGGCCCAGCGTGCGCATTGCATCGATCTCCTCGCGTGCCTTCATCGCACCAATCTGCGCGGTGAACGCACTGGCGGTGCGGCCGGCCAGCACGATCGCGGTCAGCAGTACCGCGAACTCGCGCAGGAAGGCGATGTTGACCAGCTCGACCACGTAGATCTCGGCGCCGAAGTCGCGCAGGATGGTCGAGCCGAGGAATGCGATCACCGCACCCACCAGGTAGGACAGCAGCGCCACCAGCGGTACCGCATCCAGCCCCACCTGCTCCATCTGGTGCACGGTGGCGGTCAGCCGGAAGCGGCGGGGTTCCTTGACCAGCCGGGCCGCCTTGACCAGGTTCTCGCCGAGGAAACTGCACAGCGCCTTGATGTTGTGGCCAGTGGCGTGGACGCTGACACCCAGCCGTTCCAGCGCGGCCAGCACGCCGAAATCCCGCTTGGGCTTGGGGCGGTCGTCGGCCACTTCCTCGATGGTGCACACCAGCGCCTGGTGGTCCGCGCGGAACTGCAGTGCGTCTTCGTGCAGATCGGCACGGTGGGCCACGCGCAGCACCTGCAGCACGCCGGCCGAATCCAGCTGCTCGATGCCGGTGGCATCGATGCCGGTCAGCTTGTCGGGAACGCCGTGCAGGACCTCGGCCGCGGCCAGCGCGGTCTTCAAGGTCCAGGTGCCGGACAGGTGGATCAGGCCCGGGTCATGGGCATCCTGTTCGAGCTGGGGGGCGAGGTTCGGGGTGACGTGGGCCATTCGGGTCGCAGCATAACCGTTCTGTATCGGGCTTCGCGTCGAACTCGGATGAATTTCTCCGGTGGGCCCCAGCGTAGGTAATACTACGGCGCATGTCCGCAGACGCTCACACGATCCCCACGCCCCAGGCCACCTACGCACAGCGCGTGGCCTTTGTTTCCGAGATCGCCGGACGCCTGCACAGCTATGGCACCACGGCCCAGCGCCTGGAAACGGCGGTGGTGGCACTGGCCCGCCAGCTCGATCTGGATTGTGAACCGTGGTCGAATCCCACCGGTATCATCCTCAGCTTCAGCGATCCGGCGCAGGCGATCGGCTCCAGCGACATCACCCGCGTGATCCGCCTGGCGCCCGGTGAGAACGACCTGCACAAGCTCAGCGTCGCCGACCATATCGCCGAAGAAGTGTCCAACGGGCGGATGAGCATCGCCCAAGGCCATACCGCGCTGCGCCAGCTGGACAAGGATCCGGGCCGGCGCGGCAAGCTGCGCACCATCCTGTCATTCACCCTCGGCGCGGCCGGCGTGGCCGGCATGTGGAAGCTGCCGTGGCTGGACATCGCCACCGCCGGTGTCATCGGCCTGATGATCGGCCTGCTCGGCATGGTCACCGACCGCCGCCCGGCCACCCGCGAAGCGGCCGAGGCGCTGGCGGCGCTGCTGGCCGGCATGGTCGCCACCCTGGTGGCGTCCTTCATTGGCGCGCTCAACCTCAATACGGTGATCATCGCCTCGCTGGTGGTGCTGCTGCCCGGCATGTCACTGACCAATGCGGTCAATGAGCTGGCCAGCCAGCACTGGGTGTCGGGCACCGCGCGCTTTGCCGGCGCGCTGACCACCATCATGAAGCTCAGCGTCGGCGCGATGATCGCGGTGACCCTGGCCGACGTGCTCGGGCTGGATCCGGTGATCCGCGCCACGCGGCCGCAGGGGCCGTGGGTGGAGTGGGGTTCGCTGCTGACCGCGGCCTTTGCGTTCGCGATGCTGTTCAAGGCCAACCGGCGCGATTACCCGTGGGTGATCGCCGCCTCGGTGGCCGGTTATGCGATCTCCAAGTTCGGCGGCCATGCCTGGGGGGCGCCGGCCGGCATCTTCCTGTCGGCGATGCTGCTGACCGCGGGCGGCAATCTGTTCGGTCGCCTGGTCGGGCGTCCGGGCGCGATCATCCGCCTGCCCGGCATCATCATGATGGTGCCCGGCAGCACCAGCCTGCGCGGCGTGCTGACCCTGGTCCAGCAACAGGATGTCGGCGCCGGCCAGAGCGTGTTCCTCACCGTGCTCAACGTGGTGATGGCGCTGGTCGCCGGCCTGCTGTTCGGCAACCTGCTGATGCCCGCTCGCAAGACCCTGTGATGATGTCGGTGTGTGTGGACCCCGGTCCACACACCGGAGAATGAAAAACGCCGGCGTCCGCCGGCGTTTTCATTCCAACCTGATCCCGGCCTCAGGCCTTCTTGATCAGGAAATCTTCCGGCTTCTTGTTGCCCTTGGCGGTCAGTTCAGCCATCCAGCGCGGCTGCTTGCCACGGCCAGTCCAGGTTTCCTTCGGATTGGCCGGATTGCGGTACTTCGGTGCAACCTTGCCCAGCTTGCGGCCGGCGGTCTTCGACGGGGCCTTGGCGGCCGGGGCGGCCTTGCGGGCACGCGTGGCCGGGGCGCTGCCGAACAGTTCTTCGATGGTGTAACCCTCGGTCTTGGCCAGCTTGGTCAGCTGGGCCCGGACCTTGGTGATCGGCCGGCGCTTGGCGACGATGGTCTGCTGCTTCTTGGCGGTACGGATCAGGGCGCCCAGCTCGCGTGCTGACAGGCCGGTCAGGTCAATGCTCATTTACGGTTACTCCGGAAACTAATGTGTGGACGGGACAAGCCAGTCCATGGCGTCGGCGGACAGAATAGAGATGAATTAATCACAGCACAAATGCAGGCGGGTCATGGCGTGGCGGCATGCAGACGCCGTCGCGGTGATTTTGACCGGATTATGTCCGCTGCAATATCGGGGAAGGGCGCGGGCAAAAAAAAAGACCGGGGCAGGCCCCGGTCTTTTCCTGATCAGCCCTGCAGACGCTGCAGCAGGGAGGCCTTGTCCAGGTTCTCCGCGTCGCTGGCGCGGCGCGAGCGGTACTCGTAGGTGCCAGCGGCCAGGCCGCGTTCGCTGACCACCACGCGATGCGGAATACCGATCAGCTCCATGTCGGCGAACATCGCGCCCGGGCGCAGGCCGCGGTCGTCGAGTGCAGCGTCCAGGCCCGCGTCGCGCAGCTCCTGCAGCAGGTTGGCAGCGGCGTCGGCCACGGCCGCATCGCCCTTCGGGTTGATCACACACACCACCACCTGCCACGGCGCCATCGCGTCCGGCCAGATGATGCCGGCATCGTCATGGTTCTGTTCGATCGCGGCAGCCACCACGCGCGAGATGCCGATGCCGTAGCACCCCATCGCCATCACCGCGGCCTTGCCGTTCTCGTCCAGCACGGTGGCATCCAGCGCTTCGGCGTACTTGCGGCCGAGCTGGAACACATGGCCGACTTCGATGCCACGTGCGATCTTCAGTTCACCGCCGTCCACGGCACGGTCGCCGGCACGCACATTGCGGATGTCGGCCACTTCCGGTTCCGGCAGGTCGCGGCCCCAGTTGACGCCGGCCAGGTGGAAACCGGCTTCGTTGGCGCCGACGACGAAGTCGGCCATCGCCGCCACTTCGCGATCGGCGACCACGCGGATGGCCTTGGCCGGGGCGACCGGGCCAAGGAAGCCCGGCACGCTGCCCAGGTGCTCGGCGATTTCCGCCTCGCTGGCGAAGCGCTGCTCGTCCAGGCCGGCGACCTTGGCCAGCTTGATCTCGTTGACCTCATGGTCGCCACGCACCAGCGCCAGCACGAACTGCTGTGCCTTGCCTTCGCCGGCGATCAGCGCCACCGACTTCACCGTGCGCTGCAGGTCGATGCCGAGCAGCGCCGCGACGTCCTCGCAGGTCTTCTGGGTGGGGGTATCCACCTTGCGCATCGTTTCGGTGGCGGCCGCACGCGGCGCCGGATCGGCGGCAATCGCCGCTTCCATGTTGGCTGCGTAGTCCGAGCCGGTGGAGAACACCAGCGCGTCCTCGCCGGAATCGGCGATGACGTGGAATTCCTGCGACGCATCACCGCCGATGGCACCGGAGTCCGCCTGCACCATGCGGAAATCCAGGCCGAGGCGGGTGAAGATGCGGCTGTAGGCCGACTTCATGTTCTCGTATTCGCGCACCAGGCACTCATCGTGCAGGTGGAACGAATAGGCGTCCTTCATCAGGAACTCGCGCGAACGCATCACGCCGAAGCGCGGGCGGATCTCGTCGCGGAACTTGGTCTGCACCTGGTAGAAGTTCACCGGCAGCTGCTTGTAGCTGGACAGCTCGCTGCGCGCGAAGTCGCAGGCGGCTTCTTCGGCGGTCGGGCTGTAGCAGAACACCTGGTCCTTGCGGTCCTTGATCTTCAGCAGCTGCGGGCCGAACTTCTGCCAGCGGCCGGTCTGCTCCCACAGTTCCTTCGGCTGGATGGTCGGGATCTGGAATTCCACGGCACCGGCCCGGTCCATTTCCTCGCGCACGATGCGCTCGACCTTGCGCAGCACGCGCAGGCCCAGCGGCGACCAGGTATACAGGCCCGATGCCAGCTTGCGGATCATGCCCGCGCGCAGCATCAGCCGATGGCTGGTCAGCTCGGCGTCGCTGGGGGTTTCCTTGGTGGTGTGCAGATGGAACTGGGAGAGGCGCATCGTCGGCTTCGGATAACGGCAGAGACCTCTATTCTGCCAGCCCGGCCGGGGGGAGGGGTATCGGCAGGGCTGCGCCCTGCACCTGCGGGTAGTGCCGGCCGCTGGCCGGCAACAGCAACAGCAAAAACGGGTTTCCTGGGAGATGGCGGGGTGGGTCCGGCGGCAGGGGACGCCGTAAACCCATCCCTGGGGGCTTGGTCGCGGCATCCATGCCGCTCACACCCCTGCCGCCGGACCCACCCCGCCTTCGACAGTTTCCTGCGAGCTGTCGGAATGGCTCCTGGGGTCAGATCCGTTTTCCGCAGGAAAACGGATCTGACCCCGAATTCAATTCGAGATCTGACAGATTTCATCCACGTATGGCGTGGATCTACCACCGTCACCGGGAAACTGTCGAAGGCGGGGCGGTGTCGGATTGCGGGGTGTCCGCGGCATGGATGCCGCGGCCAAGCCCCCATGGACGGGTTTACGGCGTCCCCGCAATCCGACACCGCCCCGCCATTCCACGGAATGCCCGCTTTTGACGTTGCCGTTGCTTGCAGCCTCTGCAGGTGCAGGGCGCAGCCCTGCCGATACCCTTAACCGGCCGGTGGGCAGTACGCCTTGATGGCGGCCTCCGCCAATCCCCTCTGCGCGGTGTGCTGCTCCGGAGTCAACGGGGTATCGGCCTTGCCATCACCATCGGTGTCCTGCATCACCTGGCCACCACCGTCCAGCAGGGCCAGGTTGGCCCGGGCCGTGCTGCACTGCCCGGGGACCGGCGCGGCCGGGGTCTCGGTGCTGGCTGCGGCCTGCGGGGTGCGGGCCTGCTCGCGGGTCTCGAACTTCTTGCCCGCCGGCGGGGTCTCCGAATACTGGGTTACGCCATGGGCGTCCTTCCATTTGTAGACGGGGCCGGCCAAGGCGTTGGCACTGGCCAACAGCAGCAGGCATCCAAGGCAGGACAGGGCACGCATGGCAGACTCCACGGAATGGGCGCAGAACGCCGATTGCAGCATTGGCGCCGACCGCTGGCAAGTCGATTAAACTGGATTCCATGGACCCGATCACACCGCCGCCGCGCTCGCGCACGATTTACCTGCTGCCCAACCTGTTCACCACCGCCGGCCTGTTCGCCGGTTTCTACGCGATCATCGCCGCGGCCAACGGGGATTTCGTCAATGCCAGCATCGCCGTGTTCGTGGCGGCGGTGATGGATGGCCTGGACGGGCGCGTGGCGCGCCTGACCGGTACCAGCAGCGAATTCGGCGTGCAGTACGACTCGCTGGCCGACCTGGTCAGCTTCGGCATGGCCCCGGCGCTGGTGATGTACCACTGGTCGCTGTCGTGGCTGAAGTTCGACGATCCGCTGCTCGGCCGCGTCGGCTGGGCCGTGGCCTTCCTGTATGCGGCCTGCGCGGCGCTGCGCCTGGCCCGCTTCAATACCCAGGTGGCGGTGGTCGACAAGCGCTGGTTCGTCGGCCTGGCCAGCCCGGCAGCAGCGGGCCTGATGATGTCCTTCGTCTGGGCGTTCGCCGATGGCAACCTGGGCTGGGACGGCAACCAGCTGCGGTACGTGGCGCTGGCGGTGACGATCATCGCTGCGCTGCTGATGGTCAGCCGCATCCGCTTCTGGAGCTTCAAGGGGGGCGCTGCCAAAGGCACCCGTTCGGACCGCGTGCCGTTCCTGGTGCTGGCACTGGTGCCGGTGGCGATCGCGATTGCGGTCATCGACCTGCCGCGCGTGCTGTTCGCGGTCGGCATCCTGTACGCCTTGTCCGGCCCGGTGATGTGGGCCGTGCAGCGCCTGCGCAAGAAGCCCGAGGCCGCGTGAGCCAGGACCTGCCCGTGCTGTGGTCACCGGCCCAGCAGGCCTGGCTGCAGGCCATGGGCTACACCGTCTATCACGATGGCCAGCTGGCTGCCGAGCTGGATGCCGCGCTGCAGTTGAGCGTGGCCGAAGCCGAGGCCAGCGTCGCCCTGCCGGAACCGGTGCGGGCCCCCGTGCCGTCGCGCGAACAGCATGCCGGGGTGGCGCCCGCAGCCCGCCCGGAACGCCCGGCACCGCCGCGCCGCGAAACGCCGGTCAGTGCCCCGGATACCGTGCCGGCGGCCGAGCGCCCGATGCCCAGCGGCAACGCGCGCCAGCCGGTGGTCCGCCTGCCGGATCGCCTGCAGATCGCGCTGCTGCGTGCGTCCGGCTGCAACCCAAACGACCCGGCTACGCAGCGGTTGATGGACAGCTGGCCGCTGGACCAGCTGCGCCACGACCCGGCCGCCAAGCGTGCGCTGTGGCCGCAGCTGCGTGCCCTGCGCAAGCGGGGCACGCCATGAGCGCGGTCACCCGGCCCGGCCCGGTCAGCCTGCGTGCGCTGCGCGAGAGCGACCTCAATGCGGTGATGGCGATCGAACTGCGCGGCTACCCTTTTCCCTGGACCCGCGGCATCTTCATCGACTGCCTGCGTGCCGGCTATCCCGGCCTGGCGATGGAGCGCGATGGCCTGCTGGTCGGCTATGGCGTGCTCAGCATCGCCGCCGATGAAGCGCACGTGCTGAACATCTGCATCGATCCGCTGGCACAGTCGCGCGGGCTGGGTCGCCAGCTTCTGCGCGCGCTGGTGCAGCTGGCTGCCGACCGTGGCGCACAGCGCGTCTTCCTGGAAGTGCGTCCGTCCAATACGCCGGCGCTGGCGCTGTATCACAGCGAAGGATTCAACGAGATCGGCCGCCGCCCGCGCTACTACCCGGCTGCACAGGGCCGCGAGGATGCGGTCGTGATGGCGATCGAACTGGTCGACGGCGATCTGCAGGAAATGCCGCCGCTGTAACGCAGACGGGTTGCCGGCCAGCGGCCGGCACTACCGATGCGTCGCTCACGCCAGCCGCAACGCCAGCACACCGCCGACGATGAGCACCGCTGCCAGCCAGCGCGTGCGCGGAACCCGCTCGCGCAGCAGGAACACCGAGATCAGCAGCGCGAACAGGATCGAGGATTCGCGCAGCGCCGAGATCATTGCCACCGGCGCCTGGGTCATGGCCCACAACGCCATCGCATACGAGGCGGTGGTGCCGACGCCACCGGCCAGTCCCAGCGGCCAATGCTGCCGCGCATAGTCCAGTACCGCGCCGCCGCGCGTATACAACGCCCACAGCGGCAGCGGGATGCCCGACAGCAGGAACAACCACAACGTGTAGCTGAGCGCGCTGCCGGACTGGCGCGCACCCTGCGCATCGACCAGCGTGTAGGTGGCGATCATCGCCGCAGTCAGCAGCGGCAGGCGCAGCTGGCCGCCACGCGCCCCCAGTGCCATGCACAGGATGCCGGTGCTCACCAGCACCACGCCCAGCCACGCTGCGGCGGGCAATGGCTCACCGAGCAGGGTGCCGGCCAGTGCGACCAGGATCGGCGCGCTGCCACGCATCAGCGGGTAGGCCAGGCTCATGTCGACCTGCTGGTAACAACGCGCGACCAGCCCGTAGTAGGTCACCTGCAGCAGCACCGACGCAGCCAGCCAGGGCCAGCTGTGCGCGGCCGGGAAGGGCAGGAAGGGCAGGGCGGCGGCCGACAGCAACGCGGCACTGCCGGTCACCAGCACGGTACCGAGGAACTTGTCCGGGCCGCGCTTGACGATCGCATTCCAGCTGGCATGCAGCGCCGCGGCAGCGAGGACGAGCAGGAAGATGGAAAGCGGCATCCGCCGATGATGCCATGCGGGGCAAATGGAAACGCCGGGCATCGCCCGGCGTTTCCGATTCCGCTTCGGTGGGTGCCAACCTCTCCCGCCGCGGCAGGTGCCAACCCCCCCCTGCCGTGGCAGGTGCCAACCTCCCCTGTCGTGGTAGGTGCCAACCTTGGTTGGCACGCACCAGAGCGCGGCGTTACAGCTTCGCGCGCTGCTCGCGCAGGCCGGCCAGCTGGGTGTTCCAGTCGACCAGGCGCACGCGCTCCTGATCGACCACCGCCGGTGGCACCTTGTCGGTGAACCTGGCCAGCTTGGTTTCGCTCTTTTCCTGCTCGCCTTCCACGCGCTTGATCTCCTTGTCCAGGCGCGCGCGCTCGGCATCGAGATCGACCAGGCCTTCCAGCGGCACCAGCAGCTTCAGCTCGCCCACGATCGCGGCGGCCGCCGGCGGTGCGCTTTCGCCCTCGGCCAGCCACTGGATGCTGTCCAGCTTCAGCAGGAACGACAGCGAGGCGCTGAAGCGTTCGATGCGCACGCGGTCCTGCTCCAGGCCGGCCTGCAGGCGCAGCGGCACCTGCCTGGACGGCGCGACGTTCAATTCGCTGCGCACGCGACGCACCGCACTGATCACCGCCTTCAGCCATTCCACGTCGGCCTCGGCCTGGGCGAAATCACCGGCGAATTCGGCGGCGGTCGGATACGGGCGCAGCGACAGCGTGGTTTCGGCCAGGCCCAGGCGCGGGGCCAGCTGCTGCCACAGCTGTTCGGTGATGAACGGGGTGAGTGGGTGCAGCAGGCGCAGCAGCGCTTCCAGCACGTACAGCAGGGTGTGGCGGGTGCTTTCGGCATCAGCCGCGTCGGCACCGTTCAGTGCCGGCTTGCTCAGCTCCAGGAACCAGTCGCAGAACGCGTTCCAGGCGAACTCGTACAGGCACTGCGCCAGCAGGTCGAAGCGGTACGCGGCGAAATGGCCCTGCGCTTCGGCGGTGGTGGCGGCCAGGCGCGAAAGGATCCAGCGCTCGGCATCGGTGCGCGGGGTCGGCACGCCGGTGAACGCCGCACCTTCGGTGTTCATCAGCGCGAAGCGGCTGGCGTTCCACAGCTTGTTGCAGAAGTTCTTGTAGCCCTCGGCGCGGTTCATGTCGAACTTGATGTCGCGGCCGTGGGTGGCCAGCGCGGCGATGGTGAAGCGCAGCGCATCGGCACCGTGGGCAGCAATGCCGTCCGGGAATTCCTTGCGGGTGGCCTTCTCGATCTTCTCCACCATCTTCGGCTGCATCAGGCCGCCGGTGCGCTTGGCGACCAGGTCGTCGATGGTGATGCCGTCGATGATGTCCAGCGGGTCGAGCACGTTGCCCTTGCTCTTGGACATCTTCTGGCCCTGGCCGTCGCGGATCAGGCCGGTGAAGTACACGTCCTTGAACGGGATCTTCCCGACCAGGTTGTCGGTGGCCATGATCATGCGCGCCACCCAGAAGAAGATGATGTCGAAGCCGGTGATCAGCACCGACGACGGCAGGTAACGGTCGAAGCCGCGCTCGGCCATGGCCTGTTCGTTCGGCCAGCCCAGGGTGGAGAACGGCCACAGCTGCGAGGAGAACCAGGTCTCCAGCACGTCGCTTTCCTGGTTCAGCACCACCTCGCTGCCCAGGTTGTGCTTGGCCCGCACTTCCTCTTCGCTGCGACCGACGTAGCAGCTGCCGGTGGCGGCATCGAACCACGCCGGGATGCGGTGGCCCCACCACAGCTGGCGGCTGATGCACCAGTCCTGGATGTTGTTCATCCAGTGGCGGTAGGTGTTGATCCAGTTCGGCGGCACGAAGGCAATGCTTCCGTCCTCGACCAGGTCCAGGCCACGCTTGGCCAGGTCGTCCATCTTCACGAACCACTGGTCGGTCAGGTACGGCTCGATCACCTGGCCGGTTCGGTCGCCACGCGGCACCTGCAGCTTGTGCGCCTTGGTCTCGACCAGGATGCCCAGGTCTTCCAGCTCGGCCAGCACGGCCTTGCGTGCTTCATAGCGGTCCAGGCCCCGGAAGCGTTCCGGCGCGTTCTCGTTCAGCGCCGCCACCGGGGTGAACAGGTTGATCATCGGCAGGCTGTGGCGCACGCCCACTTCATAGTCGTTGAAGTCGTGCGCCGGGGTGACCTTGACCACGCCGGTGCCGAACGCGCGGTCCACGTAGTCGTCGGCGATCACCGGCACGCGCCGGCCGGTCAACGGCAGCACCACGTTCCTGCCGATCAGGTGCGCGTAACGCTCGTCTTCCGGGTGCACCATCACCGCGGTATCGCCCAGCAGGGTTTCCGGGCGGGTGGTGGCAACGACCAGGTAGTCGCGGGTTTCGCGCAGGGTTTCCACGCCGTCGGCATCGCGCTCGACGTGTTCGTAGCTCAGGCCGTCATCCAGCGTGTAGGCGATCGACCACAGGAAGCCGTCCTCCTCGGCGCTCTCCACTTCCAGGTCGGAAATGGCGGTCTTCAGCACCGGGTCCCAGTTGACCAGGCGCTGGCCGCGGTAGATCAGGCCCTGCTCGTACCAGCGCACGAAGGCCTCGTTGACCGCCGCCGATGGCTGCGGGTCCATGGTGAAAGTGCTGCGCGACCAGTCGGCGGAGGTGCCGAGGCGGCGCATCTGGCGTTCGATGGTGTCGCCGGACTGCTGCTTCCACTCCCAGACCTTGCCGATGAAGCCTTCGCGGCCCAGCGAATCGCGGGTCTCGCCCTTGCCTTCCAGCGCCAGGTTGCGGCTGACCACCATTTCGGTGGCGATGCCGGCATGGTCGGTACCGACCTGCCACAGCGTGTCGTAGCCGCGCATGCGGTGGTAGCGCACCAGCGCATCCATCAGGGTCTGCTGGAAGGCATGGCCCATGTGCAGGGTGCCGGTCACGTTCGGCGGTGGCAGCAGGATGGTGTACGGCTCGCCCGTGCCGGACGGCTTGAAGTGGCCGGCCTTCTCCCAGGCCTCGTAGAGGTCGGTCTCGAAGGACGTCGGGTCGTAGCTGGAGGCGAGTTGGGTCATGCGGGGGAACCGGTAATCAAGGCGGAAGGGAGATCAGCGCGACCCGAGGGCGCGGCGGATCTTCTGGTCGGTGTGGTACTGGCTGACCGCGTAGGCGGCCCAGATGGCGGCGGGCAGCCAGCCGATCAGGGTGATCTGCAGGATCAGGCAGACGATCCCGGCCAGCGGCCGGCCGATGGTGAAGAAGGACAGCCAGGGAAGAATCAGGGCGATCAGCAGGCGCATCAAGGGGTCCTCGCCGGGCTCACATGTCGTGCTTGTTGAGGTCGTAACCGGCGGCCTTGTACTGGCGCCAGCGCTCGCGCAGCGGTTCGCGCGCTTCCGGATCGGCCGGGACCACTTCCAGCACACGCTCGCACTGGCCCAGCCAGGGCTCATCGCGCAGGTTGATCACCAGCGGGCGTGCCGGCGCGTCGGTGCCGGGTACGGCGATCAGCACCAGGGCCTCTTCCTCGTCCATGTCTTCGCCGGCAATCTGGTGCGGGATGTAGGCATCGTTGTCGAACGCCCACAGCAGCTCGTCCAGTTCCTCGGCCTGGGCCTGGTCACGGGCCAGCACCAGGGTGAACAGCCCGGCGTCGTTGGCCTTGCGCGCCAGTTCGCAGACCAGGCGCAACGGCTCGGTCAGGAAGCGGGGCTTGGCGATCAGGTAGAAGTCGGCGCGGGGCATGGCAGGGTCCGGGTCAGGCAAGGGCCCGGCAGTGCCGGGCGAGGCCCCGGCCGGCGTCTGCCGGCCAGGGTCGGGTACGGCATCAGGCGCGGGCGACCTGGTCCAGCAGCCACTGGCTCAGCAGGCCGACCGGGCGGCCGGTGGCCATGCCACGCTTGCCTTCATCGCTGGCGACGCCGGCGATGTCCAGGTGGGCCCAGCGCTGGCCTTCGGTGAAGCGCGACAGGAAGCAGCCGGCGGTGATCGCGCCGGCCCAGCGGCCGCCGATGTTGTAGACGTCGGCGAAGGTCGAATCCAGCATCGGCTGGTACTCGTCCCACAGCGGCAGGCGCCAGGCGCGGTCGAACACGTGCTCGCCGGCGGCCAGCAGCTCGTTGGCCAGGTCGTCGTGCTTGCTCATCAGGCCGGCGGTCTGGTGGCCCAGGGCGACCATGCAGGCACCGGTCAGGGTGGCGACGTCGACCAGCGCGGCCGGCTCGAAGCGCTGTGCGTAGGTCAGCGCGTCGCACAGGATCAGGCGGCCTTCGGCGTCGGTGTTGCCGACTTCGATGGTCTTGCCCGACATCGAGGTGATCACGTCGGAAGGACGGTAGGCGTTGCCGTCGATGGCGTTTTCCACCGCCGGCACCACCACCACCAGGTTCAGCGGCAGCTTGGCCTTGACCGCCGCGACGAAGGTGCCGATGACGTTGGCGCCGCCGCACATGTCGTACTTCATCTCTTCGATGCCGCCCTGGGTCTTCAGGTTGACGCCACCGGTATCGAAGGTGATGCCCTTGCCGACCAGCACGTAGGGCTTGGCGTCGCCGCCATTGTTCCACTTCAGCACGACCAGGCGCGGGCGGTTGGCCGAACCGCGGGCCACGGCCAGCAGCGAGCCCATGCCCAGCGCTTCCATCTGGTGCTCGTCGAGGATCTCGGCTTCGGCACCCTCGTGCTCGCCGGCGAACTTCACGCCCACGTCGGCCAGATAGGCCGGGGTGCAATAGTTCGGCGGCAGGTTGCCCAGCTCGCGGGCGAACTCGACACCGGCGGCGATGGCCTGGCCCTGGGCCAGGGCCTGGGCGTCGTCACCGGCGATGGCCAGCTGGGCCAGGCCGGCGTCGTCGGCCTTCTTCTTGCCCAGGGTGGCGGTGTAGCGGTAGGCAGCGTGATCGGCGGCGATCACCGCCTGGCGGATCGCCCAGGCCGCGTCGCGGTCCTTGATGGCCACTTCGGACAGGGTGAACAGCGCGCTGCGGGCGGCGCCGGCCTTCAGCGCGCGCACCGCGTCGCCCACGGCCTTCAGGTACTGCGGCACGCCGAAGCGGGCGGCGTCGCCGAGGCCGACCACCAGCACGCGCGGCGCGGTCGCGCCCGGCAGGTCGTGCAGCAGGGTGGTCGCGCCGGTCTTGCCGGACAGGTCGCCACGCTGGGCCAGGGCGGCCAGGCGGCCACCGCTGGCGGCGTCCAGGGCCTGCGCGGCCGGGGTCAGGGTATGGTCGGCATACGCGCCGACCACCAGGCAATCAACGGTGGCGGCGGCCGGAGCAACGTGGTTCAGGGTGAATTCGAGGGCCATTGAGCAGATTCCATTGGCGAGTCCGTACAATCGCAGGCCGTTTACGCCCAGACAGTAGACTGGGCGGCACCGCGAACGAACCCCAGAGTTTAAACCACCGCCCCATGTTGAAGCTCGACCGATACCTGCTGGGCGATTTCGTCCAGAGTTTCCTGGCTACCCTGATCGTCCTGCTGGTGGTCAGCGTGGGCGGCGTGCTGGTGGACATCCTCGGCAACATCGCCGACGGACGCCTGCCGGCCAAGCTGCTGTTCTCCCAGCTGGGCCTGCAGTTCATCGCCTACCTGCCGCTGATCCTGCCGCTGGCGCTGATGCTGGGCCTGCTGCTGGCCGTGGCCCGGCTCTACCGCGACTCGGAGATGGCGGTCATCACCGCCATTGGCGTGGGGCCCAAGCGGCTGCTGCGGCCACTGCTGATGCTGGTGGTGCCGGTGGTGCTGCTGGTCGGCGCCTGCTCGCTGTGGCTGGGCCCGTGGGCCGGCCGGATGGCCGAGCAGATGATCATCGAGGCCAACCGCAGCGTGCTGATGGCCGGCCTGGAGCCGGGCCGCTTCACCCCGCTGCCCAATGGCGGCGTGGTGTACCTGTCCTCGATCTCGCCCGATGGCACCCAGCTGGGCAAGGTGTTCCTGCAGCGCCAGAAGGATGACCGCCTGGAAGTGGTGTCCGCCAATGGTGGCCGCATGTTCTTCGAGGGCACCCGCCAGCGCTTCCTGGAGCTGGATGATGGCCACCAGGTGGAAGGCCCGGTGGCCGGCGCGCTGGATTACCGGCTGGCGACCTTTGCCCGCAACGACGTGGCCCTGCCCGACGGTGCACAGACCCGCACCGAGGACGACCCGGAACTGATGCCGACCCTGCAGCTGATCGGCGATGAGCGCCCCCGGGCGCAGGCGCAGCTGCACCGCCGCCTGGCACCGCCGCTGATCGCGCTGGCCTTCGCCCTGCTGACCGTGCCGCTGGGTCGCAGCTCGCCGCGCCAGCAGCGCTACGGCCGCATGATGCTGGCCCTGATGGCCTACATGGTGGGCACCAACCTGATGTTCATCGGCAGTGGCTGGATCGCCAACGGCAAGATTCCGGCCGCGCTCGGCCTGTGGTGGTTGACCGTGCCGCTGCTGGCGCTGGCGATCTGGATGTATGCACGTGATGGCCGCCTGGGCCGCTCGAAGGGAGCCCGCGCATGAGGCTGCGCCCGATGCGTTTCGATCTGTACCTGGGCCAGTCGGTGTTCACCACGGTGCTGCTGACCTGGGCGGTGCTGGTCGGCCTGGACGTGGTGATGGCGTTCTCCGGCGAGTTCAAGGACATCGGCAAGAACGGCTACACCCTGGGCCATGCCGCCGCCTGGGTGCTGTACACGGTGCCGCGCCGCGCCTACACGATGTTCCCGACCGCCGCGGTGATCGGCGCGCTGATGGGCCTGGGCCAGCTGGCCGCGACCTCGGAGCTGACCGCCCTGCGTGCGCTGGGCCTGTCGCGCAAGCGCCTGAGCGTGTCGGTGGCGATCGCGCTGTCGCTGCTGACCGCAGTGATGGTGCTCAGCGCCGAGACGCTGGGCCCGTGGGGACAGGACCGTGCCGATGCATTGAAGGCCAGTGCCAAGTGGGGGCGGGACATCTCCACCACCCGCTACTCCGGCCTATGGGCACGCGAAGGCGACACCTTCCTCAACGCCCAGAGCGGCGAGGAACAGCTGGTGGGCGACAAGGGCACGCGGCTGATCCTGCGTGACGTGCGGCTGTACCGGATCGCCGAAGACGGCAATATCGCCTCGTTGACCCATGCCGCCACCGCCGAGCACGACAAGGACGGTTGGGTGCTGACCGGGGTGCGTCGCGACACCTTCGGCGAGCGCTCGGCCACCCGCCAGGAAGTGGCGCGTGAGCCGTGGAACTCGAAGCTGGATCCGGCGGCGCTGGCCACCGGCATCGCCAAGCCGCGAAACCTCAGCGTGGCCGAGCTGAGCACCAGCATTGCCTACCGCCATCGCAACGGGCTGGATGCGCGTGATTTCGAGGATGTGTACTGGAGCCGCTGGTTCTACCCGGTGAACGTGCTGGCGCTGTGCTTGGCCGCGGTGCCGTTCGCGTTCGGGTCGCTGCGTAGCGGCGGCATGGGCAAGCGCCTGTTCCTGGGCATCCTGTTTGCACTGGGCTTCTGGCTGCTGCAGCTGTTCTTCGGCCGCATGGCCGGTGCGCTGAAGTTCGATTACCGCATTGCCTATGCGCTGCCGCCGATCGTGATGCTGGCCGTGTCCGGACTGTTGTTCCGGCGCAAGTCGGGCTGATTCTGGTAGCGCGGGGCCATGCCCGGCGCTACCGGGGCAATCCACCGCTTCGGCATCCGTGCCAGGACCACCAGCATCCCGGCCCAGCGTGCTGGATTCTGTAGAGCCGAGCCCATGCTCGGCTGCTTTTTGCGCACCGCCTGCCAGCCGAGCATGGGCTCGGCTCTACAGATCGTGCATCACCGCTTGGGCATGCGCACCAGGCGGGTGCCGCTGGCGCGGTCGTGCCAGGTCAGGCGTTGGCGGTCGACCCAGGCCCACCAGAATCCCAGGCCGCCCAGCAGCAGCGACAGCGTCCCCACCGCGAAGCGCAGCCACAGCTGGCCGTGCCGCAACGGCGTGCCATCGCGCGACTGCAGTTTCAGCCGCCACGGCCGCATGCCCAGCGTCTGTCCGCCACGGCGCCAGCTGGCCGTGGCATACCACCCCGTGATCGCCCAGCACACCGCCCACAGCAGCCACTGCCAAGCGCTGAACGGTGCGATGTTCTCGCGCTGCGCGTGGCCGCTGAAGGTGTAGGCGAGGGTGAACAGCGTGCCGGCCAGCATCCACAGCGCCAGCACCGGCAGCGCGTCGTAGGCCATCGCCAGCATGCGCCAGGGCAGCAGCGCGCGCGGACGGGGCGTTTCGGTAGCGGCCGCAGGGGCCGTGTCGGTGGCAGGGCGGGACATGCGCCGAGCATACGCAAAGCTGGCCGTGCCCGCAGTGGCCCTCGTATCCTGCATGCATGGCCCTTGTTTCCACCCCCGCCGAACGCCGCCAGCTGGTCCAGCAACTGCCCGAGCTGCGCGCCGACGACAGTGTGCGCATCCAGCGCTTCCTCGATGCGATCTGGGCCGAGAACGGCCTGGCCCGCGCCACCCTGGACAGCTACCGGCGCGACCTGGAAGGGCTGGCGCGCTGGATGGATGGACGCGACGGTGGCCTGGCCGGCATCGAACGTCCCGGGCTGTTCGACTACCTGGCCTGGCGCACCCGCCACGGCTGGTCGCCGCGCAGCAACGCGCGCCTGCTGTCGGCGCTGCGGGCGTTCTTCGCCGATGGCGTGCGCCGTGGCGAACGCAGCGAAGACCCCAGTGCGCTGCTCGACCCCCCGAAGCTGCCGCGGCTGTTGCCCAAGGCGCTGGCCGAGAGCCAGATCGATGCGCTGCTGGCGGCACCGGACATCGACAGCCCGCTGGGCCTGCGCGACCGCGCCATGCTGGAACTGATGTATGCCGCCGGCCTGCGCGTGAGCGAGCTGGTGCTGCTGCCGGCCACGGCGGTCAACCTGCGCCAGGGCGTGTTGCGGGTCACCGGCAAGGGCAGCAAGGAACGGCTGGTGCCGCTGGGCGAGGAATCGCAGCACTGGCTGGAGCGTTACCTGCAGCAGTCGCGCCCGCTGCTGGTCGGCAAGGGCAAGGTGCATGCCCTGGCGGATGGTCAGACCCCGTTGTTCATCGAGCCGACGTTGCATGCGCTGACCCGGCAGGCGTTCTGGCACCTGGTCAAGCGCCATGCGCAGGTGGCCGGCATCGACGCGGCGCGGATCAGCCCGCATGGCTTGCGCCACAGCTTCGCCACCCATCTGCTCAACCGCGGTGCCGACCTGCGCGCGCTGCAGATGCTGCTCGGCCACAGTTCCTTGTCGACCACCCAGATCTACACCCTGGTAGCGCGCGAGCATCTGCAGAAGCTGCACGCCCGCCACCATCCGCGCGGCTGAGCGCCGGGCTGAATCGCTGCCCGGGGCCGTGCCGGGCGTCGCGGCCCGGTACCGGCGGCTGTGTCAGAATCCGGGGTCTTCTTCTGCTGCGGATCGCTCCATGCTCCGATTTGCCATCGCCGCCGTGTTCGGTGCGCTCAGCCTGACCGCCTGCGCCCAGCCGGCTCCGCCGGCCGCCAAGGCGCCTGTTGCCGCTGCGGCCAAGGCCAGCCCGGCCGCCAACGCGCCGGCCGACCAGGCGGTACGTGCCGCGTTGACCGCGCTCAATCCGGGTTTCCAGGTCGATTACATCGGTGCCGCGCCGTTCCCCGGCTTCCGCGAGGTCGTCGTTTCCGGCCAGCTGCTGTACGTGTCCGATGACGGTCGCTACCTGTTCCAGTCGCAGCCTTACGACACCCGCGCCAAGGGTCCGGCCAACAGCGAGGGCCTGCTTGGTTACCGCCGCGGCCTGCTGGCCAAGGCCAACCACGGCGATCGCATCGTGTTCGCCGCGCCGAACGCCAAGTACACCATCAGCGTGTTCACCGACATCGAGTGTGGTTACTGCCGCAAGCTGCACCAGGACATCGCCGAACTCAACCGCAACGGCATCACCGTCGAGTACCTGGCGTTTCCGCGCATGGGCCTGGGCAGCAAGGACTACACCGACATGATCTCGGTCTGGTGTGCAGCGGATCGTCGCCAGGCCCTGACCAACGCCAAGCGCGGTGGCAGCGTGCCGGCCAGGAACTGCACCAACCCGGTGGCGATGCAGTACGCGCTGGGCCAGCAGCTGGGCGTGAATGGAACGCCGGCGATCTTCGCGCCGGATGGCACCCAGCTGGGCGGCTACCTGCCGCCGGCGCAGCTGCGTGCCGCGCTGGAGAAGCTGTCGGCCAAGCGCTGATCGCCGCTGGTCTTTTTCTGTAGAGCCGAGCCCATGCTCGGCTGCGGAAACAGCAGCCGAGCATGGGCTCGGCTCTACAGGCAGGAAGCCGGGGATGCGTGTCGCATCCCCGGCTTTTTGCTTACTTCAGGCCATCACTGACCGCCTTGGTCAGCGTGCCCTGCGCATCGTCACCGCTGAACTCCCAGACGAACGCGCCGCCCAGGCCCTGGGTCTTCACGTAACCCATCTTGCGGGTGATGTTGGCCGGGGTGTCGAAGCTCCACAGCGTGCTGCCGTTGTAGATCCAGGTGGCACCGGCGGTGTTGTCGGTGTAGCCCGGCCACGCCAGGTTCTTCAGCACCTTCCAGTCCTCGATGCCGGCTTCATACGTACCCGGGGCGGCGCCGGTCGCGGTCTGGTACAGGCCGTTGTTGGCGTTGGCCACACCCGTCCAGCCACGCCCGTAGTAGCCAATGCCCAGGTTGAGCTTGGCGGCGGGCACGCCACGGCTGATGAAGGCCTCGATGGCGTCGTTGCTGTTGTACAGCTTCTGGTCGCCGGTGGACGGATCATTCGGCGAATCGAACAGCGCCGACTGGTGATTGGTCTTCGCATCCCACGCGCCGTGGAAGTCGTAGGTCATCACGTTGATGTAGTCCAGGTACGGGTGGTATGCGGCCGGATCGGTGACACGGATCTTGTCGATGCCGGCACCCACCGCCACCGTCAGCAACAGGCCCGGACGCACCGCATCGAGTTGGCGGCGGAACTCGGCCATCAGCGCGGTGAAGTTGGCGTTGTCTTCCGGCTTGCCGCATTCGATGCCACAGGCCACCGGGTATTCCCAGTCGATGTCGATGCCGTCGAACACGCCCAGCGCGGCACCGGCACCGCCGGCACCGTCGGTCACCGGCAGGTTGCCCTTGATGTAGGCGTCGATGCACGAGGCGACGAAGGCCTGGCGGTTTTCCGGGCGCGCTGCGCTGGAGAAGCCGCGCGACCAGGTCCAGCCACCCAGCGAGATCAGCACCTTCATGCCCGGGTATTTGGCCTTGAGCTGCTTGAGCTGGTTCCAGTTGCCGCGCAGCGGCTGGTCCCAGGTATCAGCGCTGCCGCTGACACTCTCGGCGGCACTGAAGGCCTTGGTGTAGTCGGCGAAAGCATCGCCACCGGCACCGCTGTTCGGATCCGACGGCTGGGTGATGCCGACTTCGCATCGGTTGTTGCGCACGTTGCCGAACGCGTAGTTGATGTGGGTCAGGCGTGCGGCCGAGCCGCTGCTGTCGATGTTCTTGACCCGGTAGTTGCGGCCGTAGATGCCCCACTGGGTGAAGTAACCGATGACCCGCTTGCCGGTGGTGCCGCCGTCACCGGCCAGCGTGGTGGCGCTGATTTCGGTGCCCTGCGCCGACGTGTTGCCGGCGTTGTCGCGCGCCCGCACGCGGTAACGGTAGGTGGTCGATGCGGTCAGCCCGCCATCCACATAGCTGGCGCTGGACGGCGAACCGACCAGGCTGCCGTTGCGGTACACGTCATAGCCGGCCAGGCCACTGCCGCCGGTGTTGTCGGTGGACGGGCTCCAGCTGAGCGCGATGCTGTTGGCGGTACGGGTGCCGACCGCCAGCCCGCCCGGCACGCTCGGTGCGGTGGTGTCGCCACCGGCGGCGTTGACGGTGATGGTGATGGTCGGGGTGCTGGTGGTGGCGTTGTTGTTGTCGGTCGCGACCGCACGCAGGGTATGGCTGCCGGCGCTGGCATTGGCCCAGCTGGCCGCATACGGCGCACCGGTGGCCACGCCCAGCGAGCTGCCGTCGCGGAAGAACTCGACCTTGGCGACGCTGCCGTCCGGGTCACTGGCGGTAGCGGTCACGTTGACCGTGCTGCCGGCGCTGAAGGTGGCGCCGTTGGCCGGCGAGGTCAGGCTGACCACCGGCGGCTGGTTGCTGCCGCTGCCATCGCAGGCACCAAGGTTGGTGTAGTAGGGCGCACCGGCCGGATGGTCCGGCGGCGCGTTCCAGATGTCCTGGTTCGCCCGATAGAGGACGCCTCCTTTCTGCAGGGTATCGCCGGCCCGGTAGATCCTGGCCTGGTCCCACTGGGCCACGCCGGCACAGCTGGCAGCCTGCGCCAGGCCGGGCAGGGCGGCGGTACCGGCGGCCAGGGCAAGCAGCCAGGCCAGGTGGCGGGGACGACAGCTTCGGGTCGAACGTTCGGCACTGCGCACAATCGGGTCGTACATGGGTAAGTCTCCGATCAAAGGGCGCGCGGGCCCCGATGGCGCCGCGCGTGACGCAGGTCCGGGCGTCGCCCGGGAAGGCGACGGAGGGGGCGGACGGGGTACCTGGGGGGCCGGGGAGAGAGTCCGGCGCCAGGTGGGGACAACGTTGTCATCAATCGCGTGGTCAATCCGTGAGCAAGCGCATGGTTCCGGGATTCGGGCGGAGAGCGGCGCTGCGCGCGGTCGGCGGCCATCGGCGGAGCCCCTCGTGGCTGGTCGGGCGCGAATTCATGGGTTTGGCCGGGTGGGTGGGGTCAGGCGGGGACGCCGTGAACCCGTCCCTGGGGGCTTGGCCGCGGCATCCATGCCGCGGACACCCCGCCTGACCCCACCCACCCGGCCTCTGACAGGTTCCTGCGCAGCCAGCCACGAAAGACAGAACAAAAAATCAAAATCAAAAGCAGAAGCCGGTCGCTGCGCTCTCCAATGCCTGATTTCTGATGTTCCCTGGTTGCCGGCCAGCGGCCGGCACTACCGCAGAGCCTCCACGCATGGCGTGGATCCACCGCACATCGCGGGAAACTGTCGGGGGCGGGGTGGTGGGGGCCAGCAGGACCGTTGGCGCCATGGATGGCGCCATCGAGCCCCCATGGACGGGTTTACGGCGTGTCCTGCTGGCCCCCACCACCCCGCCATCCCACGGGAACCCAGCTTTTGCTTGGGCCATTGCCGTTGCCATTGCCGTTGCCGCTGCCCTGGCCTCGGCGGGTGCCGGGCGCCGCCCGGCCAGAGCCCATCCCCCGCTTCCGGTACAATGTCGGGCCCGTTTCCCAACTACGGTTCCCCGGACATGATGGTCCTCGAGGGCGCGCCCGCCCTGTCGCCGTTCCGCCGCGAACGTCTTGAATCCCGCCTGCAGTCCATCGCTCCCTCCCTGCGCATCAGCGGTGCCTGGCACGTCTACTTCGTGCAGCCCGAAGGCAGCGCCGCCCCCGACCTGACCACCCTGTGCCGCATCCTCGAAGCGGCGCCGCAGGCCGAAGCCGTGGCCGACGGCGCGGTCAGCCGCATCGTGGTGCCGCGCCTGGGCACGCTGTCGCCATGGTCGAGCAAGGCCACCGAACTGGTCCGCGGTGCCGGCCAGCCGGTCAGCCGGGTCGAGCGTGGCCTGCGCATCGACGTGCAGGGCTGGCCGGCCGATGCCGCCGCCCAGCAGGCGCTGGTCAAGGCGCTGCACGACCCGATGACGCAGTCGGTGCTGGAGACCGTGGAACAGGGCCAGGCGCTGTTCTCGGCACCGGCCCGGGGTGAACTGGAGCGCGTGCCGGTGGACCAGCTGGAGGCCGCCAACCAGCGCCTCGGCCTGGCCATGGCCCAGGACGAGATCGACTACCTGCGCGAGCGTTTCACTGCGCTGGGCCGGTCGCCGTCGGACGTGGAACTGATGATGTTCGCGCAGGCCAATTCCGAGCACTGCCGCCACAAGATCTTCAACGCCAGCTGGACCATCGACGGCCAGGAGCAGGACCGCTCGCTGTTCCGGATGATCAAGAACACCCACCAGCAGACCCCGCAGCACACGCTCAGCGCGTACAGCGACAACGCTGCGGTGATCGAAGGCCATCCGGCCTCGCGCTATCGCCCCGATCCGGCCAGTGGCGAATACCGCCGCGAGCCGCAGGTGCCCAGCGCGTTCCAGATCAAGGTGGAAACGCACAACCATCCGACCGCGATCGCGCCGTTCCCGGGTGCCTCGACCGGTGCCGGTGGCGAGATCCGCGACGAGGGCGCGACCGGCCGTGGCGGCAAGCCGAAGGCGGGCCTGACCGGCTTCTCGGTCTCGCACCTGCGCATCCCCGAGCTGCCGCAGCCGTGGGAAGCGCCGCGCGCGCTGAACCCGCGCATGGCGCCGGCGCTGGAAATCATGACTGATGGCCCGCTCGGCGGCGCTGCGTTCAACAACGAATTCGGCCGCCCGAACCTGCTCGGTTACTTCCGCAGCTTCGAGCTGCCCGAAGGCGCCGATCTGGTGCGGGCGTACGACAAGCCGATCATGCTGGCCGGCGGCCTCGGCGCGATCGATCGCGTGCAGGTCGACAAGATCCCGCTGCAGGCCGGTGATGCGGTCATCGTGCTCGGCGGGCCGGCGATGCTGATCGGCCTGGGCGGTGGCGCCGCCAGTTCAGTGGCGTCCGGCGAGAGTGCCGAGGACCTGGACTTCGCCAGCGTGCAGCGCGACAACCCGGAAATGGAGCGCCGCTGCCAGGAGGTCATCGACCGCTGCGTGGCGATGGGCGCCAACAACCCGATCAAGTTCTTCCACGACGTCGGCGCCGGTGGCCTGTCCAACGCCATCCCCGAACTGCTGCACGACTCGAACGTCGGTGGTGTCATCGACCTGGGCAAGGTGCCCACCGATGATCCGTCGCTGTCGCCGATGCAGCTGTGGTGCAACGAGTCGCAGGAACGCTACGTGCTGGGCGTGGCCCAGGAGCGCCTGGCCGAGTTCGCCGCGCTGTGTGCCCGCGAGCGCTGCCCGTTCGCCGCCGTTGGCGTGGCCACCGCCGAGGAACATCTGGTGGTGGCCTACGGTGCCGCGCCGGGCCACACCCCGCCCGATGCACCGATCGACCTGCCGATGGACGTGCTGTTCGGCAAGCCGCCGAAGATGCACCGCGACACAGCGCACCCGCCGGCGCCGCGCTGGCCGGCGCTGAAGACCGGCGGCCTGGACCTGCAGGAAGCGGGCCTGCGCGTGCTCGCGCACCCGACCGTCGCCTCGAAGAACTTCCTGGTCACCATCGGTGATCGCAGCGTCGGCGGCCTGACCGCGCGCGAACAGATGGTCGGACCGTGGCAGCTGCCGGTGGCTGACGTGGCGATCACCCTGGCCGACTTCGATGGCGTGGCCGGCGAAGCGATGTCGATCGGCGAGCGCACCCCGCTGGCCCTGCTCGACGCCGCTGCGTCGGCACGCATGGCGGTGGGCGAAGCGCTGACCAACCTGTGTGCGGCCCCGGTCGATGCGCTGGATGAAATCAAGCTGTCGGCGAACTGGATGGCCGCGGCCGGCCATCCGGGCGAAGACGCACTGCTGTACGACGCGGTGAAGGCGGTGGGCATGGAACTGTGCCCGCAGCTGGACATCAGCATCCCGGTGGGCAAGGACTCGCTGTCGATGCAGGCGCAGTGGCACGACCAGGGCGAAGCGCACAAGAGCGTGTCGCCGGTGTCGCTGGTGATCTCGGCGTTCGCGCCGGTCGCCGACGTGCGCAAGCAGCTGACCCCGCTGCTCGACCGCGACGTGGACAGCGAGCTGTGGCTGATCGGCCTGGGTGCCGGCAAGCAGCGCCTGGGCGGTTCGATCCTGGCCCAGGTGCACGCCGACCATGGCGACCTGCCGGCCTTCGCCGGTGCCGCTCCGGACCTGGACGATCCGCAGCGCCTGCGTGGCTTCTTCGAGCTGATCCGCGATGCGCGCCAGTCCGGCCTGCTGCTGGCCTACCACGACCGCAGCGACGGTGGTGCCTTCGCCGCGCTGTGCGAAATGGCCTTCACTTCGCGCCTTGGCCTGGACATCACGCTCGATGCCTGGGGCGATGATCCGTTCCGCAGCCTGTTCAACGAAGAACTGGGTGCGGTGGTGCAGATCGCGCGCGAAGACCGCGCTGCGTTCGCCGACCTGGTCGAACGCCACGCACTGACCGAATGCGCACAGCGCATCGCCAAGCCGACCACCGCGCCGGTGGTGCGCGTGTCGCTGGGTGGCGAGAACCTGGCCGAATGGCGTTGGGACGCACTGTTCGACGCCTGGTGGTCGGTCACCCACGCGATGCAGAAGCGCCGCGACAACCCGGCCAACGCCGATGCCGAGCGCGAGGTCGCCCGTGCCTTCAACGCACCGGGCCTGAAGCCCAAGCTCAGCTTCGACCTGAACGAGGATGTGGCGGCACCGTTCATCAGCACCGGTGCGCGTCCGCGCGTGGCGGTGCTGCGCGAGCAGGGCGTCAACGGCCAGATCGAAATGGCCAACGCCTTCGAACGTGCCGGCTTCCGCGCCTTCGACGTGCACATGAGCGACCTGATCGAAGGCCGCGTGGTGCTGCAGGACTTCACCGGCCTGGTCGCCTGCGGCGGCTTCAGCTACGGCGATGTGCTCGGTGCCGGCCGTGGCTGGGCCACCTCGATCCTGGAGCGCAGTGCGCTGCGTGATGCCTTCGCCGCGTTCTTCGCGCGCGAAGACAGCTTCGCGCTGGGCGTGTGCAACGGCTGCCAGATGATGAGCCAGCTCAAGGGCATCATCCCGGGTGCCGGGCACTGGCCGCAGTTCCGCCGCAATGCCAGCGAGCAGTTCGAAGCCCGCACCGCGCTGCTGGAAGTGGTGGAATCGCCGTCGATCCTGCTGCGTGGCATGGCCGGCTCGCGCCTGCCGGTAGCGGTAGCGCACGGCGAAGGCCAGGCCGTGTTCGACAACGCCGTCGACCAGGCTGCCGCCCGCGTCTCGCTGCGCTACATCGATGGCCATGGCAACGTCGCCAGCCAGTACCCGCTGAACCCGAACGGTTCGCCGGACGGCATCACCGGCCTGACCAGCACCGACGGTCGCGTCACCATCATGATGCCGCACCCGGAGCGCACCCCGCGCGCGCTCAACCTGAGCTGGGCACCGGCTGAATGGCAGGGTGATTCGCCGTGGATGCGCATGTTCCGCAACGCGCGGGTGTGGTGCGGCTGATCGCATCGTTCCGCGCAGGCCGCAATGCCATCGCGTATGGAAAAACCCGCCGCCTTGTCGGCGGGTTTTCTTTGTGTGCGTGAAATTGCTGATCTGGCCGCTAGTTACATCCGTTTTCATGCGCCAGCAGTTCGTCACGTATGTCTAACAAAATGCCTTTATAAACACGTGAAATAGTGAACTGCTTCACGGCAATAGGATTTGTCGTGTCAAAGTCTTGACGATCTGCAAAGTTGCCGTTAACACTTGAACCCCGTTTCAGAATCATTCATTTCGCAGTAACCGGTTGGCGCACGCGCTCGGTTTTCTGTCGCTGCGCGCCGTTCGGCAATACCCCGCAGTAAATCACGCGAATAAACGCCCCTAGGGGACGTTGGGCCGGAAAGCCCAGCGGTGGCGTTGCTTTGCCCAAAACCAGTCCAATCAGGAGCCGTACCGATGAATCGGATTTATCGCAAGGTCTGGAACAAAGCACTGGGTCAGTTGGTGGTGGCCTCGGAACTGGCCTCCTCCGACAGCAGCAGTGGCGGGGTCGTCGACCAGCGCCGCGATGCGACACAGGCCACGCCCGCACTGCTGGCGGTGGCACTGGGCCTGGTATTGGGGTTGGGCATGAGCGGCAGCGCGACGGCACAGTCGGTGCAGATCGGCGGCAGCGCCACCTGCGTTGCATTCAGCGGCAAGCTG
Source organism: Stenotrophomonas sp. YJH_SMC_127 (assembly GCF_059372445.1). Lineage (NCBI taxonomy): Bacteria > Pseudomonadati > Pseudomonadota > Gammaproteobacteria > Lysobacterales > Lysobacteraceae > Stenotrophomonas > Stenotrophomonas sp. YJH_SMC_127. The sequence continues at coordinate 210,349 of NZ_JCAFVO010000004.1, read as the reverse complement.
CTGGAAAAGTGCCTGATCGAAGGCTCGGCCACGGCCAAGGGCAGCAACGCGGTGGCGATCGGCAGCAACAGCAATGCCAGCGCCGCCAACAGCGTGGCGCTGGGCGCTGGCTCCAAGGCCACGCGGGCCAATACCGTGTCCATCGGCGATGCTGGCAAGGAGCGCCAGATCACCAACGTGGCTGCTGGTACGCAGGGCACCGATGCGGTGAACAAGGCGCAACTGGACGCGCAGGCGCGCGCCACGCAGGCCGCGCTGGCTGATGTCGCCGCCGATGGAAACCGCTATTTCAAGGCCGACGGCGCAGGCGATGACAGCGACGCGGCGAAGATCGAGGGGGAGGGCGCAGTCGCGGCCGGCGCCGGTGCACAGGCGCTGGCCAACGCCACCACCGCCATCGGGACCCAGGCCATTGCCGCCGGTCTCGGCGCCAGTGCCTTCGGCCAGGGCGCCCTGGCCATCGGCGATGCCAGCGTGGTGGTCGGGCAGAGCGCGGCCGCGTTCGGGCTTGGCGATACGGCCGTCGGCGCCAGCGCGTACGCAGCCAGCGAGAACGGCGCGGCCACCGCACTCGGTGCGTTGTCCGAAGCCACTGCCGATGGCGCAACGGCCGTCGGCGGTGGTGCCGTGGCGATGGGCCCGGGCAGCACCGCACTGGGCCGCGGCGCTACCGCCGCCAACGAAGCGTCGATCGCGGTGGGTGCGTTCAGCACCGCCGTCGGTGAATACAGCACCGCGCTGGGTTCGAACGCCGCTGCGGTTGCCACCGGCAGCGTGGCGCTGGGCGCCGGCTCGCTGGCCGACCGCGTCGATACCGTCTCTGTCGGCGCCGCCGACTACGGCCTGACCCGGCAGATCACCAGCGTCGCTGCGGGTACTGAAGATACCGACGCGGTCAACGTCGGCCAGTTGAAGGGCGTCGCCGCCGTGGCCGATGCCACCGCCAAGCGTTTCCAGGCCACTGGCAGCAGCAACAGTGATGCGGGTGCATTGGCCGAGGGCGACGAGGCGCTGGCGGCTGGCGAGGCCGCCAATGCGATCGGCAAGGGTGCGACGGCCGTGGGCGCCGGTGCGACCGCCGTCGCGCAGAACGCCACCGCCGTTGGCAACAACGCGCTGGCCTCGGGCCAGAACAGTGCCGCGTTCGGCAACAACGCGCAGGCCAACGGCCCAGGCAGTGTCGCCGTGGGGGGGGCTGCGGTGGATGCCGATGGCAATCCGCTGATCACCAGTGGCGGCGTGCCGGTGGAAACCGGCGCCACCAGTGCCGGTGTCGGTGGTACTGCGGTGGGTGCGAGTGCCGAGGCCGGCGGTTTCGCCGCGTCTGCCTTTGGCGTGGGCGCATATGCCGCCGGCGCGCAGTCGTCCGCGTTCGGTGCGGTTGCCAATGCCATCGGTGATTACTCCACCGCGCTGGGTACGCAGAGCAATGCCACCGGCACCAGCAGCGTGGCCATCGGCGGCCCGGCCGATCTGATTCCAGGCCTGGGCTTCTTCGTGCAGACCCAGGCCAGCGGCGAAGCGTCGACCGCCGTCGGCGCCGGCGCCATCGCCAGCGGTGATCGTGCGGTGGCCAACGGCAGCCTGACCGAAGCGTCCGGCGCCGAAGCGACTGCGGTCGGCTACTTCGCCTACGCACCGGGCGAGAACGCCAGCGCGCTCGGCGCGCAGACCTGGGCCAGCGGCGCGCAGAGCACCGCCGTGGGCTACTACGCCACCGCACGCGGAGCCAACAGCGTTGCGCTCGGCGCCAACTCCGAAGCGGTGCGTGCCAACAGCGTGGCCGTGGGCAGTGCCGGCAACGAACGGCAGATCACCAGCGTCGCCGCGGGCAGTGAAGCCACCGATGCAGTGAACAAGGCGCAGCTCGACGCGGTGGCCAGCACCGCCGACAGCACCGCGCGCTTCTTCCAGGCCCAGCCGGAAGCAGGCAGCGATGCCGGTGCATTGGCCGAGGGCGAAGGTGCGGTTGCGGCGGGTTCGTCGAGCAATGCGATCGGCGCTGGCGCGATTGCACAGGGCGCAGCAGCCTCGGCCATCGGTGACGACGCCGTGGCGGTGGGTCGCAACAGCAACGCCACCGGCAACGGCGGTGTTGCCATCGGTGGCCTCGGCCAGGCCTACGACGAGTACAACCAGCCGATCATCGGTGCCGACGGTACGGCACAGCAGGTCGGCACCACTGCCGTTGCCGACGCCACGGCGGTCGGCAGTGGTGCGCAGGCGACCGGCGCTGCCAGCAGTGCGTTCGGCAACGCCGCCAGGGCCAGCGGAGACAACAGCTTCGCGGCTGGCGGCAAGTCGCGTGCGGCCGGCAGCTACGCGGTTGCGGTTGGCGACAGCGCCTTCGCCAGCAGTGACGACAGCACCGCCGTCGGTGGCTACAGCTGGGCTACCGCAAGCGGGGCGAGTGCGTTCGGTTCCGGCGCCTGGGCAACGGCCACCAATGCCTCGGCATTCGGCAACGCGGCCTGGGCCAGTGGCAGTGGTGCGACCTCCATCGGTTACAACAGCTGGGCCAACGGCACCAGCTCCACCGCCGTCGGTCGCGGCGCATTCGGTTATGGCGACAACAGCGTGGCGCTGGGCTTCCAGGCGCTGGGCAACAGCCTCAACAGCATCGCCATCGGCACCAACACGGTGGCCGGTGGTGAAAGCGCGATCGCGCTCGGTGCCGGCAGCAACGCCAGCGCCAGCAACGCCGTCGCACTGGGCGCCGGCTCGGTCGCCAACCGCGCCCGCAGCGTTTCGGTCGGCAGCACCGGTAACGAACGCCAGGTGACCAACGTCGCCGCCGGTACCCAGGCCACCGACGCGGTGAACAAGGCGCAGCTGGATGCCGTGGCGGGCGCGGCAGCCACCACCAGCCGCTTCTTCCAGGCCAGCGGCAACGGCGGTGATGTGGCCGGTGCACTGGTGGACGGTGACAACGCGCTGGCCGCCGGTGATGCGGCCAACGCCATCGGCAACGGGGCCACCGCACTCGGCAGTGGCGCCAACGCGCTGGCCAGCAATGCGCAGGCACTGGGCGTCAACGCCCTGGCCAGCGCCGCCAACGCCAGCGCGGTCGGTGCAAATGCACAGGCGACCGCTGAATACGCAACCGCGCAGGGTGCGGAAAGCGAGGCCAGTGGCGAGCAGAGTGCGGCGTTCGGTGCGGCCAGCATCGCCAGCGGTGCTGGCAGCACCGCCACCGGCGTGCTGTCCGAAGCCTCCGGCGAGGAGGCAGTGGCGGTGGGGTACTTCAGCAATGCCAGTGGCAGCGGCGCCACCGCGGTCGGCAGCGAGAGTGTCGCCAGTGGCACCGCGTCGGCAGCGTTCGGCATCGGTGCCGAGGCGACCGGCGGCTACAGCACCGCCATCGGTGGCTATGCACAGGCCTCGGCCTTCAATGCCACGGCCTTCGGCAACTTCGCCAATGCCTCCGGCTCCAACAGCGTGGCGCTGGGCGGTGATTCGGAAGCCTCCGGTGCCTACAGCACCGCCACTGGCCAGGGCAGCCTGGCCACCGGCACCAACAGCGTCGCCGTCGGCGGATCGCTGTTCGGCGTGCTGGCCACCGAAGCATCGGGCAACTACTCCACCGCCGTCGGTGGCGGCGCCTGGTCCGGTGGCATCAACAGCACCGCGCTGGGCAACGCCGCCGAATCGCGCGCTGCCAACAGCGTGGCGCTGGGTGCCGATTCGATCGCCGACCGCGACAACACCGTGTCGGTCGGCGGCGGTGGCAACACCCGCCAGATCACCAACGTGGCTGATGGCACGCAGGGCAATGATGCGGTCAACAAGAACCAGCTCGACGCCGTAGCCGCCGCAGCGGAAAAGACCAGCAGGCAGTTCCAGGCCAGCGGCAACGCCGATGGCGAAACAGGGGCACTGGTCGAGGGCGACAACGCGCTGGCGGCCGGCGATGCGGCCAACGCCATCGGCAACGGGGCCACCGCGCTGGGCAGCGGTGCCAACGCGCTGGCGGCCAACGCCACGGCCGTGGGCATCGATGCATTGGCCACCGGCAACAATGCGGCGGCGCTGGGCAGCACAGCGCAGGCCAGCGGTGAAGACAGCCTTGCGCTCGGTACCGGTGCCAGCGCCAGCGAGCTCGGCGCCAGCGCGGTCGGTGCGCGTGCACAGGCCAGTGGTGCGTACAGCACGGCAACCGGCACCGAATCCAACGCCAGCGGCACGCAGGCACTGGCCAGCGGTTTCCGTAGTGCCGCCTCTGCCGATGGCACCACTGCCGTCGGTGGCTATGCCGAGGCCAGTGGACGCCTCGGCACCGCATTGGGCTACGGCTCGGCGGCCAGTGGTGCCAACACGACCGCCGTCGGCTTCGGTGCTGCTGCGGCCGGTACCGGTGCCGTGGCGGTGGGTCAGTCCAGCGAGGCCAGCGGCGAGGAGAGCGTGGCCATCGGTGGCAGCACCTTCTTCGGCCTGATCCCGTCGCGTGCCAGTGGCACCGGTGCGGCGGCGTTCGGCGCCGGCGCATGGGCGACCGAAGACTACGCCACGGCAATCGGCTGGAACTCGTGGGCCGCCGGCAGCAATGCCACGGCCCTGGGCGCCAACGCCACCGCCAACGGCAGCAACAGTGTCGCCCTCGGTGCCGGCTCCAAGGCCGACCGTGACAATACCGTGGCCGTCGGCAAGGCCGGTGGCGAACGCCAGGTGACCCATGTGGCAGCCGGTACCGAAGCCACCGACGCGGTGAACAAGGGCCAGCTGGATGCCGTTGCCAGCGTCGCCGACAAGACCAGCCGCCAGTTCCAGGCCAGCGGCAACGCCGATGGCGAGGCCGGTGCCCTGGTGGGCGGTGACAACGCCTTGGCCGCCGGCAACGCGTCCAACGCCATCGGCAACGGTGCCACCGCGCTGGGCAGTGGCGCCAACGCGATGGCCGCCAACGCCACGGCGGTAGGCGCCGACGCCCTGGCGACCGGCAGCAACGCGGCGGCACTGGGTACCAACGCACAGGCCAGTGGTGTCGACAGCGTGGCCGTGGGCAGCGCTGCCAGCGCCAGTGAACTCGGCGCCAGCGCTACCGGCGCCGGCGCCCAGGCCAAGGGCGCCTACAGCACCGCCAGCGGCGCGCAGGCCACGGCCAGCGGCACGCAGTCGCAGGCCAGCGGTTTCCGCGCCACTGCCTCGGCCGATGGCGCCTCGGCGCTGGGCAGCTACGCCGAAGCCAGTGGTCGACTGGGTACTGCGGTGGGTTACGGCAGCAAGGCCACCGGTGCGAACGCTACCGCGGTGGGTGTCAGTGCCAACGCTTCGGCCGCCGGCAGCATCGCACTGGGCGCAGGCTCGGTGGCTGATCGTGCCAACACCGTGTCGGTCGGCAGTGCCAGCAGTGATCGACAGATCACCCGTGTCGCCGCCGGTACCGAGCGCACCGATGCAGTCAATCGTGGCCAGCTCGATGCGGTCGCGGCGACCGCCGATGGCACCGCACGCTACGTCAAGGCCAGCGGCGCGGGTACCGCCAGTGCCAGCGGCAGCGATGCCGCAGCGATCGGTTCGGCCGCCAGCGCCAGCGGCGCACGCAGCAATGCGCTGGGTGCCAATGCGATGGCCATCGGCAACGGTGCGCTTGCACTGGGCAACAGTGCCGGCGCGTCCGGTGCGAACTCGGTGGCACTGGGTGCGGGCTCGCGTGCGCTCGATGCCAACGTGGTGTCGGTCGGTGGTGGCAACGGCACCGATGGCCCGGCCGCGCGCCGCATCGTCAATGTGGCCGACGGCCGCATCGCCGCCGGCAGCAGCGACGCGGTCACCGGCTCGCAGCTCAACGTCACCAACCAGCGCGTGGGCGCCGTGGAAACCCGTGTCGGTGATTTCGACTCGCGCATCGCCACGGTCGAGACCACGGCGGCCAGCGCCGTCGGCTATGACGACGCCAGCCGTGACCGCCTGACCCTGTCCGGCTTCCAGGGCACCACCATCGACAACGTCGGCGCGGGCAACATCGCCGCCGGCAGCCGCCAGGCGATCAATGGCGGTCAGCTGTTCCAGTCGCTCAGTGATGCCGCCAGCTTCCTCGGCGGTGGTGCCAGCGTCGGCATGCAGGGCGTGTTCGTGGCACCGAACTACGTGATCCAGGGCGCCACCTACAGCAACGTCGGCGATGCGCTGGGCGCGCTGGACCGCAAGGTCAGTGAGATTGACCGTCGTACTGCCGGTGGCACGCGAGCAGGCGCGTCCAGCCTGCGCGCAATGAGTGCTTCGCTGGATGAAAGCCCGCTGGCCAGCGTGGCCGACGCACCGGCAACGGCCGATGCCGCGCCGGCCAGTACCGCACGCGTGCAGGGCACGCCGACGGTGGCCGCGGCGGGGGCGGGCATTCCGGTCGGCACCCCGGCTACCGGCTTCAACGCCGTGGCCATGGGCGATGGCGCGGTAGCCAGCGGCGCTTCGTCCACGGCCATCGGCCAGGGCGCCAGTGCCACGGCGGCAAATGCCGTGGCGCTGGGCCAGGGCTCGGTTGCCGATCGTGCCAACACGGTCTCGGTGGGCAGCGAAGGCAACGAACGCCAGGTCACCAACGTCGCCGCGGGCACCACCGCCACCGACGCCGTCAACAAGGGCCAGCTGGATCGTGGCATGGCGACGGCGAACAGCTACACCGACAGTCGCGTCCAGGCCGTTGTCGACAGCTTCGACGTGTTCAAGGGCGAGATCGACGGACGCCTGCGCCACATGGACCGCCGCATCGACCGCCAGGGCGCGATGAGCGCAGCGATGCTCAACATGGCTACCAGTGCCGCCGGTATCCGCACCCAGAACCGTGTCGGCGTCGGCATCGGTTTCCAGGGTGGCGAGTCGGCGTTGTCGCTGGGTTACCAGCGTGCGATCAGCGATCGCGCCACGGTCACCTTCGGCGGCGCCTTCAGCAGTGACGACAGTTCGGTCGGCGTCGGTGCCGGCTTCGGCTGGTAAGCCACTCCATCGCGCCGGCGGCCACCCACGCCGGCGCCGTACCTGCAGTGAGGGCCTGGGGGGAGGTCACGGCAATCCCGGCTGGGCCGGCCGGGAGTCGTCAAGGAATGATGGCCGCAGTGTTGGTTCGATCCATGACCCAGAAGAGGAATTCGACGTGATCAAGAAGCAGAACCTTCGCATCAATGTGCTTGCCGCCGCCGTGCTGTCGATGACGGCGGTCGGTGCCGTCCACGCCGCCGGGTTGCCGACCCGTGAACCGGTGCGCCAGGCCAGCACCGCCCAGCCGGGTACCGAGCGCATCATCGTCAAGTACCGGGCCGGCGCTGCTGCCGCCACCGACCGCTCGGCGAAGCTGTCCACCGTGCAGTCCGCACTGACCCGTGCCAGTCTCTCCGGCGGCACGTCACGCGCCAGCACGCTCGGCCCGCAGGTGGTCCGCAAGCTGTCTACCGGTGCGGACCTCATCCGTGTGCAGGGCCGCCTGGCACCGGCCGAACTGCAGCGCGTGCTGAAGGAACTGAAGGCCGATCCGTCGGTGCAGTACGCCGAAGCCGACGTGAAGCTGCGCCGCAGCGAACTGCGTGCCGGCAACGTGCAGCCGGCGCTGGTGCCGAACGATCCCTTCTACCAGCAGAACCAGTGGCATCTGCACAATGCGGTCGGCGGCATCAACGCACCGGCGGCGTGGGATGTCTCGCAGGGCGAGGGCATCGTGGTGGCAGTGATCGACACCGGCGTCCTGCCGCAGCATCCGGACCTGGTCGGAAACCTGCTGGAAGGCTACGACTTCATCAGCGATGCGGAGACCTCGCGGCGCCCGACCAACGATCGCGTGCCGGGTGCGCAGGACTACGGTGATTGGGTCGAGAACGACAACGAGTGCTATGACGGCTCGCTGGCCGACGACAGTTCCTGGCACGGCACCCACGTCGCCGGCACCGTGGCCGAGCAGACCAACAACGGCGTCGGCATGGCCGGTGTCGCCTACAAGGCCAAGGTGCTGCCGGTCCGCGTGCTGGGCAAGTGCGGCGGCTACCTGTCCGACATCGCTGATGCGGTGACCTGGGCCTCCGGCGGTACCGTCACCGGCATCCCGGCCAACACCAATCCGGCCGAGATCATCAACATGAGCCTGGGGGGCGGTGGTTCCTGCGCCAGCACCTACCAGGACGCGATCAACGGCGCGATCTCGCGCGGTACCACGGTGGTGGTGGCTGCCGGCAATGAAGCCGACAACGCGTCCAAGTACCAGCCGGCCAGCTGCGAAGGCGTGGTGACCGTGGGTGCCACCCGCATCACCGGTGGCATCACCTACTACTCCAACTATGGAGCCCGCGTGGACCTGTCCGGTCCGGGCGGTGGCGGCAGTGTCGACGGCAACCCGGGCGGCTACATCTGGCAGACCGGCTCCAATGCGGCCACCACGCCGGAATCGGGCACGCCGGGCTACATGGGCATGGGCGGTACCTCGATGGCCTCGCCGCATGTGGCCGCCGTTGCGGCACTGGTGCAGAGCGCACTGATCGCCAAGGGCAAGGATCCGTTGACCCCGGCCGCGATGCGTACCCTGCTGAAGGAAACGGCGCGTCCGTTCCCGGTCGCCATCCCGGCGGCGACCCCGATCGGTACCGGCATCCTCGATGCCAAGGCCGCGCTGGCCAAGGCACTGGAAGAACCGTGCACCGAGAACTGCGGGCCGGTGGCCACGCCGCTGACCAACAAGGCCGCAGTCGGCGGCCTGAACGGTGCTGCCGGCAGCAGCAAGCTGTACAGCTTCGAAGCCGTCGCCGGAAAGCAGCTCAGCGTGATCACCTACGGTGGCACCGGCAACGTCTCGGTCTACATTGCCCAGGGGCGTGAGCCGAGCGCCAGCGACAACGACGGCAAGTCGACCCGTCCCGGCACGTCCGAAACGGTGCGGGTGAACAAGCCGGTGGCGGGCACCTACTACATCAAGGTGGTGGGCGAAGCGGCATACAACGGCGTGAGCATTCTCGCCACGCAGTAATCACCTCGTGTCGTAGTTGAACGGCCGACGCCCGTCACCCTGTGTGACGGGCTTCGTCTTTTTACGAAAGGTGGCCGCAGGGCGGCGGAAATCACGGCTTAACTGCTAAAGTCGGGCCGATTGACAGGAGAGTCACGTGAACGCGCTCGCTGCAACCGTTACCGACGACGCCGAAGGCCGCATCCTGGATGCGTTGCTGGCGCGCGGCCGGCTCAAGGAAGGAGACCTGGCACGCGCGCGGCCGTTGCATGCCGAGGCCGGCGGCAGTCTGCTGGGCCTGCTGGTGCGCCTGGGCCTGGTGTCTGAACGCGACCAGGCACAGGCCAGCGCTGAGGTGCTGGGCCTGCCGCTGCTGGAGGGCAAGCAGGTGCCGGAGGCCCCGCCGCAGGCGCTGGCCGAGGGACTTCCGCTGTCGCTGCGCTTCCTGAAGCAGTTCCATGTGTGCCCGCTGGAGTTGGATGAACACGGGGTGCGGCTGTGGCTGGCCGATGCCCACGACGCCTATCCACAGCAGGCCGTGCAGTTGGCCCTTGGGGTCCCGGTGACACCGGTGCTGGGCATGCGCGCGGAGATCGATGACCTGGTCGAGCGCTGGTTCGGCCAGGGCCGCAGCGCGATGGGCGCGATCGTGGAAACCGCGGATGGCGAGGGCGGTGCGGTCGACGACATCGAGCACCTGCGCGACCTTGCGTCGGAAGCACCGGTGATCCGCCTGGTCAACCTGGTGATCCAGCGTGCGGTGGAGCTGCGCGCTTCGGATATCCATGTCGAACCGTTCGAGAGCCGGTTGAAGGTCCGCTACCGCGTCGATGGCGTGCTGGTGGAGGGCGAAAGCCCGCCGGCCAACCTCACCGCCGCGGTGATCAGCCGCATCAAGATCATGGCCCGGCTCAACATCGCCGAGCGCCGCCTGCCGCAGGACGGCCGCATCATGCTGCGCGTGCAGGGCAAGGAGCTGGACCTGCGCGTGAGCACGGTACCGACCGCGCATGGCGAAAGCGTGGTGATGCGCCTGCTGGACCGCGAAACGGTGGTGTTCGATTTCCACCGGCTCGGCTTCACCGATGCCTTCCTGCCGCAGTTCCGCAAGGTGCTGGAACAGCCGCATGGCATCCTGCTGGTCACCGGCCCGACCGGCTCGGGCAAGACCACCACGCTGTACACCGCGCTGAGCCAGCTCAACACCGCCGACGTCAAGATCATCACGGTCGAAGACCCGGTGGAATACCAGATAGAAGGCATCAACCAGATCCAGGCCAAGCCGCAGATCGGCCTCGACTTCGCCAATGCCCTGCGCAGCATCGTGCGCCAGGATCCGGACATCATCATGATCGGTGAAATGCGCGACCTGGAAACCGCGCGCATCGCCATCCAGTCGGCGCTGACCGGCCACCTGGTGCTGTCCACCCTGCATACCAACAACGCAGCCGGTGGCATCACCCGCCTGCTCGACATGGGCGTGGAGGACTACCTGCTCACGTCCACCATCAACGGCATCCTGGCCCAGCGCCTGGTACGCCGGCTGGAGCCGACCCACGCCGAGCGCTACGAAGCCTCGCCGGAAGAGATCGAGCGGTTCGAACTGCGCCGCCTGCAGCCGGAAGGGCCGATCCACCTGTACCGCCCGAAGCCGTCTGCGCTGGCGCCGACCGGCTACCTGGGGCGTACCACCATCATGGAATTCCTGGTGATGAACGATGCGCTGCGCCGTGCGGTGATGCGCCGCGATGGCATGGGCGAGATCGAGCGCATCGCCCGCGAGGCCGGCATGCGCACCATGTACGAGGATGGCCTGTCCAAGGCGTTGAGCGGGCAGACCACCATCGAGGAAGTGCTGCGCGTGACCGAGGAAAGCTGATGCGTGCAGGACGCCGGGGCTGACATGCCGAACTATCGCTACAAGGCGCTCAATCCGCATGGCGAGGTCTTCGATGGGCAGATGGAAGCGGCCAGCGAGGCCGAGCTGATCGCGCGCCTGCAGGACCAGGGCCACCTGCCGATGGAGACGCAGCTGGCCGACGCCGGCGCGATCGGCGGCAGCAGCTGGCGCAACCTGCTGCAGCAGCGCCCGCTGCAGGGGGCCGCGCTGCTGCAGTTCACCCAGCAGTTGGCGACCCTGCTCGGTGCTGGCCAGCCGCTGGACCGCGCGCTGTCGATCCTGCTGGGGTTGCCCGAGGACGAACGATCGCGCCGCGCGATCACCGACATCCGCGACGTGGTGCGCGGTGGCGCACCGCTGTCCACCGCGCTGGAGCGCCAGCATGGGCTGTTCTCGCGCCTGTACGTGAACATGGTGCGCGCCGGCGAAGCCGGTGGCAGCCTGCATGAAACCCTGCAACGCCTGGCCGACTACCTCGAGCGCAGCCGCGCGCTGCAGGGCAAGGTCATCAACGCGCTGGTCTACCCGGCGATCCTGCTGGTGGTGGTCGGTGGCGCGCTTTTGTTCCTGCTCGGCTACGTGGTGCCGCAGTTCGCGCAGATGTACGAAAGCCTGGACGTGGCGCTGCCGTGGTTCACCAACGCGGTACTGCAGCTGGGCCTGTTCGTGCGTGACTGGTGGGTGCTGCTGCTGGTGGTGCCCGGCGTGCTGGTGCTGTTCTTCGAGCGCAAGGCGCGGCAACCGGCGTTCCGGTTGGCGCTGGATGGCTGGCTGCTGCAGCGGCGTGGCATCGGTCGCCTCATCGGCGAGCTGGAAACCGCCCGGCTGGCGCGCACGCTGGGCACACTGCTGCGCAACGGCGTCCCCTTGCTGGGGGCACTGGGCATCGCGCGCAACGTGCTGGGCAACCGCGCCCTGGCCGCTGACGTCGAAACGGCCGCCGATGAAGTGAAGAACGGCGCCGGCCTGTCGCTGGCCCTGTCGCGCGGCAAGCGGTTCCCGCGCCTGGCGCTGCAGATGATCCAGGTCGGCGAGGAATCCGGCGCACTCGATACCATGCTGCTCAAGGCCGCCGACACCTTCGAACAGGACAGCGCCCGGCGCATCGACCGCATGCTGGCGGCGATGGTGCCGGCGATCACCCTGGTGCTGGCCTCGGTGGTCGGCGCGGTGATCGTGGCCGTGCTGGTGCCGCTGTATGACCTGACCAATGCCATCGGTTGACGATGGCACTCCCTGCAACCCCGACACTCCGCAACTGAAAGGACCGTCCATGATTGCCCGTCGCCGACCGATCCGCCTTTCCTTCACCGCCGCGCGCAACCAGTCGGGCATGAGCCTGCTGGAAATCATCATCGTCATCGTGCTGATCGGCGCGGTGCTGACCCTGGTCGCCAGCCGCGTGCTGGGCGGCGCCGACCGTGGCAAGGCCAACATCGCCAAGGCGCAGGTGCAGACCGTCGCCTCCAAGATCGACAACTACCAGATCGACACCGGCAAGCTGCCGGCCACGCTCAACGACCTGGTGACGGCGCCGGCCGGTGTCGGCGGCTGGCTCGGCCCGTACGCCAAGCCCGCCGACCTGAATGACCCGTGGGGCCACGCACTGGAGTACCGGACGCCGGGCGAAGGCCAGCCGTATGAGCTGGTCAGCCTGGGCAAGGATGGCAAGGCTGGCGGCAGCAGCGTCGACGCTGACATCCGCTACCAGCCGTAACCGCGCATGACGCACTTCCTGCCGCGCCGGTTGCCACGCCCGCGCCTGCACGGCAGGCGCGCGGCTGGACTGTCGTTGCTGGAAATGCTGCTGGTGATCGCATTGATCGCGGCGATCGGCCTGATCACCGCCGCCGGCCTGTCGCGCGGGTTCGCCGGCATGCAGCTGCGCAGCGCCGGCAAGGACATCGCCAGCCAGCTGCGCATGGTGCGCGCGCAGGCGATCGCCCGCGGCGAACCGCAGCGCTTCGTGATCGAACCGGCACGGCGCCGCTGGGAGGGGGCCAACCAGCGCCACGGTGAGGTGCCGGCACAGCTGCAGGTGCAGTTCGAAGGTGCCGCACAGCTGGCCACCGCGGCGGGGCAGGGCGTGATCGAGTTCCATCCCGATGGTGGCTCCAGCGGCGGCCGTATCCGGTTGCAGCGCGACGGTGCCGAATGGCGCGTCGACGTCGGCTGGCTGACCGGCGAGGTCCGCTCCGGCCCCTGGCGGGCGCAATGAAGCGGCGCGCGCGTGGCTTCACCCTGCTGGAAGTGATCATCGCTTTCGCCCTGCTGGGCCTGGTGTTGACCCTGCTGCTGGGCAGCCTGTCCGGTGGCGCGAAGCAGGTACGTGACGCCGAGCTGCGCACGCGTGCGGTGCTGCATGCACAGTCGTTGCTGGCCCAGGCCGGTGTCGACGCGCCGCTGCAGGTGGGCAGCCAGCAGGGTGACTGGGAACAGGGGCGCTATCACTGGGAGCTGCAGGTCCAGCCGTGGGTCGAGCCACGCGCCGGCAACGTCGTGCAGGCCACGTCAGCGGGCACCCCATGGCTGGCCGAGCTGCAGCTGCGGGTGCGCTGGGGCGACAGCGAGCGCGAACAACTGCACTGGCGCAGCCTGCGCCTGTTGCCGCCCGACCTGGAGAACGCGCGATGAAGCGGCGCGCCGCGGGCTTCACCTTGGTCGAAGTGATGCTGGCCACCGTGCTGCTGGCCGGCGGCCTGGCACTGGCCTTTGCCAGCGTGCGCTCGGCGATGGCGGTCAGCCAGCGCGGCGAGCAGATCGCCGCTGAAAGCGAACGCATGCGCGCGGTCGAGTCGTTGCTGCGCAGGCAGCTGGCGGGTGCACTGCGCACCCCGCTGGAGGCCCCGGACCCCACCCGCGAACCCATCTTCTTCCAGGGCGAGGAGCAACGCATGCTGTTCGCCGCCGACCTGCCCGGTTACCTCGGCCGTGGCGGCCCCTACCTGCACGCGCTGCAGGTGGACGGACGCGGTGGCCAACAGCGCCTGCTACTGGACCTCGTGCTGCTGCAGGAAGGCGAGCGCATCGCCGAGAATCCGCCGCGCCCGCCGGAGGTGCTGGTGGACAACCTGAAGTCGGTGCAGCTGCGCTATCGCGGCATCGATGCCGGCACCGGGCAGGTGACCGACTGGCTGCCGCGCTGGGATGACACCCGCCGCCTGCCGATGCTGGTGGAAATCCAGATCGTGCCATCCCGGGGCGCGCCGTGGCCGCCACTGGTGGTGGCGCTGCGTGCCGGTGGCAGTGGAGGCACGCGATGAGCCGTCAGCGCGGGGCGGCATTGGTGCTGGTGCTGTGGCTGATCGCATTGATGACGGCGCTGGTCGGTGCGTTCGCGCTGAGCGCACGGGTCGAGCACCTGCAGCAGCGCGTGCTGGATGACGATGCACGCGGGCAGGAACGTGCGCGCGCCGGCCTCGAATATGCCCTCCTGCGTCTGTCAGCCGATCCGCAACGGGCGCCCTGGCGTGCCGATGGCCGTACCTACCGCTGGCAGTTCGACGACGCCAGCATCGAGATCAAGGTGCTGGACGAGAACGGCAAGATCAACCTGAACCTGGCCGACGCCGCACTGCTGACCGCCTTCCTCAAGGCGCTGGGCGAAGACGATGCACAGGCCCGGCAGTTGGCCGGCGCCATCATCGACTGGCGCGACGAGGACAGCCTGCTGCAACCGGGCGGTGGCGCCGAAGCGCCGGACTACGCCGCAGCCGGATTGCCCTACGGCCCACGCAACAAGCGCTTCGAGACCCTGGGCGAGCTGCAGCGGGTCCTGGGCATGCGCGGACCCCTGTACCGGGCGATGCTGCCGCACCTGACCCTCTACAGCCGCCAGGCACGGCCGGATCCGCAGTTCGCCAGCGCGCCGGTGCTGACCGCGCTGGGCCTGGATGCGGACAGCGTGATGGCGCAGCGCGCACAGCAGGAGCGTGATGCAGATTCCGCTGGCGGCACGACAACGCTTGCCAGCAGCAGCGGCACCTATAGTATCGAGTCCGGTGCCATCGACGGCAGTGGACGCAGGTCGGTGTTGCAGGCAGTGGTACGCAGTGGCTCGGGCGGGGTTCCCGGGCGGACTTACACAGTGCTTCGCTGGGAGCAGGGAATGACAGCAAGATGACGGCGTGGCAGGACAGTCTGCGGCAGGTGCAGGGCCGGATCGGCCCGGGCGCCGGCCGTTTCCTGCGCTGGTGGCGGCAGTCGCTGCTGGCCTGGGTGCCGGTGCGCTGGCAATGGGCATTGGGCTGGGGCCAGGCACGCCTGCTGCTGCAGCACGAGGGCGACCAGCTGCAGGTCTGGCGTGAAGCCGGCGAACGCCGCGAAGCGGTGGCGCGCCTGCCGTGGCCGCTGTCGCCGGTGGAGCTGGACCGCGTGCTGGAGCCTCGCCTGCGTACTCTGCCGCGGGTGTGGCTGCTGCCGGCGACGGACGTCCTGCGGCGTAGCCTGCGCCTGCCCGCTGCAGCGGCCGACCGCCTGCGCGCCGTGGTCGGTTTCGAGATCGACCGGCAGACCCCGTTCGAATCATCCCAGGTCAGTTATGACGTGCGTGAGCTCGGCGCGGGCGGCGAAGGCCAGCTGCAGGTCGAACTGGTGGCGTGGCCATTGCGGCAGCTGGACGCATGGCGCACCAGTGTGGGCCCATGGGCCGATGCGCTGGCGGGCGTCGATGCCATCGATGCGCAGGGCAACGTGCTGCAGGTGAACCTGCTGCCGCCCGCACAGCGCCAACTGCGGCCAGACCCGATGCGACGCTGGAACCTGCTGCTGGCAGTGGCTGCCGTCGTGATGCTGGTACTGGCCGCGGTGCAGCTGCTCGACAACCGCCAGGCCGCCGCCGATGAGCTGCGTGCACAGGTCGAGCGCAGCGCGCGCAGTGCGCGAGGTGTGGCCAGCGAACGCGCGCAGCTGCAGGCGCTGATCGATGGCGCCGCATTCCTGGAGAAGCAGCGCAGCCAGCGCGCCGGCACCGTTGAAATCTGGAACGAACTGACCCGGCGCCTGCCGGAAGGTACCTACCTGGAAAAGCTGGCGATCGAGAACAACAACCTGCAGCTGATCGGCCTGAGCCGCGAGGCGTCGCAGCTGGTGCAGCTGCTGCAGGACGCACCGCAGTGGCGCAAGGTCAACCTGACCGGGGTGCTGCAGGCCGATGGCGCGGCCAGTGGCCGCGACCGCTTCACCATGACCGCCGAACTGCAGCCGTTGCCGGCCGCCGCACCAACCCCGGAGGCGGCCGATGCCGATGCCAAGCGCACGCCGTGACCGCTGGCTGGCGCTGGCACTGCTGCTGGCAGTGCTGGGCCTGGCCTATCTGCTGCTGGTGCACCCCTGGTTCACCCAGCCGCTGCGTGCGATCGATGCCGATGTCGCCGCCCTGCGCGAACGCGAGTCGCGCGTGCAGGCGCAGCTGCAGCAGCAGCCGCAGATCGAACAGCGCCTTCGCGCTACCCGCGAGGCACTGCAGCAGCGGCCAGGCTTCCTGCGCGAAGCCACTGCCGAAGCTGCCGCCGCTGCATTGGGCGCCCGGCTGCAGGATGCGGTGGCGATGGCCAGCCCGGGCAACCGCAGCTGCACCATCAGCAACCGCACGCCGCTGACCGACAACCGGCGCGACGCCGAGTTCGTGCGCGTCGCCATGCAGGTGCGCCTGCGCTGCGGGGTGGCCGAACTGGCCACCGTGCTGCACAGCCTGGAAACCGGCAGCCCACGCCTGTTCGTCGACAACCTCAACCTGATCGCGCAGCGCTTCCAGCAATCACCGAACGAATCGGGGCTGGGCCTGGACGTGTCCTTCGAGCTGGCCGGCTATCTGCTGCCGGGCGCTGCCGCCGATGGCACGGTTCCGGCGCCCGCTGCGACACCGGCACCGTCCGCGTCGCCGGCCGAGGCCGCACCTGCGCCGCAGCCGGCGCCCCCGTCCGAAGGGCAGGAGGTGGCCGATGAAGCTTGAGCAGATCAGCCTGCCTACCGGCTTCCTGCTGGCGCTGGCCGGTTGGGCGGCCGCCGTCTGGCTGGCGACCGGCTTCGGGCTGGGCAGCCAGCTGCCGGGTGCCGGCGGTGATGCCGACGCCGCGCCATCGCTGCCATCGCTGCCGCCGCTGGCGGCCGAGCGCATGGCCAGCGCCGACAGCTACAGCGCGATCGGTGAGCGCCCGTTGTTCGCCGAAGACCGCAGGCCGCGGCCTTATCTGCTGGGTGGCAGCGAACCGGCGGCCAGCGCCGCGTTGCGCCTCACCGGTGTGCTGCTGACCGGCGATTTCGGCATGGCCACGTTCACCACCGAACAGAACCGCTCGCTGCGCCTGCGCCTCAACGGCGAAGCCGTGGATGGCTGGCAGCTGGTGGCGCTGCAGCCGCGCCAGGCGACGGTGATCGGCCCCGGTGGCAACCAGGTCCTGGAACTGGCGGTGTTCAACGGCCAGGGCGGTGAGCCGCCGACGGTGCTGCGCGGTGCCAACGGCGCACCGCCTGCAGGTGCGATCGTGGTGCCGCCCTCGGCGGGCGCTCCGCCGGCGCCGCCACCGGCCGCGGCAATCCCATCGCCGTCGCCCGCTGGCAATGCACCAGCGCCTGCGGCGGCCGCTGCAACAACCCCACCGGCCAACAACAACGGTCCCAGTGAAGCGCAGATGCAGGCCATCCGCGAACGCATCCAGGCCCGCCGCCGCCAGCTGCAGCAACAGCAGCAACAACCGTCGCCGCCCCCGGGCGATGGCACCAACCGATAGAGTGAATGCATGAACCTGCGTTTTCTTCCCTGGTCCTTTGCCCTCGCGCTGCTGGTCGGCTGCAGTACGGTGTCCGCGCCGCACGTGCAGCGCAACGGCAATCTGTCGCCCAGCGCCGACGCCGGCCAGGCGGCCGATGTCGCTGCCGATGCCGCCCGTGAAAGCCAGGGGGCACCGCAGGCGGTGATCCGCCGCGGCACCGGCACCATGATCAACCGCGAGGCCGCGCGTGCGCCGGCACCGGCGCTGCACGGTGCCAGTACCGGCGAGGCGACCTTCAACTTCGAAGGCGAATCGCTGCATGCGGTGGTCAAGGCCATCCTTGGTGACATGCTTGGCCAGAACTACGTGATCGCGCCAGGCGTGCAGGGCACGGTCACCCTTGCCACGCCCAAGCCGGTATCGCCGGCGCAGGCACTGAACCTGCTGGAGATGGTGCTGGGCTGGAACAACGCGCGGATGGTCTACAGCGGTGGGCGCTACAACATCGTCGCCGCCGACCAGGCGCTGGCCGGCACGGTCGCGCCAAGCACGGCACCCGCGGCCAGCGCGCGCGGCTTCGAAGTCCGCGTGGTCCCGCTGCAGTTCATCTCCGCCACCGAAATGAAGAAGGTGCTGGAGCCGTACGCGCGCCCCAACGCCATCGTCAACGTGGACAGTGGCCGCAACGTGATCACCCTGGGGGGTACCCGCGCGGAACTGGAAAACTACCTGCGCACCGTCGAGATCTTCGACGTCGACTGGTTGTCGGGCATGTCGGTGGGCGTGTTCCCGATCCAGTCGGGCAAGGCCGAGCAGGTCGCGGCCGACCTGGAAAAGGTGTTCGGCGAAGAGAGCAAGACGCCCAGCGCCGGCATGTTCCGTTTCCTGCCGCTGGAGAATGCCAACGCCGTGTTGGTGATCACGCCGCAGGTGCGCTACCTGGACCAGATCCAGCAGTGGCTGGATCGTATCGACACCGCTGGTGGCAGCGCCCGCCTGTTCTCCTACGAGCTGCGCTACATCAAGGCGCGCGACCTGGCCGAGCGCCTCAGCGAGGCCTTCGCCAGCAGTGGCAACCGCGGCGGCTCCAGCCCGGCCTCGCTGGCACCGGGCGCCATTCCGTCGCAGCTAGGCGGCGACGGCGACCGTGGCATGGACAACAGCAGCAGCAACCTGGGTTCGACGCTGGGCGGAACCAGTGGTAGTGGCAGTGGCAGCAGCAATGGCAGCCTGAACCTGCCGCAGCGCCAGCCCGGCAACGTCAGTGTCAGCCTGGAAGTGGAGGGCGACCGCGTCGGCGTGTCGGCGGTGGAGGAAACCAACACCCTGCTGGTGCGCTCGACGCCGCAGGCGTGGCGCTCGATCCGCGAGGTGATCGAGAAGCTGGACGTGATGCCGCTGCAGGTACACATCGAAGCCCAGGTGGCCGAGGTCTCGCTGGATGGCGACCTGAAGTACGGCGTGAACTGGTTCTTTGACAATGCCGTGGCCGGGCGTGCCCTGACGGGCGCATTGGGCGGCGTGACCCTGCCGGCGGCAGCGGGTGGCTCGTGGAGCAGCTTCGCCGGTGCCGCAACGGGCGGCGAAGGCCTGGGCTGGGCATTCACCGGCCACAATGGCGCGGCGGTGGTAAGTGCGCTGGACAAGGTCACGGATGTACGCCTGCTGCAGACGCCTTCGGTGTTCGTGCGCAACAACGCCGAGGCCACGCTCAACGTGGGCGACAAGGTGCCGATCAACACCACCACGGTGAACACCGGCGTGGGCACCAGCACCTACAGCTCGGTGCAGTACATCGACACCGGCGTGATCCTGAAGGTGCGCCCGCGCGTGACCCGCGATGGCACGGTGTTCCTGGATATCGTGCAGGAAGTGAGCAGCGCCTCGAACGTGCCCGACAACTGCAATCCGACCGAGCGCAACTGCAACCCGCGAATTTCCACAAAGAAGCTGTCGACCGAAGCGGCGGTGCAGAGCGGCGACACCATCATGCTGGCTGGCCTGATCACGGATTCGGGCACCGATGGCAGCAGCGGCATTCCCGGCCTGAGCCGTATTCCGGTAGTTGGCGCGCTGTTCGGGCAGAAGAGCCGCTCCAGCCGCCGTTCCGAGGTGATCGTGCTGCTGACCCCGAGCATCGTGCGCAACAGCCTGGAATCGCGCAACCTGACCGACGAGTACAGCAAGCGCTTCCGCGCGATGGAGCCGCTGAACCAGCCGCGCGCGAAGAAGTAAGGGGTTACGGCCGGGCGGCGCCCGGCACCCGCCGAGGCCGGAGCAACGGCAACGGCCAAAGCGAAAGCAACAGCAACAGCAACAGCAGCAGCGGGTTTACTGAGGGAGGGTGGGTCGGGGTGGGGTGGCAGGACACGCCGTAAACCCGTCCCTGGGGGCTCGATGGCGCCATCCATGGCGCCAACGGTCCTGCCACCCCACGCCGACCCACCTCTGACAGACTCCCGCGGCTGTTGGTAGGTGTCGACCTTGGTCGACACGGTGGATCCGCGCCATGCGTGGATGACTGTCTGTCAGATTTCGAAATCAGAAAATGGGGTCAGATCCGTTTTCCTCTGGAAAACGGATCTGACCCCAGGCTTTGCCGACAGATCGCAGAAATCTGTCGAAGGCGGGGTGGGTCTGGTTGCGGGGGCGTGAGCCGCATGGATGCGGCGACCGAGCTTACATGGACGTACTTGCAACGTCCCCCGCAACCGGACCCACCCCGCCATCCCACGGATAGCCGGCTTCTGCTGTTGCTTCGGCTTCGGCTCCAGCTCCAGCCTCCGCGGGTGCCGGGTGCAACCCGGCCGATACCCTCCCGGTGCTACGCTGTGGCCACCGACAACCACGGAGGCGGGATGGGGGCGATCGTGTTGTTGCCGCTGTGCGTGGACGATGCCGCACTCGACCGCTGCCTGGCCGCGCTGGATGCCGGCACGGCGCCAGGGACCGCGGTCTGGTTGGCCGATGACGCACAGACCGGGCCACGCGCGCAGGCGGTGGTGGAACACTGGCTGGCGCATACGCCGCTGCAGGCCGAGTACACCCGGCGCGCGCGGCCACTGGGCGAAGTCGCCCATCTGGACGAGATGCTGCGCGCCTGCGATGGCCTGGACGTGGCCGTGCTGGCGCCGGACAGCGTGCCATCACCCGGCTGGTTGCAGCAGTTGCAGGATGCCTTCGCCCGCGATGCCGCGATCGCCACCGCAACCCCCTGGTGCAATGCCGGCGAGACCGCCGCGTGGCCACGGCTGGGCGAGATCAATCCCGAGCCGCAGGACCCGGTCCTGCTGGCGCACACCTGCGCGACGCTGCCGACGCTGCACCCGGAGCTGCCATCGGCGGTCACCCACGCGGTGCTGGTGCGCGGCAACGCGCGCCGTCGCGCCGGCGGCCTGGACGTGGACAGCTACGCTGGCTGGAACGCGGCACTGGTCGACCTCAGCCTGCGCATGGCCGGCCTTGGCTGGCGCAACGTGCTGTGCGAGACCGCCTTCGTCAGCCGGGCAGGGGAGGCGGTCAGCCGCGATGGCGATCTGGAGGCCCTGGCCGCGCGCTGGCCGGCCTGGGTACCGCGGCTGGCCGATTTCCTGATGCACGACCCGCTGCACGGGCTGCGCGCCGACCTGCAGCAGCGCATGCGGCAGGCGATAATGCCGAAGGAACAGGGCGACCTGTTCGTCCCGTCCGCGCCGGAGCCACCCGTTTGAATGTTGCCATCGCCGCCATCGTCGTCACTTACCAGAGTGGGAGCACCATCGATGCCTGCCTCTCGCGCCTGCGCCAGGCGCAGGATGTGGCCGAGATCCGGGTGATCGACAATGGTTCGCTGGATGGCACCCTAGACATCGTGCAGCGGCATGCCAGCCACGATCCACGCGTGCGCTTCGTCGGCAACCCGGACAATCCCGGCTTCGCCGCCGCCAACAACCAGGGCGTGGCCGACTCGCACAGCCCGTGGCTGGCCTTCATCAACCCGGACCTGATGGTCGAGCCGGACACGCTGGCCGAACTGCGCTCCCGCGCCGAAGCGCTGGGCGACTGCCTGCTGGGCGTTGAACAGGTGGACGAGCATGGCCATGCCGACGAGGCGGTGCGCCGCCGCGACCCGGATTTCCTGAGGATGCTGCGTTCGCCCGGCAAGGGCTCGAAGCTGGCGGTTCCGCGTGAGCCGCACCAGGCACTGCAGCGGGTGCCGGCACTATCCGGCGCACTGCTGATGATGCCGCGCGCGCTGTTCGACCGTATCGGTGGCTGGGACGCGGGCTATCGCCTGCACGCCGAGGACCTGGACCTGTGCCGGCGCGCGCGCGAAGCCGGCGCGGTGGTAGCGATCGCCAACGACCTGCAGGTTACCCATGTGCGCGGTGTCTCCAGCCGCTCGCGGCCGTTCTTCGTGGAATGGCACAAGCACAGGGGGCTGTGGCGCTACTTCCAGAAGTTCGAGGCCAGGCAGCGTTCGCTGCCGGTGCGCGCGGCGGTATGGGCTGCGATCTGGGCGCATGCGCTGATGCTGGTGCCGCGCCTGCTGCGCAGGTCGTTGTAGAGCCGAGCCCACGCTCGGCTGCATGGATAGGGGCATCCACGCGTGGTGTGGCTCCACTCGCCGCGCCCACGGTTCACTCCGCCGGGCGCATAATCCGCCCCATGCCTATCATCCAGTCCCTGCTCGACACCGACCTGTACAAGTTCACCATGATGCAGGCGGTGCTCCACCAGCACCCCGGCGCCCAGGTGCAGTACCGGTTCAAGTGCCGCACCCCCGGCATCGACCTGGCAAGCTACATCGCCCAGATCGATGAGGAAATCGACCACCTGTGCAGCCTGCGTTTCAGCGACGCGGAACTGGACTACATGCGCGGCCTGCGCTTCGTGAAGCCGGACTTCGCCGATTTCCTAGGCCTGTTCCATCTGGACCGCAAGTACATCCAGCTGCGTGCGTCGACGGCCGTGCCCGGTGAGATCGAGCTGGACATCACCGGCCCGTGGCTGCACACCATCCTGTTCGAAGTGCCGCTGCTGGCGATCATCAACGAAGTCTGGTTCCGCAACACCACCACGGCCGACTTCGCCGAAGGCGAGCGCCGCCTGCAGGCCAAGGCCGCGCTGCTGCGCGATACCCCCGGTTTCGAGCACTGCCGCATCGCCGACTACGGCAGCCGCCGCCGCTACTCGCGTGACTGGCATGCCCGCCTGCTGCCGCTGCTGCGCGACGCGCTCGGCCCGCAGCTGGTCGGTACCAGCAACGTCCACTTCGCGCGCCTGTATGGCATGACCCCGCACGGCACCATGGCCCACGAGTACCTGCAGGCGTTCCAGGCGCTCGGCCCGCGCCTGCGTGATTCGCAGGTGGCAGCACTGGAATCGTGGGCGCGCGAGTACCGCGGCGATCTTGGCATCGCGCTGTCCGACGTGGTCGGCCTGGACGCGTTCCTGCGCGACTTCGACATGTATTTCTGCAAGCTGTTCGACGGTGTGCGCCATGACTCCGGCGATCCGTTCGACTGGGGCGACCGCATGCTGGCGCATTTCCAGCAGCGCCGGGTCGATCCGCGCAGCAAGGTGCTGGTGTTCAGCGATGGGCTCGACATCGCCAAGGTGATGCGGCTGTACGACTACTTCCGCGGTCGCTGCCAGGTCGCGTTCGGCGTTGGCACCCACCTGACCAATGACCTAGGCCCGACGCCGCTCAACATCGTCATCAAGATGGTCCGCTGCAACGGCCAGCCGGTGGCCAAGCTCAGCGATTCGCCGGGCAAGAGCATGTGCGACGACCCGGGTTACCTGGCCTACCTGCGCCAGGTGTTCGAATTGCCGCAGCCGGAGTAATACCGGCCTGCAGGGCTTACAGGTAGTCGACGACCACCAGGTAGGCGCCCTGCAGCGGCTGCTGCTTCGAAGCCTGCACGCTGTAGCGCTCGGAGAAGGCGATATCGCCGGCGCGCATCGCGCTGGCCGACACCGACAGCTTCTGGCCCTGGCGCTTGCCGTCACGCAGCGTCGCCGCCTGGCCATCGGCCAGTGCCGTCACGGCCACCGTCGAGCCCTTGGCCGACGGTGGGCAGGCCGCCAGGCTCAGCTCACCCTGGGACAGGTTCGTCGTGCAGCCCGGCTCGGCGATACGGCCGCTGAAACGGATGCTGCCGCTGCTGGCCTGGGCCAGCGCACTGACGGACATCAGGGCCACGCACAGCAGAATGGAGTTCCTCATGACACGTTCTCTGGTTCGGTGTGTCCTAGTTAGCGACAGGATCGATCAACCTTTAATAGGACGATTCCGAATCTGCTAGGGCCATCACCAAGAAAGAGTGATGCGCATCAAAGAAGCCAAATTCCCCCTGAAAAATGCCTGTTTCCGCGCGTGCCGAACGCGTCGCGCAATGCGACATCCCCAGTCGTTTGTAGCGTGACCGCGCCCCGCGTCAAAACCCCCGCACCCCGAGGCTGTGATTCGCCTAACACGTCACATTTAAGGCGTCAATGAATTGGCGTTCAGAAAAATAATGAGACTTTCATCACAGTTGTGCCTATACTTGCGTCACGGATTCAGGGAGAGGTATGTCCGAGTCCGGCCACAGGTGAGACGCAAGGATGGGTCTTGTTAGCCCGGCAGTGCTCCTTGCTTCCTCCTCTACTTCTCATCTCTTCAGTAGGGTTAGGTAAAAGCGAATGCACAAGATGAACCTCATTGCCGCTCTGATGCTGGCCGCCGCTCCGCTGGCCGCCAACGCCGCCGACGGCACCATCACCTTCAATGGCAAGGTGACCGACAAGACCTGCACCATCTCGACCCCGGGCGGCAAGGACTTCGCCGTGACCCTGCCGACCGTGTCCAAGAACACCCTGGCCACCGCCGGTGCCGTTGCGGGCCGTACCCCGTTCGCCATCAACCTGACCAAGTGCAGCGCCGGCAACGTCGCCACCTACTTCGAGCCGGGTTCGACCGTCGACTTCAACAGCGGCCGCCTGGTCAACCAGGCCTCGGCCAACGCTGCCACCAACGTGCAGCTGCAGCTGCTGGGCTCGAACAACCAGTTCCTGCCGATCAAGGCTGCCGGCGCTGGCCTGGCGCAGACCAACTCGCAGTGGGTCACCGTCGGCACCGACGGCTCGGCCGATCTGAACTACTACGCTGAGTACTACGCCACTGCCGCCGCCACCCCGGGCGACGTCACCAGCAGCGTCAAGTACACGATCATCTACAACTGATCGTCGTCGTACCCGCACTGGCCGGCGTACGCGCCGGCCAGTGCTTCGCGGCCCCTGGCCACACCCCTCGAGCGTAGTACTTCCGATGAAAGCAATCTTTCCCCGGGCGCTGCTGCTGGCAGCGTTCACGCTGCCCTTCTGCCAGAACGCTCTGGCCGGCGTGGTGGTCAACGGCACGCGAGTGATCTATCCGGCGCAGGCGCGCGAAGTGACCGTGCAGGTCGACAACGTGGGCGATTCGCCGGCGCTGGTCCAGGCCTGGATCGACAGCGGCGACGCCAACCAGACCGCCGACAACAGCGACGCCCCGTTTGTACTGACGCCGCCGATCGCGCGTGTCGAGCCGGGCCGCAGCCAGGCGCTGCGCGTGATCTTCTCCGGTGCGCAGCTGCCGACCGACCGTGAGTCGGTGTTCTGGCTCAACGTGCTGGATGTGCCGCCGTCGCCCGACAACGCCGACAGCGGCGACCAGAATTACCTGCAGGTCGCGTTCCGTTCGCGCCTGAAACTGTTCTACCGGCCGCAGGGCCTGAAGGGCGTCGCCAACGACGCGCCGGCAGCGTTGCGCTGGACCCGCACGGGCGATCGCCTGCGGGTGGAAAACCCCAGCCCCTTCCACGTCACGCTGGCCGAAGTGCATGCCGTGACCGGCAGCAGCGAGAAGACCGTCGAGGACAAGGGCGCCATGGTCGCGCCGAAGCAGAGCCTGGAGTTCACCGCACCGGCGGGCTCCGACCAGGTGCGCTTCATCACCATCAACGATTACGGCGGTCGGGTGGAGCACACGGTCCGCCTCGGCAGTACCGGGGGCTGAACGCGCCGCGCCGGCCATGGGCCTGCGCATCCCGCCACCGCCGCCGTGCGGCGAATTGAAGGAATGTCAGTGTGATCGGAAACAGATTGACATTGTCGATCCACCAGGCGATCTGCCTGCTGGTTGCTGGCGTGGCCTGCCCAGGATGGGCGATGGCTGCGCCGGCCAATCTCGGCGAACAGGCGCTGATGGCGCAGAGCGGTGCGGCCAATGCGCGTGCACCCGAGTCGGCCCAGTTCAAC
Organism: Stenotrophomonas sp. YJH_SMC_127; assembly: GCF_059372445.1. Taxonomy (NCBI): domain Bacteria; kingdom Pseudomonadati; phylum Pseudomonadota; class Gammaproteobacteria; order Lysobacterales; family Lysobacteraceae; genus Stenotrophomonas; species Stenotrophomonas sp. YJH_SMC_127. Next base: position 184,548 of record NZ_JCAFVO010000004.1, on the reverse strand, counting down.
TCCAGCTTCCTCTCCGGCCAGGCCAAGCAGGTCGACCTGGCCTCCTTCACCAATGGCAACCCGATGGTGGCTGGCACCTACCGTGTCGACGTCTACGTCAACGGTGGCTGGCAGGGCCGTCGCGATCTGCAGTTCAAGGCCGATGAGCAGGGCCGCGTCGACGCCTGCCTGCCGCTGCCGATGCTGGAAGAAATGGGTGTGGACAGCGAGGCCGTGCTGCTGCAGCAGGACCCGACGCTGCCGACCGACACGAACAGCTGCGTGCCGGTACAGCGGCGCATGGCCAATGCCTATGGCATCTATGACAGCGGCAACCTGCGCTACGACCTCAGCATCCCGCAGGTGTTCCTGCGCCGTGAGGCGCGCGGCTACGTCAATCCGTCGCTGTGGGACCGCGGCATCAACGCTGGCTTCGTCGGCTACAGCTTCAACGCCATCGACAGCGACAGCCGTGTTGAAGGGGGGCAGCGCAATCGCAGCGCCTACCTCGGCCTCAACGCCGGCCTGAACTTGGGAGGCTGGCAGTTCCGCCACGATTCCAACCTGACCTGGTCCGAAGGCAACGGCCGCCACTGGCAGAGCATTGCCACCTATGCGCAGCGCGGCATCCCGCAGGTGCGCGGCATGCTCACCATTGGTGAGGCCTACACCACGGGCGAGCTGTTCGATTCGATCGGCTACCGGGGTGCCAGCCTGGCCAGCGACGACCGCATGCTGCCCGATTCGCTGCGCGGTTACGCGCCGGTCGTGCGCGGTATTGCCGAAACCAACGCGCGCATCGAAGTGCGCCAGAACCAGCAGCTGATCTACTCCTCCACCGTATCGCCGGGCAGCTTCGTCATCGACGACCTGTACCCGACCGGCTACGGCGGCGACCTGGAAGTGAGCGTGATCGAGGCCGACGGCCGCCGCCGCGAATTCAAGGTGCCGTTCGGTTCTGTGCCGCAGATGCTGCGCGAAGGCGTGTCGCGCTACTCGCTGACCGCCGGCCAGGTGCGCAACAAGCTGCTGGCCGATGAGCCGTGGCTGGTGCAGGGTACCTACCAGCGTGGCATCGGCAACCAGTTGACCCTGTACGGCGGCAGCGCGCTGAGCGAAGGCTACCTGTCGCTGCTGTACGGTGTCGGCCTGTCCACGCGCGTCGGTGCCTTCGCTGCCGACGTCACCCATGCACGGACCTCGTTCGACCACTACGGCAGCCATACCGGCGCCAGTGTGCGGCTGAGCTACAGCAACATGATCGGCGAGACCGGGACCAACCTGACCCTGGCCGCCTACCGCTACTCCACTGAAGGCTTCTACAGCCTGCAGGACGCGCTGTATGGCCGTGATTCGGACAAGCGCGGCATCGATCCGACCACCCGTGGCCGTCAGCGCAGCCAGTTCCAGGTAACGCTGAACCAGCCGCTGGGCCGACGTGGCGGTGCGCTGTACGTGACCGGCTCGGTGCGTGACTTCTACGACCGTTCCGGCACCTCCAAGCAGTACCAGGTGGGCTACAACAACGCCTGGCGCTCGGTGAACTACGGCTTCTCGGCGCTGCGCACCGAAGAAGGCGTGCTCGGCCGTTCCGATACCCAGTACCTGCTGTCGATGAGCGTGCCGCTGGGCCGGGGCACCCACCCGGTGTCGTTCAGCGCCGACCTTGGCGCGCGCGACCGCGGTGGCTACGACAACAGCCGCGTCGGCATCACCGGTTCGGCCGGCGTCGACAACAACTTCAGCTACGGCGTGGCCCTGTCCGATTCCCGCGAGGGTGGCACCACTGCGGTCGGCAATGCCGAGTACCGCAGCCGCTACTCGGCGTTGAACGCCACCTACAGCCACTCGCGTGATTTCCGCCAGGCGTCGGTCGGTGCCAACGGCAGCGTGGTCGTGCATCCGGGCGGCTTCACCTTCACCCCGCAGCGCGGCGACACCATGGTGCTGGTCGAAGCGCCGGGCGCGCGCGATGCGATCGTCAGCAACGCGCCGGGCCTGCGCGTCGATGGCCGCGGCTACGCCGTGGTGCCGTACGTGTCGCCGTACCGCCTCAACACCGTCACCCTCGATCCGCAGGGCATGGCCCACGACGTCGAACTGGAAAGCACCAGCCAGTCCATCGCGCCGTTCGCCGGTGCCATCAGCTACCTGCGCTTCGACACCCGCAAGGGCAACGCGCTGCTGATCCAGGTGCGCAACGCCGATGGCCGCAGCATGCCGTTCGGTGCGCAGGTCAAGGACGAACAGGGCCAGCCGGTCGGCATGGTCAGCCAGGGCGGCCGCCTGTACGTGCGCAGCGAGAAGAACCAGGGCCAGTTGCAGGTCGAGTGGGGCGCCGGTGCCGACCAGCGCTGCACCATTGATTACCAGGTACCGGCGGGCGCCGATGCGTCCAAGACCGGCTTCATCCCGCTGGAGGCAGCATGCCGATGATTTCTTCCCGTGGCCGCCAGGCGCTGGCCGCGCTGGCCGTACTGGGCGGCGTGCTGCTGGCGCAGCAGGCCAGCGCCGCCTGCCGCATCCAGAACAGCTGGTTCATCGCCCAGGACGTGACCATGGACATGGGCCAGATCGTGATCCTGCCCAGCACCCCGGTCGGCGGCGTGATCAAGGAAATCAGTGAACCGATCACCCAGCAGAACAGCGTTGCCCGCTGCGATTCCTGGACTGGCGGTCGTTCGATCGGTGAGTACGTCAACGCAGCGCAGAAGCGCCCCGTGGCCGGCTTCTCGAACGTCTATGAAACCGATGTGGCAGGCGTCGGCATCCGCCTGTACCGCGATTCGGGTGCGATCCAGACCTACTACCCGCACTCGATCAACTTCGGTGGCGGTTCCGTGGTCAGCCTCATCGGTGGCCAGTTCCGCATCCAGCTGATCAAGACCGCTGCGCAGACCGGTTCGGGCGTGATCGCGCCGAACGGCCGCTTCACCAACTACTACTTCGACGGCGATGGCCCCGGGCGCCCGGTACTGACCTCGACGTTCAAGGGCTCGGGCACCACCGTGGTCAGTCCGACCTGTGAAGTGCAGGCCGGCAGCCGCAACATTGCCGTCGATTTCGGCAGCGTGCCCAACACCACCTTCACTGGTGTCGGCTCCAAGGCCGTTGATCGCGACTTCGAGATCCGCCTGAACTGCCAGGGCAGCAACGTTGCCGCCTACCAGAGCAAGATCGGCATCCGCCTCGATGCCGACCAGGACAGCTCGAACATGCCGGGCGTGCTGAAGCTGAGCGCGGCCAGCAACAGTGCCACCCGCATCGGCATCCAGATGGTCCAGCGCGATGGCAGCACCGAGCGTGAAGTGCGCTTCGGCCAGACCATCAACGTTGGCACCACCGCGCCGGGTACCAGCGTCATGGCGCTGCCGCTGCGCGCGCGCTACGTGCAGACCCAGGCCGGTACGGTGGGCGCGGGTGTCGCAAACGGCCAGGCCACGTTCACCATCCAGTACGAGTAAGGCCGCCCCGGCGGCTGCCCCTGCTGCGTTCCGCCGCAACGTCGCCCGGCTCACGGGCGGCGTTGACTGCGTCTTGATCCTGCAACGATGAAGATCGATGCCACGACGCGCATACAGACGCCTTAGTGTGATGTATGTCGCGAATTTGGAGTTTCCTCATGAGGTGACCGTCTCCTGCCTGCGGGTGCTGGACGGCAACGCCGAAAGGATCCAGACGTGGCTACTGCTGCTTGCCCCCTTCCGCGCCGGCTTTCGGGAGCGCTCCGGTGAAGGTCCTGTCGGTGTTCGGCACGCGACCGGAAGCCATCAAGATGGGGCCGCTGGTGCGCGCCCTGGCACACGCTGCGGATATCGAATCGGTGGTCTGCATCACCGGGCAGCACCGGGCGATGCTCGACCAGGTGATGGCGCTGTTCGAGATCACCGCCGACCATGACCTCGATGTCATGGTGCCCAACCAGACCCTCAATGGCCTGTGTTCCAGGCTGTTCGAACGGCTTGACGCGCTCTACACGCAGGTCCGGCCCGACTACGTGCTGGTGCATGGCGATACCACCACGGCGATGACCGCGGCCCTGGCCGCGTTCCATCACCGCATCCCGATCGGCCATGTCGAGGCCGGCCTGCGCACCGGCGACATCCACCGGCCGTGGCCGGAGGAGATGAACCGGCGGGTGATCGATGTGGTCGGCCATCAGTTGTATGCACCCACTCCCGGCTCGCGCGCCAACCTGGCCCGTGAGCACCTGGGCGGGCAGATCCTGGTCACCGGCAACACCGTCATCGATGCCCTGCAGCAGACCGTGCAGCGGCTGGATGCCGATCCGGCACTGCGTGCGCAGGCCGACGAACCCTTCCATATGCTCGACCCCGGCCGCCGGCTGCTGCTGGTCACCGGCCATCGCCGCGAGAGTTTCGGCCAGGGCTTCGAGGACATCTGCCGTGCGCTGGCCGAGCTGGCACGGCGGCCGGACCTGCAGGTGCTGTACCCGGTGCACCTCAACCCGAACGTGCAGGGCCCGGTCAATGCCCACCTCGGCAACCTCGACAACGTGCACCTGGTGCCACCGCAGGATTACCTGCGCTTCGTGCGCCTGATGCAGCGCGCCGACGTCATCCTCACCGACTCCGGTGGCGTGCAGGAAGAAGCCCCGGCGCTGGCCAAACCGGTGCTGGTGATGCGCGATGTCACCGAACGGCCGGAGGCGGTCGAAGCCGGTGTGGTCACGCTGGTCGGCACCACGCCCTCGCGCATCGTCGATGCGGTCAACGCGGTGTTGGCACGCCCCCCGCAGCCGGCCCGCTTCGACCCCGATGCCAGCCCCTACGGGGATGGCCGCGCCAGCGCCCGCATCGTCGCCGCCCTGCGCGGTGCGCCCCTTCCCGAATTCTCGCCCGGCGTCCGCAGCAGCGGCGCCGTCCACCCCATCCACGCGAAGTGACGCCATGACCCAGACCGGCCGCTCTTCCCTGTTTGCATCCGCCGCTGCGTTCGTCCTGTCGGGCGTGGTTGGCAGTGCCCATGCCGCCGACAGCGTCGCCGGCCAGTTCACCGAATGGAGCAGCGACAGCACGGTGAACCGGCAGATGACCCTGCGCGAACTCGGTTTCCGCCAGCCACTGGTGCTGAGCGGGCAGGAGAGCCAGCGCGAGGTCTACCTGCCGGTGCCGGCCGGTGTGGCCACCCGCGACGCGCAGCTGCAGCTGGATGGGCGCTATGTGCGCGGCCACGCCGGGCGCACCTCGGGCCTGTGGTCGGTCGATGGCGACCCGATCGCGGCGCGTTCGATCACCGATGCCCAGGGCGATGCCAGCCAGCTGCTGGCCATCGATGGCGAACCCCGCCAGAGCGGCTTCGTACGGGTCGGCGTCGGCTGGTGGTCGATCGTGTCCGATTACCAGTGCGCCGACCAGAGCGCGCCGGCCAATGTGCTGCGGCTGTCGCCGGACTCGCGTTTCAGCTACCGCTTCGACGGCCGCGCCGTGGATACCGTTGCCAAGGCGTGGGGGGCGCTGCCACCGCGGGTGCGCCTGCTGGTGGATGGCAAGGCGCTGCAGGCACCGGCCTACGATGCGGCCTGGCGCATCGGTACCGCGTTGCAGGCCGGGGGCAAACAGGTGCAGGTGGTGGCCCTGCCCAAGGTCGGTGACAGCGTTGACCTCGCCGGTATCAGCATCCCGGCCAGCCTGCAGGGCGTGCCGGCCTACGCCGCGCTGGCCACGGGTGAGCGCGCGCATGCGATCAGGGATCTGGCCGAAGTCGGCGCGCTGCTGTCATTGCGGGACAGCGGGCCGTTGGCCGCCGATGTGATGATCGGCAGCGATGCACTGCGCGCCGGCGTGCGTGCGGCGCTGGATGCGCTGGCCGTACAGGTCGGTGCGGCGGGGGCCGATGCGGGCACCGCGTTCGCCGCGTGGCGCGGTACCGACATGGGCGGCCTGGAAAAGCCCGCCGCCAACGCGTCGGTCAGCGTGGTGGCCGTGGCCGGGCGTCCGACGCTGGTGGTCGACCCGGCGGCGGCGGGCAAGGTCGCCGGGCTGCTCGCCGAGCAGTGGCGCAGCTATGCACTGGGCCGCAGCCTGCAGGTCAGCGCAGCGGGCACGCCCAGACTGGATGGTGACCAGGTACTGCTGAGCCGGCTCGGCAACATCGCCGGCACCATGGATGTGGTGACCCGCGCCGACCGCAGCGCCAGCTTCGACCTCGGCGCACTGTCGGCCGATGGCCGCCTGCCCGAGCAGGTGGTGATCGATGTCTCGGCGGCCCCCAACGCGGCCGGGCAGGGCGCGGTCGCCACGATCTACCTCAACGATTACCTGCTGGGTGGCAAGGTGCTGTCGGCCAACGGCCAGCCGCAACGGCTGGTGGCCAAGGTGCCGGCCTACGCGCTGTCGGCACGCAACGAGATCCGTGTCAGCTTCCTGCGCCAGCCGGCGCGTCCCTACTGCCACGATCCGGCCACGGGCTATCCGGTCTCGATCCTGCCCAGCAGCCACCTGACCCTGGCCAAGCGTTCGCTGGGCAGTGACTTCGTGGGTGCCAGCAGCCAGCTGTCGCGCGGCAACCAGGTGTTCGTGCCCGGCACCTGGCTGCAGGATGCGCCGGCCTCGCTGGGCAAGGTCATCGCGGTGACCAGCGCAGTGGGCGCATCGCCGGAGGCATCGGAACTGAAGGTGGTCGAAGCCGGTGCCGTGGTCAGCCCGGGCGCGCCGTGGCTGGCGTTCGGCGTGGCGCCATCCGGTGTCGATATGGCCGGCCTGAAGGATGGCCACCTGCTGATCGGCGGCAAGCCGCAACCGCTGTTGGATGTGAGCGGGCTGGATCGTGCCGCGGTGGTGCAGGTGGGGTCGTCCGGTGGCCAGCTGGGCGTTGTTTACAGCGACCTCGGTGCGCAGTCACCGCCGTTCGGCGCCCCATTCCGTTTGCTGCGGGGCGATCTCGCCGTGCTCGACGGCAGTGATGCCGTGCGCGAATTCGACCGCCAGGATCCCTACGGCACGCGTATCGCGCAGGACGGCAACCCGCAATCGAAGTGGGAACGGCACATGGTCTGGCTGCTGCTGGTCGGCGTGATCGTGTTCGCGCTGCTGGCCGCCCGCGTCACCCAGGTGCGTCGCCGCAAGTCCGCCAACACAGGGCACTGATCCACCGTGGACGGTCTGTTCTGGAACATCCAGCTGGCCAACTACTACGCCGCCCTGGAAACCACGGCGGCGGCGGTGGCCGTGCTGATCCTGATCTCCAGCCTCGATGACCTGTTCATCGATGTCTGGTACTGGGTACGCGAGAGCTGGCGCGCGCTCACGATCAAGCGCCGCGATGCCTACCGGCCGCTGACCCAGGACGACCTGCTGCAGCGCCCGCAGCAGCCGCTGGCGATCATGGTGCCGGCGTGGATGGAGTACGACGTCATCGCGCAGATGGTGGAGAACATGATCAACGTGCTCGATTACCGCGAGTACGTCGTGTTCGTCGGCACCTATCCCAACGACCAGCAGACCATCGATGAGGTCGAGCGCATGCGCCGCCGCTACAAGCGCCTGCGCCGCGTGGAAGTGCCGCACGACGGGCCGACCAGCAAGGCCGACTGCCTGAACTGGCTGATCCTGGCGATCTTCGACTACGAGAAGCGCCACGACATCGAGTTCGCCGGGGTGATCCTGCACGATAGCGAGGACGTGCTGCATCCGATGGAACTGCGCTTCTACAACTACCTGCTGCCGCGCAAGGACATGATCCAGCTGCCGGTCACCTCGCTGGACCGCGAGTGGTATGAGCTGGTTGCCGGTGTCTACATGGACGAATTCGCCGAATGGCACGCCAAGGATTTGGTCGTGCGTGAAAGTGTTTCCGGCATGGTGCCATCGGCGGGCGTCGGTACCTGCTTCTCGCGGCGCGCGCTGCTGGCGCTGAGCGCGCAGACCGACAACCAGCCCTTCAACACCGACAGCCTCACCGAGGATTATGACGTCGGTGCGCGGCTGGCGGCGATGGGCATGCAGTCGATCTTCGCCCGCTTCCCGGTGCAGTTCCGCGTGCGTCGCCCGTCCTGGTTCGGCTGGGGGCCGGTGCGCGAGCGCACCCAGCAGATGGCGCTGTGCGTGCGCGAGTACTTCCCCGACAACTTCCGTGCCTCGTACCGGCAGAAGGCGCGCTGGGTGCTGGGCATCGGCCTGCAGAGCTGGGAGTCGCTGGGCTGGCGCGGCTCGCTGGCCACCAAGTACCTGCTGGCGCGCGACCGCAAGGGCATCATCACCTCGTTCGTCAGCATCATTGCCTACCTCATCTTCCTGCAGCTGCTGCTGTTCTGGCTGCTGAAGATGTCCGGGGTGTGGACGATGCAGTTTCCCAGCGTGTTCCAGGCCGGCACCTGGCAGATGACGGTGGCGCTGCTGACCACCGCAGCGCTGGCCACCCGCGTCGTGCAGCGCTTCTATTTCGTCAACCGGCTGTACGGCTGGGAGCATGCCTTGATGTCGATCCCGCGGATGGTGGTCGGCAACATGATCAACTTCATGGCCACCGCCCGCGCGTGGAAGGTGTTCCTGGCCTACCTGCTGTTCGGCAAGCGCATGGTCTGGGACAAGACCATGCACGACTTCCCGGACGCGGCGCAGCTGGTGCAGACGCGCAAGCAGCTCGGCGAACTGTTGACCACCTGGCAGGCGGTGGAGCCGGAGCGCCTGCAGCAGGCACTGGAGCAGCAGCAGGACGGCCGGCAGCAGCCGCTGGGCCGCATCCTGCTCACCCAGGGGTGGCTGGATGATGAAACGCTGGCCGAGGCGATCGCCTTCCAGGGCGACCTGCCTCGTGCGGTGATTGACGTGGACTACCTGCGCGCCTGCCACTTCCCGGTCAGTGCCGATGCCTGCGTGCAATGGCGCATGTTGCCGCTGCCACCGCGCCAGCAGGGCACCCTGCGGCTGGCCGTGGCCAGCCCATTGCCCGAAGAAGCGTTGGCACTGCTGAAGCAGGAAACCCGCAGCGAGCACATCGAACAGAGCATTGCCCGCGAAAGCGAAATCAACGCAGGCCTGCGCCTGATCGGCGGCGACCGGCACTGGCAGCTGGACAACGTGCCCCTGCTGGGCGACCTGCTGGTGGAGATGCGCCTGATCGACCACGCGCGCTTCGAGATCGCATTGGACGCGTACAAGCCGCAGCGCGACGGCCGCATCGGCGATTACCTGGTCAAGCAGGGCATCACCACCGAAGACGCCGTGGCCCAGGCCATGCAGGAACAGCGCCGGCGTGCGGCGGCGCTGCAGTCGCCGCCTCCCGGAGCCTTGCCAGCATGAAGACCACGCTGCTGTCCTCCGTCATTGCCGTGGCACTGGCCACGGCGGCCGCGCCGGTGCTGGCCCAGGCCGATGCAGCACTGCCGTTGTCCGGTGCGGCCTACCGCGTCGCCGAGCAGGCGTTTGCCGCCTATGAGCGCGGTGACTACCCGGCGGCTTACCGGCAGTCCACCGAAGCGATCCGGCTGCGCCCGGACGTGGTGCGGCTGCGCCTGTTGCAGATCTATGCGCTGCAGAAACTGGGGCGGGGTGCCGAGGCCGAGCAGCAGGCACGTCGTGCACTGGATGCGGGATTGAAGGATCCGGCGTTGCCGGCGCTGGCCGCTGCCACCGCTGCGCGCAGCACGCCTCCGGATGCCAGGAGCGGGCGCGCACCCTCCCCACCGCGCGTGGCTGGCAGCGGCGCAGACCGCGCCAGGCAGCAGGCCTACGCGCTGGCCACCGAGGCCTACGCCGCTTATGACGCCGGGCGGATGGGAGAGGCAGCCAGCAAGGCCGAGCAGGCCTTCCGGCAGCAGCCAACGCAGGGCGCCTGGGCGATGCTGTGGGTGGCCGCGCTGGAAGCACAGCAGCAGCCCGAACAGGCCGACGCCGCCATTGCCACCGCGCTGCAGCTGGGCGCGCCGAATGTCGAGGCATTGCGCGCACGGCGCGTGGCGCTGGATCGACAGCGCGCGCTGCTGCAGGCCCAGCAGGCGTACCGGTCGCTGTCCACGCAGGATGATGCCGCGGCCGTTGCGCAGGCACGTGCCGCTGTCGAGCTGGCACCGGAGGTGGCGACGTACCGGTTGCTGCTGATTACCGCGCAGCTGCAGCAGGGGCAGCTGGCCGACGCCGAGCGCAGTGCCGACCAGGCGTTGCAGGCCGACGGCCAGGATCTCAATGCGCGGGTGATGCGCGGCTACCTGCGCCAGCGCCAGGGCAACAGCCTGCTCGCCAACGAGGACTTCGACGCCGCGCTCGCCATGCCGGGCTCAACGACGCAGCAGCGCAACGTGCGCCTGCTGGCGGTGGATGCGGCCCTGGCCGCTGGGGATCGCGCACGTGCGGCTGCACTGCTGGCGCCGCTGCGTGCGGCATTGCCAGCAGATGCCAGCGATGCACGCGCGCAGCAGCTGCTGCAGCAGGGCATCGAGCAGCGCGCCAAGGCGGTCCGTTCCAGTCGCGAGCGTCCGCGTTTGAGCGCGCAGACCTATCCGGCGCCGTTCCAGCACTGCCAGTCTGGCGACAGCGGCAACCGTTGCGAGTTGATGCCGGCCGACCTGCAGGGCGACGGTGGTGCCGCACAGCGTGCCTACGCGGCCTACGCGCGCCGGGACTATGCCGAGGCCATCGGTGAGGCGCGGCAGGCCGTGCAGCTCGCACCGGACGACGCGAGCCTGCACGGCCTGCTGACCACCACGCTGGCGGCAGGCAACCGCAGCCAGCAGGACGAAGCACGGCAGCGCCTGGATGCGGCGCTGGCACAGCGCCCTGACGATGCGGAGGCGCTGATGCAGCGCGGCTACCTCAACCAGAAGGCGCACGAGCCGGCGCGCGCACTGGCCGACTTCCGTGCCGCCGAGGCCACTGGCAGGGCACCAAAGGGCGTGGTGCTTGACCAGGCCTACGCCAGCGCGGCCAACGGCGATCACCCGCAGGCGGTGACCCTGCTGCGGACGGCCATTGATCGTGCCGATGCCGGCGAGCTGCCACTGGATGCGCACCAGCGCTACAACGTGCGCAATGCCATCGCCAACTATTCGCGCGAGTGGGGCGTGATCGCCTCGGCCGGCTTCCGTGGCGCGCGCCAGGCGGCGACCAATGTCGGCGGCGCGGCGATCAGTACGCCGGGTGATTCGGTGTTCAGCACGCTTGAAGCGTTCTGGCGCCCGCCGGCTTTCAATGACCAGCACGGCACGCTGGAGCTTTACGCGCGGCTGCTCAACACCCTGTACGACGAGGGTGGCACCTACGAGTCGATCCGCGCCGTGGACCCGTGCACCGGCGAATCGACGCCCGATGCACGCGCGCGCGCCGAACGGCTCAGCCGCTCGCGTTCCACCACCGGCTGGCCGTCCACCATCGCCTCGTTCGGCCTGCGCTACGCCTTCGGCCAGACCGGCCTGAGCGCCGGCATCGAGCGTCGCCAGTTCCTCGGCAGCGCCACCCGCACGGGCGATGTCTACCCCGCTTCGGCGGCCGTGCAATGCAGCCTGCAGCTGGCCCGCAACCCGCCACTGGAAGCCAGCACACTGGCCCGCTACCGCCTGGCCAGCGGTTCCGGTGGCTGGATGTCCTACCTGACCTACGGCTATTACCAGGGCACCGACCTGCGCACCGACGTGAATCAGTGGTGGATGGTCAGTGGCTACGCGCAGGGCGGTTACACGTGGGATGACAACAGCGCGCATTTCACCCTCGACGCACTCGATGCCAATGGCACGCCGGTGCGCCGGGTGGGCGATGCCAACGGGCGCCTGCATCGCGAACAGTGGTTCGCTGCCGGTGAACTGCGTGCCGGCCGCAGCTTCCGCTTTGGTGCCGGGCAGACCCACTGGGTGGTCACGCCGTATGTGGTGGTGGGGGCGGACTGGCTCGACCAGCGCTCGCGCGTGCGCGACATCCGCTACCCGCTGTTCCCGGCGCAGTCGTTCGCGCTCAACGATACGCAGCGCAGCTGGTCACTCGGCGCAGGGCCGGGCGTGGGCGTGCGCTACTGGTTCCGCGAAGACCACTACAACACGCCGCGTTCCTACCTGGACCTGACCGTGCAGTACCGCTTCGCGATCGGCGGCGGTGATACGCAGCGCGCCAAGGGCCTGTTCGCCACCGCCATCCTCTCCTACTGAGGCAGGCCCCAACGTCGTCGCAGCGCCGCGGCCTGCGGCGTGTCCTGGGTCAGCCACGGCTCCAGTGCATAGACCAGCACGTGCTGCGCACCGCTGTCGTGCGCCCACGCCAGCTGCCGCTGGATGCGCGCGGCATCTGCGGTTTCGCCCTTGAACGCGCTGCCGTCGGCGGGGCCGCCGGGCAGTTCGCGGAACAGTTCGACGATCGCATCGAAACCGATGCCCTGTGCCCGGAAATGGCCGAGCAGCGGTTGCAGCTGCTGCACGTTGCCGGCGCCGGCCACCCCCACGCCGTCCTGCACCATCGGCCGCAGCGCGGCCCGTGCCAGCACCGCCTGCCACAGCGCGACCAGGTCGCCGTCGGTCTGCAGACGGCTGAAGTAGCAGGAGATCGCACAGTCACCGCCGCGCGCGCTGGCGGCCTGCGCCAGCCCGTGCAGCCACTGCGCCAGCCATTGCTGGCGGGCCGGATCGGCCCAGTGGAACTGCTCCAGCTCGTAGGGCAGGTACCAGCCGCCGAAGGCGGGCTGCTGCGCCCACGGCGCCTGTGCCAACCAGCTGCGCGCGTGCGCCAGGCTGTCGGCCAGGAACGCCTGCAGCGTGGCGTCGTCGGCGCCGATGGCCTGCCACCAGCGTTGCTGGAAGGGCAGGCCAACGCGGATGCGGATGTCGTTCTCGCTGGCCGCGGTGAACAGCTGCTGCAGGCTGCTGTCCGGCAGCGACCAGTCGCCATCGCTGCCACCGACGATGCCGGTCCACTGCAGCACCAGCTGCCGGCAGCCCAGCGCGTGGGCAAGCTTCAACGAACGTTGCCAGTCGGCCGGGCCCCACTGCAGATGGCTGCGCCAGGGCTGCAGGAAGGTGCCATCCACCTGCACCGGCAGCGAACAGCCGGGCAGGGTGGCGAGCGTAGCGGCCAACGGCGCCAGCACTGCCGCGCGCAGCAACCGGCGGCGCAACGGCGAAGACGGATCCGTGGGAAGGTCGGGCCGAACCATGCCCGCATCATCCCAGAGCACCGTGGGTGGGAGGTGAACCCCGCGCCGGGTGGTGCCGGCCGCTGGCCGGCATCGTGCCCCGGGTGGCAGGTGAATCACCATCCGGTAGTGCCGGCCGCTGGCCGGCATCGCGCCCCGATTATTCCAACGCGTAGCGCAGCGCGAACAGCACCGCCACCAGCCACACCGCCGGATGCACTTCGCGCCAGCGGCCGGTGCCGGCCTTCAGCGCCGCATACGCGATGAAGCCAAACGCCAGGCCATTAGCGATGGAGTAGGTGAACGGCATCGCCAGGGCACACAGTGCGGCCGGCACCGATTCGGTCAGGTCGCTCCAGTCCACGTCCACCAGTTCGCGCAGCATCAGGCCGGCCACGAACAGCAGCGCCGGTGCGGTGGCATAGCCGGGCACCATCGCCGCCAGCGGCGAGAACAGCAGTGCGGCCAGGAACAGTGCCGACACCACCAGTGCAGTCAGGCCGGTGCGGCCGCCCACCTGCACGCCCGAGGCGCTTTCAGCGAACGCGGTAGTGCTGCTGGTGCCCAGCAGCGAACCGGCCACGATCGCCGTGCTGTCGGCCAGCAGCGCGCGGCCGAAACGCTTCTGCGCGCCCGGCAGTTTCAGCAGTCCGGCGCGACCGACCACGCCATACAGGGTGCCGGTGGCATCGAACACTTCCACCAGCACGAACACCAGCACCACCTGCAGCAACACGGCGATCGGCGCGCCACCGTTGTGGTGCAGCAGGCCCGGCAGGTCCAGCTGCAGGAAGGTCGGCGCCAGGCTCGGCGGCAGCGAGACCAGGCCCTGGTACTGCACGTCGCCCAATGCCCAGCCCGCGCCGGTCACCGCCAGGATCCCGATCAGGATCGCGCCACGGATACGGCGCGCTTCCAGCACCGCGATCAGCAGGAAGCCGGCCAGTGCCAGCAGCGGCGGCGCCGTATTCAACGGGCCCAGCGCCACCAGCGTGTCTTCATTGCCGACGATCACGCCGGACTTCTGCAGCGCGATGATCGCCAGGAACAGGCCGATGCCGGCCACGATCGCCGAGCGCAGCGACGAAGGAATGCCCGACACCAGCCACGCCCGCACACCGGTCAGCGACAGCACCAGGAACACCAGGCCGGAGATGAATACCGCGCCCAGTGCCTGCTGCCACGGCAGGCCGGCGGCACCGACCACGGTGAAGGCGAAGAACGCGTTCAGGCCCATGCCCGGTGCCATGCCGACCGGGAAGTTGGCCGCCAGTGCCATCACCGCCGAACCCAGCGCCGCGGCCAGGCAGGTGGCCACGAACACCGCACCCGCATCCATGCCGGTGGTGCCGAGGATTTCCGGGTTGACGAAGACGATGTAGGACATCGTCAGGAAGGTGGTGACACCGGCCAGCAGCTCGGTACGCACGGTGGTGCCGTGCTGCTGCAGCTGGAACAGGCGCTCGAACAGGGACATGGGGCTTCTCGCGACAATAAGGTGTCACGACCAACGGTCGTGACCTACCCGAATGCAGAACGGCCGCGCAGAGCGCGGCCGTTCTTCCTTTCTTACTTCAGCGCCTTGAAGCGCAGGCGCTTCGGCGCGGCATCGTCGCCCATGCGACGCTTCTTGTCTTCCTCGTACTCGCGGTAGTTGCCCTGGAAGAACTCCACGTGCGAGTCGCCTTCGAAAGCGATGATGTGCGTGGCGATGCGGTCCAGGAACCAGCGGTCGTGCGAGATCACGAAGGTGTTGCCCGGGAACTCCAGCAGCGCGTCTTCCAGCGCACGCAGCGTTTCGATGTCCAGGTCGTTGGACGGTTCGTCGAGCAGCAGCACGTTGCCGCCCTGCAGCAGGGTCTTGGCCATGTGCAGGCGGCCACGCTCACCACCGGACAGCGAGCCGACCATCTTCTGCTGGTCCTGGCCCTTGAAGTTGAAGCGGCCGATGTAGGCGCGCGACTGGATCTCGATGCCGTTGATGTTGAGGATGTCCAGGCCACCGGCGATTTCCTGGAAGACGTTGTGGTTGCCTTCCAGCTTGTCGCGGCTCTGGTCCACGTAGGACAGCTGCACGGTCGGGCCGATCACGATCTCGCCCGAATCCGGCTTCTCCTGGCCGGTGATCATCTTGAACAGCGTCGACTTGCCGGCGCCGTTCGGGCCGATGATGCCGACGATCGCGCCCGGCGGAATCAGCATCGACAGGTTGTCGATCAGCAGGCGGTCGCCGAACTTCTTGGAGACGTTCTTGAACTCCATCACCATGTTGCCCAGGCGCTCGCCCGGCGGGATGAAGATTTCGTTGGTCTCGTTGCGCTTCTGGTAATCCTGCGACTGCAGCTCTTCCAGGCGGGCCAGACGGGCCTTGCCCTTGGAGCGGCCGCCCTTGGCGTTCTGGCGCGACCACTCCAGTTCCTTCTGGATCGCCTTCTGGCGGGCCTTTTCCTGGTTCTCTTCCTGCTTCAGGCGCTCATCCTTCTGCACCAGCCATTCGGTGTAGTTGCCCTTCCACGGAATGCCGCGGCCGCGGTCCAGTTCCAGGATCCACTCGGCGGCGTTGTCCAGGAAGTAGCGATCGTGGGTGACCGCCACCACGGTGCCGGTATAGCGCGCCAGGAACTGTTCCAGCCATTCCACCGACTCGGCGTCGAGGTGGTTGGTCGGTTCGTCGAGCAGCAGCATGTCCGGCTTCTGCAGCAGCAGGCGGCACAGTGCGACGCGGCGCTTTTCACCGCCGGACAGGTTGGCGATCTTGGCATCCCACGGCGGCAGGCGCAGCGCATCGGCAGCCACGTCCAGCTGGTTTTCCAGGGTGTGCGCGTCGCCGGCGGCCAGGATCGCCTCGAGGCGCTCCTGTTCCTTGGCCAGCGCGTCGAAGTCGGCGCCTTCCTCGGCGTAGGCGGCGTACACCGCCTCCAGCGCGGCCTGGGCCTGCAGCACTTCGCCCACGCCTTCCTCGACCGACTCGCGCACGGTCTTGTTCGGGTCCAGTTCCGGTTCCTGCGCCAGGTAACCGACCTTGATGCCGGGCTGCGGGCGGGCTTCACCCTCGAAATCGGTGTCCACGCCGGCCATGATCTTCAGCACGGTGGACTTGCCGGCGCCGTTCAGGCCCAGCAGGCCGATCTTCGCGCCCGGGAAGAAGGACAGGGAAATGTCCTTGATGATCTGCCGCTTGGGCGGGACCACCTTGGACACGCGGTTCATGGTGTAGATGTATTGCGAGGACATGCGGTCTCCGTAGGCGCGGCCCTGCGCCCGACCCGTCACGGGAACATCCCGTTGCGGCAGCGGGCACAGACTGGAATGGAATACCGCCAATTATAGCCGGAACCGGTTCCGGCCCGCGCCCGGCCGGAGCCGCGCAGGCTGGCCGTGGCCTGAATACTCCGTCACAGTCCTGCAGCGGGAAGCGTTTCCAGCCGGAAACGGTTCAGATCGGTTGCGCAATATGGGCTCACCACCCACCCAAGCAGAGGTCTGACATGCGCATCAATCGAGTAATGGCCGGCGCCGTGGCCTCTGTGCTGGCGCTGGGCGCCGTGACCCCGGCCTTCGCCGACAACGACCATCGCCGCGACCACGACCGCCGCGAGTGGCGCGAGGATCGCCGTGAGTGGCGCCAGGACCGCCGCGACTGGGAGCGCGACCGCCGCGAGGCCCGGCGCGACTGGGAACGCGACCGCCGCGACTGGCACCGTGACCATGATCGCTACTACCGCCCGGCACCGCCGCGCGTGGTCTATCGCCCGGCCTATGGCCCGGGCTATGGCTGGAAGGTCGGCCACCGCTACCGCGACTACTACCGCGGCCCGGTCTACGTGGTGAACGACTACCCGCGCTACAACCTGCGCCGCCCGCCGTACGGCCATCAGTGGATCCGGGATGATCGCGGCAACATGCTGCTGGTGGCCATCGCCACCGGTGTGATCGCCCAGTACGTGCTCAGTCGCTGAGGATCGCGGCCGGGGTCGGATCCCTTTCCAACGGAAAGGACTCTGACCCCACAACTATCGATCGAAACCATACGGGGCCGGATTCCTTCGGGGATGCCGGCCCCGTCCGTTTCGGCCCCAGCGGGCCAGTGCGGAGCTACAATCGAGGGCTGAGCCGTACCCCTTTTCCCTGCCTGCTGGAGTACCCGATGTTCCCGCGTGACGTCCGCATCGAATCCTACGATCCCGAACTGGCCAAGGCCATCGCCGCTGAGACCCAGCGCCAGGAAGACCACGTCGAGCTGATCGCCAGCGAGAACTACACCAGCCCGGCGGTGATGGAAGCCCAGGGCAGCCAGCTGACCAACAAGTACGCCGAAGGCTACCCGGGCAAGCGCTACTACGGTGGCTGCGAATACGTGGACATCGCCGAGCAGCTGGCGATCGACCGCCTGAAGCAGCTGTTCGATGCGGACTATGCCAACGTGCAGCCGCACAGCGGTTCGCAGGCCAACCAGGCCGTGTACTTCGCCCTGCTGCAGCCGGGTGACACCATCCTCGGCATGAGCCTGGCCCACGGTGGCCACCTCACCCACGGCGCCAAGGTCAATGCCTCGGGCAAGCTGTTCAACGCCGTGCAGTACGGCGTCAACGACCAGGGCCTGATCGATTACGACGAAGTCGAGCGCCTGGCCCTGGAGCACAAGCCGAAGATGGTCGTGGCCGGCTTCTCGGCCTACTCGCAGGTGATCGACTGGGCGCGCTTCCGCGCCATCGCCGACAAGGTCGGCGCCTACCTGTTCGTCGACATGGCCCACGTCGCCGGCCTGGTCGCCGCAGGCGTCTACCCGAGCCCGCTGGAACACGCCCACGTGGTCACCTCCACCACCCACAAGACCCTGCGCGGCCCGCGCGGCGGCATCATCATCGCCAAGGGCGCCGACGAAGACCTGGTCAAGAAGCTGCAGTCGATCGTGTTCCCGGGCATCCAGGGCGGTCCGCTGATGCACGTCATCGCCGGCAAGGCCGTGGCCTTCAAGGAAGCGCTGGAGCCGGGCTTCAAGGCCTACCAGCAGCAGGTGGTGAAGAACGCCCAGGCGATGGCCAGCACGCTGATCGCGCGTGGCTACAAGATCGTCTCCGGCGGCACCCAGAACCACCTGATGCTGGTGGACATGATCGGCAAGGACGTGTCCGGCAAGGACGCGGAAGCCGCGCTGGGCAAGGCCCACATCACCGTCAACAAGAACTCGGTGCCGAACGACCCGCGTTCGCCGTTCGTGACCTCGGGCCTGCGCCTGGGCACCCCGGCGGTGACCACCCGCGGTTACGTCGAGCAGGATTGCGTCGACCTGGCCAACTGGATCGCCGACGTGCTCGACGCACCGAACGATGACGCGGTCATCGCCCGCGTGCGCGACGCCGTCAGCGCGCAGTGCCGCAAGTACCCGGTCTACGGCTGATCGGAGAGTGGGGTCGGAGCCCTTCCTGGCGGAAAGGGATCCGACCCCGCCACCCAGTCGACGCCGGGGTCCGATCCCTTCCCGCAGGGAAGGGCTCTGACCCCGGCATCGGAGTAACCGCGCATGGATGAGCGCCACCTCAAGTACCTGTACACCGCGCTGGCGGTGCTGTTTGGCCTGCCCAGCCTGGTGATGGGCGGCGCGGCGGCGACGATGCTGCTGCTGATGGGGCTGGGCCAGTTCGGTCATGGCACGCTGGCCTCGGTGACGGTGATGCCGCTGTGGGGCCTGGCCGGCATTGCCGGCTGCCTGGCCTGGTTGTGGCTCAGCGCGGGTTTTCTGCTGCAGGGGCGTGCCGGGCTGCACGTGCACCGCCTCTGGTGGTGGATGCTGCTGGCGGGCGGTCTCGCCGCCTTGCCCCCGCTGGGGCTGGCGCTGTGGTGGGGCATCGCCGTGCATGCCGAAGGCATCGGCTTGTTGCTGCTGGGCCCGTCGATGCTGGTGCCGGCTGCGATGCTGGTGTGGATCAAACGCCGCGCATGACGTGGCCCATGGAAGGAAATCGAACGCATGGATGAGCGTCTGCACAAACGCTGGATGGCGATCGCCGGCCTGCTGGTGGGCCTGCCCACCGTGGCAGCAGGCGGCACGGGTGCCGTGCTGGGGCTGATGGTCGTATGGGACGGCAAGTACCTGACGGGCGACGAGCACACGTGGTTGCTGCTGTGGTCGTCGGCTGGAATCATCGGCCTGCTGTCGTGGTTGTGGCTGAGCGGCCTGTTCCTGTGGCGCGGTGTTGCCGGCCTGCGCCAATCACCGGTTGTCGCCTGGGTCGGCCTTGCGCTGGGGGTGCTGGCCGCGTTGGCCGTGGTCGCCGCCGCGTTGTACTTCACCTTCAAGCATGGGGAAATCTCGACCCTGGCCTTCCTTGGGTTCGGCCCGCCGCTGCTGGTGATGGCCGGGCACCTGGCGTGGCTGCGCTGGGCACGCGCGGCCCCGGTGCCGTCGGCACCTGGTTGAACGTCTGGTCCTGCTGACCTCACTGGACGCTCTGGTTGGCCGAAATGCAGGTACTTCCGCGCAGGCAGCATTTGCCGCTGCGCCCTTTCTCAGGTACCTTTGCGACGCTGCCATGACCGTGGCAATAGGTACTTTCCTGAGCCAGGCGTTCCATGCACTGCCCCTTCTGCCAACATGCCGATACCCGGGTCATCGACTCGCGCGTCTCTGAAGACGGCGCGACGATCCGTCGTCGGCGTGAATGTGAAGCCTGCGGCGAGCGCTTCAGCACCCTGGAAACGGTCGAACTGAAGCTGCCGGCCATCGTCAAGAGCGATGGCACCCGCGAGGCGTTCGACCAGCGCAAGGTCCGCGCTGGCTTCGACCGCGCGCTGCAGAAGCGTGCGGTGGCCGAAGACAAGATCGAAGCAGCGGTGCGTGCGGTGGTTCACCAGCTGCGCATCAGCGGCGAGCGCGAAGTGCCCTCGATCAAGGTCGGCGAGTTCGTGATGAACGAACTGCGCAAGCTCGATCATGTCGGCTACGTGCGCTTCGCTTCGGTCTACCGCAGCTTCGAGGACGTGGCCGATTTCCGCGAGGAGATCGAGAAGCTCGAGCGCGACCTGCCGTCCAGTACCGAACAGCTGCAGCTGCTGGGCGATGTGATCGCCCTGACCAAGAAGAAGAAGGGCTGACTGCCTCTGCCTTGGGGGTGCCAACCTTGGTTGGCACCGATGGCCGCATTCACTGGTGGGTGCCAACCGTTGGTTGGCACTGACGGCATGGATCAACACCGGCGGCGTTACCATGGCTGCATGACCACTTCGTTCTCCGTCCTCGACCACCTGCACATGGCCAACGCGCTGCGCCTGGCCGAGCGTGCCGCCTATACCACCCGCCCCAACCCGATGGTCGGCTGCGTGATCGCCCACGGCGAACGCGTGGTCGGGCAGGGCTGGCACCAGCGCGCCGGTGGCCCGCATGCGGAAGTGTTCGCCCTGCGCGAGGCCGGCAGCGAAGCACGCGGTGCCACCGCCTACGTCACCCTGGAACCCTGCGCCCACTACGGGCGCACGCCACCGTGTGCGCTGGCCTTGATCGAAGCCGGCGTGTCGCGCGTGGTCGCGGCGATGCGTGATCCGTTCCCGAAGGTCGATGGCGGTGGGTTCGATCTGCTGCGCAATGCCGGCATCGAGGTCGCCGAAGGGCTGATGGCGGCGCAGGCGCGGGAGCTCAACAAGGGCTTCCTGTCGCGCGTGGAGCGCAATCGGCCGTGGTTGCGGGTGAAGCTGGCCGCCAGCCTGGATGGCCGTACCGCGATGGCCGATGGCAGCTCCAAGTGGATCACCGGGCCGGCCGCGCGCGAGGATGTGCAGCACTGGCGCGCGCGCGCCGGTGCGATCCTGACCGGCGCCGACACGGTGCTGGCCGACGACCCGATGCTGACCGTGCGCCTGGCCGATACCGAAGTGATGGCACCACTGCGTGTGGTGCTGGATTCGCGCCTGCGCTCGCTCGAATGCAGCCGCGTGCGCGAGGGCGGGGCACCGACGCTGTACCTGCACGCTGCGGCGGTGAGCGCACCGGACGCGGCCGACGCCGAATTCGCCAGCGTGCCCAGCGCAGAGGGGCGGTTGGACCTGGGCGCGGTGCTGGCGCTGCTGGCCGAGCGCGGCATCAACGAAGTGCACACCGAAGCCGGCGCGACACTGGCCGGTGCGCTGCTGCGCGGTGGCTGGGTCGATGAGCTTCTGCTCTATCAGGCGCCCACGCTGCTGGGCGACAACGGCCGCCCGCTGCTGGCTGGCCTCGGCATTGATGCCATGGACCAGCAGCGTCGCCTGCGCGTGGTTGACCAGCGCCAGGTCGGCGAGGACAACAGGCTGCTGCTGCGCCCATGAAGGAATGACGCAGAGCAGGGGCTACGCCCATGGCGTCAGGCCGCTTCGTCGTCTTCTTCGCCGACCGGGCACTGGCCCTTCCACTGCTGCTTCCACAGCACATGCAGGTCGCGGCAGTACGCGCCGAGCGCCTCGCCCGGCAGTTGCCTCGCCTTGAACCGCAACTGGCGACGCGTAAAACCGTCGTCGTACTCATCCGGCAGTACCAGCACGGCACACTGATCGTGGTACATCGGGAAATCGCGGCAGTGGTCGTCATTGCTCATCCACGCATCCAGGTGCCTGTCGCTCAGCTGGGTTGACTCGAAGGCGACCGAGGGTTGGACGACGATGATCTTCGTGGCTTTGAACTTGGACGCTTCGGCCTGCCAGCACACCATCAGCGCCAGCAACATGAGCGCGGTCGACGTCATACGGTATTTCATGCGGTTGCCCCCGGGGGAAGAGGGCAACAGCATTGACCATGCAGGCCGCGCAGGGCCATGCAAGGGTTCTGAAAATGCAGTTGCCCTTGCCGTCGGCAACGCTGGGCAGCGCGTAGGCTCGGCGTTACATCCCGCTCACGCGCATTCGTCGGTCCACATCATCTCGGCGATCGGGCGCAGTGCCTTGCATTCCTGCGTCATGTCTTCGGCTGACTTCACCTTCGCCTTGGCCTTCAGTTCCTCGGTCATGGCATCCACGCCACTGATCTGGTCCGGCGCGATCTTCGCCACGCAGGCGCGGTGCTGCTGCAGCAGCAGGTCACAGCCGGGTACGCCGGTCACCTTCGGTGCGCTGGCCGCCTGCGCGTCCTGCATCCAGTCCTCGAACGGTGCCAGCGCGCCGGTCACGGTACCCACCAGATCGTCGAAGTTGCCGCTGTACCAGTAGCCGTTGTCCTTGGCCGGGTACAGGGTGAAGGTGCCGCTGACCGGCACGCGCGCACCGCTCTGCAGCGCCTGGGTGTAGGCGTCGGTGAACTGCTTGCGCGCGGCCGGGCTGGCGTCGGCTGCAAGGCTGGCGGCGAACAGCGGGCGCACCTTGCCGAGGTCGGGCACCTGGCAGCTGAAAGTGATGCGCGCCAGCTTCTGGTCTTCCACGTACTCGTTGTCTTCAATCACGCTCTTGCTGGCGCGGCACTTCGAATCACGCAGGGCCTTGGCATACAGCGCTTCGGTGGCGGCCGCGTCGGCCTTTGCGCCGGTGCTGGCTAGTACGACCTGCCACGGTTCGGCCAGCGCCTTGGCCAGCGCACCCGGGTTCGGGGTCACCGCGTCCTGGCCTTCGAACGCCGGCTTCAGCGCATCGTTGAGCGCGCGGGTCGCCGCGGCGTCATCTTCCAGCAGCACGCGTGCGTACAGGTCGAAAGCCTGTTCGGGCGTCAGCGTGGCGGGGGCTGCGCCGGCCAGCAGCGGGGCCGCCAGCAGGGCGCTGGCCAGCAGGGTACGCAAGGGAGTCTTCATGACGGTGTTTCCTGTTCCAGAGGCGCGCAAGCGTAGCGCATCTTTGCGCAGGCCCGATGGTGCCCTGTGGCCGCCTGCCGGCGCGCGCGGGCCCAAAAAAAAACGGGCCCCTTGCGGGGCCCGTTCGATCGCACGACGAGGAGCGATCGGTAAATCAGAAGCTGGCGCGGACGCCGACCGAGTACTGGGTGACGTCGCGGTAGCCGGCGATCTCGCCCACTACACCCCAGGTCTTGGTGAAGTTGACCTGGCCGCCGACGGTACCGACCCAGGTGCCCTTGTAGTTGTTGCCGCCATCCATGTAACCGGCCTTGGCCCAGGCTTCGGTCATGCGCGACGGCTTGCCACGGATACCCATGGTGACGCGGCCCAGGTTGGTGTGGTCCTTGCCGTGGTAACGCACGCCGTCGTAGCGCAGGGTCGATTCGGCGTTCTGGCGCACCCAGGCGGCATCGGCGGTGAAGTCCAGGCGGTCGGTCCACGGCATGTGGTAGCCGATACCCAGCTCCGGCTGGTTCAGTTCCAGCTTCAGCGAGTCTTCGCCGTAGTGGCGGGTCTTGCTGGTGCGCGACCAGCCACCGAACACGTAAACCTGCTCGGCCAGCGCGACCGAGCCGCGCAGGTAGCCGCCGTCGACCTTCGGGTCGTCCAGCACGTTGTCGTCAACCTGGACCTGGGTCCAGCCGCCTTCCACGTAGGTGTAGCTCAGGGCGTCGGCCGAAGCCGAGAACGGAGCAGCGGCCAGCAGGGCGGCCACGATCAGGATCTTGCGCATGGGAATTCCTGTGAATTTCAGTCCATTGGCGGGCCTGCCCTCGCGGCTGCCCGTGGCGACCTCATGTCGTCCGCTGCGGATTTTAATGAAAGTTTTACAAAATGCGAGAGACGGCCGTCACAAGCTGGTCTGGCTTGGCCGGGGTCAGAGCCCTTTCCTGCGGAAAGGGATCCGAACCCGGTCATCAGAATGCGAGCCGGCCGAGCCGGCCTGCATCGGGGTCGGATCCGTTTTCCGTCGGAAAACGGCTCTGACCCGTAGCGATTTCGAGAGGGCCGGGGCCAGAGCCCTTGCCTGCGGAAAGGGATCCGACCCCGGTCATCCCCACCCCGTTCAGCACGGGCTGGTACACTAGCCACGCCGGTTTGCCGGTACACAAACGTCTTCAGGGCGGGGTGCAATTCCCCACCGGCGGTAGGTGCGCAAGCACGAGCCCGCGAGCGCCCCGGCCCACGGCCGGGGGTCAGCAGATCCGGTCCAATGCCGGAGCCGACGGTCATAGTCCGGATGAAAGAAGACGGTGCCACAGGGCCTTCGCGGCCCTGCGCCCGCCTGTTTGCCTTGCGGCGTTTTTCGCTCACTTTTCGCGGAGAACGTTACTTGTTTACTGGAATCATCGAGGGCGTCGGCCGTCTGGCCGCACGCGAATCCATCGGCGGCGATGTCCGCTTCACCTTCCATGTCGGGAATCTGCCGTTCGACCACGTGCAGATGGGCGAGAGCATCGCCATCAACGGCGTCTGCCTCACCGTCATCGCGTTCGACGCCAGCAGCTTCCAGGCCGATGCCTCCACCGAGACCCTGGGCCTGACCACGCTGGGCCAGTTGGGCGAAGGGGCGGTCATCAACCTGGAGCGCGCCATGCGCCCGACCGACCGCCTGGGCGGCCATCTGGTCAGCGGCCACGTCGACGGCCTCGGCCAGGTGCTGTCCATCCATGACGACGCGCGGGCCCAGCGCTGGCGTTTCGCCGCGCCGGCCTCGCTGCGCCGCTATATCGCCAAGAAGGGCTCGATCTGCGTTGACGGCGTCAGCCTCACCGTCAACGAAGTGGACGACGACGGTTTTGAAGTCGCCCTGATCCCGCACACCGTGGCCAACACCGCCTTCTCCGCCACCGGCGTGGGCAGCGCGGTCAATCTGGAAATCGATCTGGTGGCCCGTTACGTCGAGCGATTGATGGGTGTGCCGAGCAACGGTCAGCACCCACAGGGAGACGCAGCATGAACTTCGCCCCGATTCCGGAAATCCTGGAAGACATCCGCCTGGGCCGCATGGTGGTCATCGTCGATGACGAAGACCGCGAGAACGAAGGCGACCTGATCATGGCCGCCGAGCTGGTCAAGCCGTCGGACATCAACTTCATGGTCACCCACGGCCGCGGCCTGGTGTGCCTGCCGCTGACCCGCAGCCGCGCCGCCGACCTCGGCCTGGCGCCGATGGTGCAGGCCAATACCGCCCAGTTCCAGACCAACTTCACGGTCAGCATCGAGGCCGCCGAGGGCGTCACCACCGGCATTTCGGCGCATGACCGCGCGCATACCATCCGCACCGCGGTAAAGCCCAATGCCAAGCCGTCGGACCTGCACCAGCCGGGCCACATCTTCCCGCTGATCGCCCAGCCGGGCGGCGTGCTGACCCGCGCCGGCCACACCGAAGCCGGCGTCGACCTGGCCATGCTGGCCGGGCTGGAACCGGCCGGCGTGCTGGTGGAGATCCTGAACCCGGATGGCAGCATGGCGCGCCGCCCGGAGCTGGAAGTGTTCGCCCGCGAGCACGGCCTGAAAATGGGCTCCATCGCCGATCTGATCGCCTATCGCCTGGCCACCGAAAAGACCGTCGAGCGCGTGGACGAGCGCGAGATCGACACCGAATTCGGTCCGTTCAAGCTGGTGACCTACCGCGACCGCATCGCCCACGACCTGCACTTCGCGCTGGTTCGTGGCACGCCGGATGCGGACACCCCGACCCTGGTGCGCGTGCAGGTGGAAAACCCGCTGGCCGACCTGCTGCACTGGCGCCGCGACGACTTCGGCGTGGCGGCCACCGATGCCCTGCGCGCGATCGATGCCGAAGGCGCCGGCGTGATGGTGGTGCTGTCGGCCCCGCGCGACGGTGAAGCCCTGCTGGCCCGCCTGCGTCAGCAGCCGGCGCCGGTGGTGCCGGGCAAGGACAAGGATGTGGGCCAGTGGCGCCGCAACGGTGCCGGTGCACAGATCCTGTCTGACCTGGGCCTGGGCAAGCTGCGGGTGCTGGGCACCCCGCGCCGCCAGGTTGGCCTGGCCGGTTACGGCCTGGAAGTGGTGGAGACGGTCACCCTGTAATGGGGATTGCCGGCCAGCGGCCGGCACTACCGGTGGGTGCCGACCGTTGGTCGGCACGCCCTTGCGCCCCCGCCAGCCACGGCCGGGGCCCATCCACGCTAGAATTACCCCCTTATCGAGTCCCCCAAGCCGCATATGAGCCACTTCGAAGGCGATCTTCGCACTCCCGAATCGGCGCGCTTCGCCA
Source organism: Stenotrophomonas sp. YJH_SMC_127 (assembly GCF_059372445.1). Classification (NCBI taxonomy): domain Bacteria; kingdom Pseudomonadati; phylum Pseudomonadota; class Gammaproteobacteria; order Lysobacterales; family Lysobacteraceae; genus Stenotrophomonas; species Stenotrophomonas sp. YJH_SMC_127. The sequence continues at coordinate 158,466 of NZ_JCAFVO010000004.1, read as the reverse complement.
TCCTGGCCAGCCGCTGGAATGCCCGCATCACCGACACGCTGGTCGCTGGCGCTCGCCAGAGCCTGGCCGGCAACGGCATCACCGAAGCCAACATCGACGTGATCCGCGTGCCGGGTGCCTGGGAACTGCCGCTGGTGGCCGCGCGCCTGGCCGCCGCCCATGAACACGCCGCCATCCTCACCCTGGGCTGCGTGATCCGTGGCGATACCCGTCATTACGAGCACGTGGCCGACCGCTGCGCCGAGGGCCTGATGCGCGTGCAGCTGGACTTCGGCGTGCCGGTGCTGAACGGCGTGCTGGCGGTGGAACGCGTGGAAGACGCCGAGGCCCGCGCAGGCGGCAGCCACGGCAACAAGGGCGAGGAAGTCGCACTCGCCGCACTGGAAATGGTCAATCTGCTGGAGCAACTGCCATGAACAAGAACACCCAGGGCAAGCCCTCCGGTAAACCCGTCCGCCGCGATGGCGTCGATCCGGTGCTGCGCTCGCGCGCCCGCCGTCGTGCCGTGCAGGCCATCTACGCCTGGCAGATCTCCGGCGGCAACGCCCAGTCGCTGATCGCCCAGTTTGCCCACGAGCAGGCCCGCGAAATTGCCGACCTGGCGTACTTCGAGGCGCTGGTGCACGGCGTGCTCGACAACCGTCGCGACATCGACGAAGCGCTCGGCCCGTACCTGGACCGCGGCATCGAGGAAGTGGACGCGATCGAACGCGCAGTGCTGCGCCTGGCCGCCTACGAGCTGCGCTACCGCCTGGACGTGCCGTACCGCGTGGTGATCAACGAAGCGATCGAATCGGCCAAGCGTTTCGGTTCCGAACACGGCCACACCTACGTCAACGGCGTGCTGGATCGTGCCGCCGTGGAATGGCGCAAGGTCGAATCGGGTCACTGACCCGCCTGTGGTAGTGCCGGCCGCTGGCCGGCAACTGCAGGGATTCTGAGGTTGCCGGCCTGCGGCCGGCACTACCGCCCACCGCGCACGGCGCGGCACGTACAAACGCGGGAGCGCCCCATGTCCCTGGCCGAATTCGCCCTCATCGACCGCATCCGCGCCCGCACCGTCGAGCGCGACGACATCGTGCTCGGCATCGGCGATGACGCCGCGCTGCTGCAGCCGCGCCCGAACGAGCAACTGGTGGTCACCGCCGACACGCTCAACAGCGGCGTGCATTTCCCGGCCGAGACCCCGGCGTTCGACGTCGGCTGGAAGACGCTGGCCGTCAACCTGTCCGACCTCGCCGCGATGGGCGCGCGCCCGGCCTGGTGCACGCTGGCGCTGTCGCTGCCCGAGGCCAGCGAAGACTGGATCGATGCCTTCGCCGATGGCTTTTTCGCCCTGGCCGACCAGCACGACATCGCCCTGATCGGCGGTGACACCACGCGTGGCCCGCTGTCGCTGTCGGTGACCGCGATGGGCCAGGTCTCCCGCGGCCAGGCCCTGCGTCGTGATCGCGCACAGATTGGCGATGACATCTGGGTCAGTGGCACCCTCGGCGATGCTGCCGGTGCGCTGCGCCTGTGGCAGCAGGGCGCATTGAACGTCACCGCCGCCACCCTGCTGGCCGACTACGAAGCCCTGCGCCTGCGCCTGCTGCGTCCCACCCCGCGCGTTACCCTTGGCCTGCGCCTGCGTGCATTCGCGCATGCCGCCGTGGACATCTCCGATGGCCTGCTGGCCGACCTGGGCCACATCGCCGCACGCAGCGGTGTGCGCGCCGAAGTCGACGCCGATGCATTGCCGATGTCGTCGGCACTGCGCGAACTGCTCGGCCGTGATGGCGCCCGTGACTGCGCGCTGCACGGCGGCGACGACTACGAACTGTGCTTCACCGCCGCCGCCGACCAGCGCGACGCGCTGCACTACGTGGCCGAGTCGCTGGACGTGCCGATCACCCGCATTGGCCGCATCATGGAAGGGCAGGGCGTGCACACCGAAGGCCACGACGGCCCGAGCGGATACGAGCACTTCGCCTGACCATGGCCCGGCGCTACCGTGTTGCTCTGGTAGGTGCCAACCTTGGCTGGCACGGATGTGTCAGGCCTTCGTGCCGACACTGCGTCGACCAAGGTCGACGGCTACCAAAGCGGGGCATGGCCCGGGGCTAACGCGTTGCTCTGGTAGGTGCCAACCATGGTTGGCACGGATGTGTCAGGCCTTCGTGCCGACACTGCGTCGACCAAGGTCGACGCCTACCCAAACGCTGGGCATGGCCCGGCGCTACCGTGTTGTCCTGGTAGGTGCCAACCTTGGTTGGCACGGATGTGTCAGGCCTTCGTGCCGACGCTGCGTCGACCAAGGTCGACGCCTACCCAAACGCCGGGCATGGCTCGGGGCTAACGCGTTGCTCTGGTAGGTGCCAACCTTGGTTGGCACGGATGTAACAGCTCTGCGCGCCACCTCTCCGGCGTAACCCTTATACGTGCGGAACAGGCGTGCCACTACGTCGCCGAATCGCTGGGCGTGCCGATCACCCGCATCGGCCGCACCATGGAAGGGCAGGGCGTGCATACGGAAGTGCACGACGGCCCGAGCGGAGACGAGCACTTCGCCCGAGTGCGGCAGGGATTTGTGTCCTGCCGGTACGCGGCTGCGGGCAGGGGGCCATGCTGGCAGCACGGGCGATGAGCATTTAGGAGTCCTCCGAATTCGACGCTGCGCGCTTCGGCTTACAACTATTTTCATAGCGGGGCGTTTGACGCGACGACACACTTCACGCTCCTGAAAACGAGCGGTCCCATGTCACGTGTCGTCCATGTCCTGCTGCTGTGTGCGCTGGCGTTCCCCAGCCACGCCAGCGCACCGCAGATCAATGTCGGCGTCCTCTTCGACTACCTGCAGCCCGGCAGCAGCAACCTGCTCAAACGCATCCGCAATACCGGCGCCAGCACCGCCTACGTCCGGGTGGAAGTGGCAGAGATCGTTTTCGATGCCGATGACAAGCCCGTCGAAGTTCCGGTGGATGCGCCATCGCTGGTGCGCAACGCGCCTGGGGCGCATGGGGTCATCGCCAGCCCCAGTCGCCTGATCATCGCAGGCAACGGCCAGCAGGCCACACGTCTGGTGTATCGGGGCCTGCGCGACGAGGAACGCTACTACCGCCTGCGCTTCGTGCCGGTGGCGCCCAGTGCCGAGGAATTCTCGCTCAGCGAGGAACAGGCACAGCAGGCCGCAGAGCTTTCCTCGGCCATCCGCGTGTTCACCGGCTTCGGCACCGTGCTGTTCATCGCGCCACAACACCCGCGCTATGACACCCGCATCGAGTCCGGCCAGATCCACAACCACGGCAACGCCACCATTGTTCTGGAAAACCTGCGCCAGTGCGAGCGGGCCAAGGTCGACGCCTGTACGCCCGGAATCATCGTGCACGTACGCCCCGGTCGCTCTCACGTGCTGGCGTCTGACGATACGCATTTCATCCGTTACGACCTGAAGGAGGGCGAACGCCAGCGCAGCATAGACAGTCGCCGCTGACCGTTCGTCCCCCACCAACGCCATTGTCCCGCCCGGGCCCGCCAGGAGTCCGATGGGACAGCTTTGCCCTTGTCCTGGCTTTTGTACCCACTCACCCAGGAGTATCTGAATGTCCTTCTTGAAACACGCGATGGCGGCTGCGGCAGTCCTGCTCATCACCCCGGCCGTCAGCTTTGCGGCTACCGAAACCAAATCGATCACCGTCAATGTGTCGGCTGACGTGCCCAACGTTGCCGGCCTGCAGGTGTCCACGCCGGACGGCTGGGAAGGCCTGCCGCAGAATCTGCCGTGGGATACCGCACGCCAGGTGCTCGGCGAACTGACCGGTCGCGTGATCAACGTGAAGTCGCCGGCTGCCATCACCGCCTATCTGTCTGCCCCGGCGCAGATGGCATCGGCCGCGGACGTCGTGGATCTGGCAGTGAAACTGGACAACGTGGTCGTGCCGGCAACGGCCGCCGCCAAGATCACCGTTGCCAACGCTGCCCAGGCCGCATCCGGCAAGTCTCTGGCCTTCGCCATCGCGCCTACCGAACCGGGCGGCGGTTACAAGCAGGGTACTTACGGCGGTCAGTTCCACATGATCTTCGAAAGCGACATCTGACGCCTGCCGAGCTCTGTGCCTTCCTGCCCCACCGCGCGTGCGGCAGGAGGGCCAATGTCATCTATGCGCCTTTCACACCTACCTCCGCGACCGGTTCCGCTGCGACTGGCTGTTGCCATTGCCGCCATGCTTGCTGCTGCCTCGGCGCAGGCGACCGCAGGCGTGCCAGACGCACAGGTCAGCCTGCTGGAGCAGCGCGACCGCATGCCTGCGGAGTTCCGCGAGCATCTGTTCGGCAATCCGCTGACCGTGCGCGTGGAACTGGACGGGCAGTACCTGGGCGACGCCGAAGTACTGCTGCATGAAGACAACCGCGTACAGCTGATCGGCTTCGTCGAAAGCATCGACAGCCCATGGCCGCAGAGCGAGCGCACGCGCTGGGCCGAGCAGCTGGCCGAACCGCTGCCGCTTGGCATATGCGCGCCGCAGTGCCGTGGCCTGGCCGCGCTGCACTACAGTCTGGCCAATTCGCTGCTGAGCCTGTTGACGCCGGCAACTGCCAGTGCGGAACAACGCAACATTGCCCTGCCGGCGTCCGGCAGCCATGGCTTGATCGTACGTAACAGCCTGGCCGTGCATGGCGGCCAGGACCAGCCGGCCAGCGCACGCTACAGCGCTGAACTGAGTGGCAGCATCGGTCTGTGGAGCACGGTTGGCAGCTACCAGTACTACGCCCAACCCGGCAGCACGGAGCACTATCTCAGTGCGTTGCATGCACAACGCGAGCTCGGCGATCATTTCGTCCGCGCGGGCTATTTCCTGCCCACGTTCGAGGGCATCATCCGCCAGCCACGCGCGCCGGGTACGCAGAATGACACCGCACTGGGAGTGATGTTCGGTTCGTCGGATGTACTGCTGGCCGACACCCGCAGCGCCAGCGTCTATCCGGTCTATGTCACCGCCAACCGCGACGGTGTGGCGGAGATTCTGCGCGACGGCAACCTGCTGGCCACACAGGCCGTGAAGCCCGGCGTGCAGGAGATCGACACACGTCGCCTGCCAGGCGGCATCTACGACGTGGTACTGCGGGTCATTGAAGACGGCCAGGAGGCCTCGCGCGAAACCGCCTCGATCCACAAACCCAGCCGTTGGCGTGATCCCACCCGGCGCTGGCGCTACAGCGCGTTCGCCGGCCAGCAGCGCAGCCTGCTCGACAGCGATCGTTCAATGCAGGAGGGCGAGATCGCCGCCGGTGCGGTGGTCAACTACCTGTTGCACCCGCGCGCAGTGGCCGGTGCCACCGTTCAGCAGATCGGCACGCGCCGCGCCACCGGCCTGTCGATGGACTGGCAGGCCAGTGATCGCTTCAGCGCCTACACCAATTTCTACACCTCCAGCGATGCCGGGCGCGGCGTGGACCTGCAGGGACTGTATCGCTACCGTGCCGGCTCGGTGGTCGCCAACCACGCGCGCAGCTGGGCAGAGCAGCGTCATCGGCTGCCCGCCAGCGAGGGTGCGCCGCCACGTTGGGAAACCCGGGGAGGCTGGCAGGACACCACGGCCGTATCGATCACCCATCGCTTCAGTCACCGCGACAATGCGAGCCTGCGCGTGGCCCGCAGTTCCGGCTTCACCCGTGGCACCGGCATCGACGTTTCCTACGGTCGCCGCGAGACCCTGTTCGGCAGGCATGACGTCAACTGGCGTGTCTCGGCCTACGACCGTCCGGGCAGCCGCTTCACCCACTATCGCCGCCAGCGCGGCATCGATCTGACCGTCAGTGTGTCACTCGGCAGCGAGCGCCGCAGCTACAGCGGCAGCCTGGGCAGCCGGACCGGCGAAGCCGGCCAGCGCGACGGCTACGTCACCGCGGTCGCCACCCAGCGTGTGGATGGGAAGATCCTGCGCAGCGTCAATGGCATGGTCACAGCTGAACGCAGCGGCATTGGCGCCGGCGCGGGCGCCTATCTGCAGAGCCCACTGCTGGAAGGCGATGTGCAGCTGTATCGCGGTGCCGGTTCCGGCCACGTTGGCGGCAGCGCCAACCTGGACAGCACCGTGGTGATCGGGGGAGGACATGCTGCCGTGCTGGGCCAGGGGCGCAGCGGCAGCGTGGACACCGGCATCATCGTCGACGTGCGCAGTGACTTCCCCGATGTCACGTTGCGTGCCGACGACAGTCGTGGCGGTGGCGTGCAGCTGCGCCCGGGACGCAACTTCGTTCCGGTCACCGCCTATCGTGCGGGACAGGTGCAGTTCGACTTCCACGGCCGGCACGCACCTGCGGCGGCGCTGCAGCCGTCGACCATCAGCTACCACCTCAACAAGGGCGGCGTGGTGCACACCACGGTGGATGTACTGCGCACCTTCACCGTGATGGGTCAGGTACTGGATGCCGATGGCAACGGCATGCGCGGTGTGCAGGTGATCAACCACGCCGGCCGCAGCGTCAGCCAGGAAGAAGGCTTCTTCACCCTTGAACTCAGCGCACGCGCGCCGGTGGTGGAGCTGCGCTACCCGAACCGGATCAGCTGTGTGCTGACCATGGAGGAGGGCCGCTACCCGCGCGAAGGCGATGTACTGATGGTGGGCGGCATCGGTTGCCCGCCGTCGGTGGTCGCGCACTAGCCCATTGTTCCGACGAACCAGGCAGGTCTAAAGCATGACTATTGGCATCCGGCTGTTCCCGTTGCTGGCCGTAATGGCGGCGTTGCCTGCCACCGCACAGGTGGTGGACGTCAATGTCACCGGTGAATTCAGGCCCAACGCCCTGGATCCGGGCGATACCGCATTCCGCAACACGACACCCCGGGGCACCTTCTGCAACTGGAGGCCGGCCGAATGCGATAGAAACGGAGCCTATATCTTCGATCTCGGCAACCGCGAGTACTGGCGCAAGGAAGGGCCGAGCGACGACACATCAAGGCGTGATACCACCTACATCCGCTTCCCGCCGCCGCGTACGATCACCCTGCAGGAGGTGTCGAGCGGACGCACCTTCGAGGCGACCATCAGCTTTGCGGCGCTGTCCATGCGCATCGACTTCGGTGGTGGCGCCGATCCCTGGTACTACGGCGTCAGTGGAGGTTGCACGACCATCCGCGGCGCCGGTGGGCGTGGATGGTCGCTGGGCGGTTGGGCGGCGCGGACGCCAGCCAGCCCCACCGAGTGCTACAGCACCAACACGCGGTATGCCCGCACCTACTCCTACAGGAACGTGGGGCTCGGCATCCACGTCACCCTGCCCAATGCAATGACGCTGCAGGACGGCCGTTACATGGCCCAGGAAACCTGGACCACCGGCGGCGCCGGGGCCGACATCGATCTGGGCGACAACATCACCGGTGTCGAGGCCGTGCGCATGAACTTCGTGTTCGATGTGATCCACGACTTCCAGGTGCGCTTCGCCACCGAGGCGCCGCGCGTACAGTTGGCGCCCGAAGGGGGCTGGTCGCCCTGGATCGATCATGGCACTGCTCCGGCGAGGCTGCGCCAGGAGCTGCCGTTTCATCTGACCACGTCGATGGACTTCAGCATGAAGCTGCGCTGCCAGCACCACGTCGGCGACCAGTGCGGCATTCATGATCCGCAGGCGGACAAGCAGGTGCCGGTGGAGGTGGACGTCACCCTTCCGGGCATGAACAACCTGCGCGATGGTCGTCCGGCGCAGAACACCGTACTGCTGGCCGATGACGGTCAGGCACCGCGCTTCACGCCCGATGGCTACCTGATGCAGCGCCGTTCGACCCTGCGCTTCACCGCCGGGCGTGACGCGGTGCTGGAGATGGTGAAGACACCGGGCTCGCGCTGGGAAGGAGACATGACCGTGCTGTTCGACGCCAATCCCTGAGCCAGGGACAGGGATTGGCGTGGTCGAGGTGCCGCGGAAGCTGGCTACGCTACCCGCAACTGCACATCCACATACTCGGCCAGCCCACGGCAGGCCAGCAGCAAGCCTTCGCGCACCTCATCGCCCACCTGCTGGTCGGCATCGCCGTCCACGCGTACGCGCTCGATGGCGTGCAGCAGTTCCAGCAGCAAGGTCAGCCCGGCATTGGCGCGGTCGATGCGTGCCATCGCGAAGCCGAAGCACTTGCGACCTTTGTCCGGCCACGGTTGGCCGTCGGCAGCGTCCACCTGGCGGATGCGCTGCAGGCAGCCGAGCAGGGTGATGCCTTCGTCGGCGTGGGCGCGCATCGTGCTGCCCAACGTGGTTTCGAGTGCTTTGGCCAGATCATCCGGCAGGCGTTCGACGGCGTCGCCCAATGTGGCGAGCAGATAGGGATAGAGCGAAGAAGTCATGGCGGCGTCCTTGAGTGCGGAGCAAGGGGCCGCCCTCGCGCTGGGCGAGGGCGGCGGAGGGTGCGTGGTTGCAATACCGGTGGCAAAAGCGCGAAACGCCGGCGGGTACGAGACCCCCACGCACCGCCCGCCATAGGGCACGGACGGATTGCCTGCCGACGCCGCCCAACAAGGAAAGAGCGACGCCGACAGGCAAGCGTAAACAACGCCTTTGCCAAACGGGATTGCAAGCCCGTGCCACCCGTTGTCGGTGGCGCGCCATGATGTGCACGCAGATGCTGCTATACCAATCAGAAAAGTTTCAATTTCGAAAACATTGCAGACGCATATCGAACGCGCTGCGCGAAACCGGAGCACGCCTGCGCGTGCCAGTTGCGACACTTGTTGTAGAAAGCAGATCACCACTTGTAAGCCACGCTCAGGTTCGCCGTCTTGGCGGTGGGGGCATTGGTAGGCTCAAAGGTAATGTTACCCGCCAATCGGGCGTCATCCACATTGAAGTTGACGTCGGTGCGCGTGTTGACCAGACCGATGTCGCGGCCCACCAGCGGCAGGTTGCCATCGCCGCCGATCAGCTGCGCCCCATTGGCCACGGTGATGTCGCAGGTGTTGTCAGCGGCTGCATTGACCCGGATGGCAGCGCCGCGACCAGATTGCAGGGTGGAGTTATCGATGTTCAGACGGATGCGTTGATCCGGATTGACTTCGCCCCAGAGCACCGCGCCGATATTGGATGCATCAACACGCGAGCCGTTGACGATATCCATCTGCCCGAACTGGATCCGCACGCCAACGCCGTTGCCGACATCGCGGCTGGCGACTGGGGCGTCTTCCACGTAGATGGTGGTGACGTTGATGGTCGCCCTGGGGCTGGCAACACCGAAGCCTGCTGCCGAGCCTGCCAAGTCGACGCCGACCGAAAGGCGCTCGCCAGGTGCCAACCCGGCAGTGGTCACTGAGATCGAGCTCTGCGCCAGGATGGCCGGCGTGGTGCCACCATTCAATCCGATGCCCCCCAAAGATCCGGCTTCGGGCCAGAGCGAGATACGCCGAGTCGTTCAGCGTAATGGCTCTCTGACTGGTTCCACTACGGGTTACCACGGCGTCCCAGATGTTTAGCTCGGAGTCGTCATTAGCCACGATCTGCAGCGTCTGCCTACCGTCCACATTCAGGATCGAGCCGATGACGAGGGTCCAGGCCTCGACCGGGTCGCCTGCAGATACGTCGGCGCGCTGGTCGTCCAGATCACCGGCCAGCGCCATGCCGGCTGGGAAGGTTCCCAGGGCCAGCAGCAGGCCGCGTGCTCACCCGCGGTGGACTCGGGCATGGGCTGTCGGTACGCGGTGGCGATGTGCAGCTGCGTGACAGCGTGATCGAGACGCACAACAGTGCCAGCGGACTGGTCGTCAGCGACGGTACCCTGCTGGCCGAGCTGGGCCTGCGCATGGCCTGGTAAACAGCGACACCAGGCCGACGCCGGGGTCGGATCCCAGTGCCCGTGGCAGTGGGATCTGACCCCAAGCGCTCTGGCTGCAGAACCTCCGAGCATGGCTCGGCTCCACCATCGTGCTGAGTTGGGATCGGACATGAACGATGTCCAGGTCTGTCGCGATTGTCCATTGAATGACTACGCCAGCGCTGGCCATGCTGCCCGATCGCTCGCTGACGGTCGCCCGCATGCTTCACCCCGAACGCTCCCACAACGCTGCCATCGATGGCCTGCGTGCCCTGGCCGTGCTGGCCGTCATCGTCTTCCATGCGAACGCGGCGTGGCTGCCCGGTGGTTTCACCGGCGTGGACCTGTTCTTCGTGGTCTCCGGCTTCGTGATCAGCCAGTCGCTGGCATCGCGTGCAGGCATGCCACTGGGCGCGCTGCTGCTCGATTTCTACCGGCGCCGCGTGCTGCGCCTGTTGCCGGCGCTGCTGGTGATGCTGATGGCCACCTTCGTGCTGTCAGCGCTGTTCATTCCCCGCGCCTGGCGCAACGAGCAGTTCGACCAGACCGGCTGGGCGGCGCTGGTGGGTTTCAGCAACGTGGTACTGGCCGGCCAGCAGGATGACTACTTCTCGCCCGGCGCGGACCTCAATCCGTTCCTGCACACCTGGACACTGGGCGTGGAGGAGCAGTTCTACCTGGTGTTCCCGCTGCTGTTCTTCGTCTGGTTGCGCGGCCGCGACCGCTGGCCGTGGTCGCGTGTGCTGTTGCCGGCGCTCACGGTGCTGTCGCTGGCGTGGGCGGCCTGGCAGGCGCAGACGGCCCCGGCGGCGGCGTTCTACCTGCTGCCGTCGCGGTTCTGGGAACTGGCGGCCGGTGCGCTGTTGTACCAGTGGATGAGCGCGCGCGGTCCCGGCAAGCGCAGGGACGCGCTCGCACTGCCCGGCCTGGCGCTGCTGCTGGCGGGCGTACTTGTCGCGCCGCAACTGGCGATGCCGGTGCCGGGTGTGCTGGCCACGGTGGTCGGCACCCTGCTGCTGTTGGCGGCGGTAGCCGGGCATGGCCAATCGCGGGTCGGCCGCGCCCTGGGCTGGGCACCGCTGTCGTACCTGGGGCGACTGTCGTATTCGCTGTACCTGTGGCATTGGCCACTGCTGGTGCTGCTGCGCTGGACCTACGGGCTGCAGGGCGCTGCGCTGTGGCTGTATCCGGTACTGCTGCTGGCCGTGTCGGCCGCGTCCTACCACTGCGTGGAACGTCCGCTGCGCAGCGCGCTGCCGCTGTTGCGGCTGGCGCCGGCGAAGGTGCTGGCGATGGCGCTGCCGGTGTTGGGGCTGTGCGGCGCCGGCGCCTGGGCGACGGTGGAGTACCACGAGCAGATCTCGCTCAGCGTCACCCGCGATGGCTACGCATGGCAGGCGCGTCGCTACCCGGCGTGGCGACCGCTGGAACCGGTGAGCGCACCTGCCCTCGAAGGGCGACGCCTGTTTGTTGTCGGCGACTCGCATGCGGCGGCCTACCGCACGATGACCAGCATGGTCGCGCGACAGACCGGGATGGAGATCCGCCAGGAGGATCGCGGTGGCTGCAGCTTCGTCAATCTGCTGCGGGCCAGCCCGGCCGACTGCCAGGACTTCATCGAGGACAGCCTGTCGGCCATCGAACGCGACGCGCGCCCGGGTGACATCGTGTTGCTGGCGGCGCTGCGCATGCCGGAGCTGCGAGGGTTCGATTGGCAACAACAGGACGCACAGCAGATTTATCGGCAGTTGCGGGCCGAACGCACGCCCGCGCATGCGCAGGCGGCACATGATGAAGCCGAGCGTGTGCTGGGCCGCCTGCAGCGGTTGGGCGTGCACGTGGTCATCGATGCACCGCTGCCGCTGTTCAAGGCCGGGGCCTATCGCTGCTCGGACTGGTTCAACCGTAGCAATCCGGCGTGCGCCGGTGGCCTGAGCATGTCGCGCGCGGATCTGCAGCGGCTGCGTGCGCCGCAGATGGCACTGCTGGCCGAGCTGGCCGCGCGTTACCCGTCATTGACCGTGTGGGATCCGCTGCCGCTGCTGTGCGGACCGGATACCTGCTCGGCCGTGCAGGACGGTGAACCGCTGTTCTTCGACAACGATCACCTGAGCGGCCATGGCAACCGCGTGCTGTTGCCCAGCTTCCGGCAGACCCTGATCGATGTTGCGGGCGACAATCCACTGTAGCGCCGGGCCCGCGCTTGGCTGCTCTCCGTTCCGCTCGGGGAAGCCCGCGCGTCGCGTTGCGAGCCGCGCATGGCTCGGCTCTACCGCCTTCCGCGGCCTATGCCGGCGGCAGCACCTTGCCCGGGTTGAGGATGCCATCCGGGTCCAGCGCGACCTTGATCGCGCGCATCGCCGCCAGCGTTTCCGCGGTGAACGCCTTCGCCATGAAATCACGCTTGGCCAGGCCGATGCCGTGTTCGCCCGACAGCGTGCCACCCAGCGCCAGCGTCAGTTCGAAGATCTTCGGCAGCGCGGCATGCGCGCGCGCGTTCTCGTCGGCATCATCGGGGTGGTAGAGGATGTTGACGTGCAGGTTGCCGTTGCCGGCATGGCCGAAGGTGACGATGGTCAGCGAATAGTCGTGGGCCAGTACCTGCACGCCAGCCACCAGATCGGGGATGCGCGATACCGGTACCACTACGTCTTCGTTGATCTTGCCCGGGGCGACGCTGCGCAGCGCGGGTGACAAGGCCTTGCGTGCGGCCCACAGCTGGTCACGCGCGCGGCCTTCCATTGCCACGTCCAGTGCGATCATGCCGTCACCTTCGGCGGCGGTCGCCAATGCCTGCAGCAGGTAGGGCAAGGTGTCGTGGTCGCCGTCGGCTTCCACCAGCAGCATCGCGCCAGCGTCGGGTACGTCGGCACCGTTGAGGCGCAGCAGCTCCAGGCTGCGTGCGTCCATGAATTCCAAGCGCGTGGGAACGACCGGCTGCGACATCAGCCGCGACACCGCAGCGGCGGCCGCGTCGGCATCGCGGTACAGCACGCGCAGCCCGGCTTGGCTGACCGGCAACGGGGTCAGCTTCAGCGTGGCTTCCACGATCAGTGCCAGCGTGCCTTCGCTGCCCACCAGCAGATGGGTGAGGTCGTAGCCGGTGGCATCCTTGGTATAGGCACCACCGCAACGGATCACCTCGCCGGTGCCGGTCACCGCCACCAGGCCCAGCACGTTGTCGCGGCTGGTGCCGTACTTCACCGCGCGCGGGCCGCCCGCATTGCAGGCCAGGTTGCCGCCGATGCTGCAGATCTCGGCGCTGGAAGGATCCGGTGCCCAGAACAGGCCGTGCGGGGCCAGGGCCTGCTGCAGGGTGCCGTTGAGCACGCCCGGCTGCACGACTGCGCAGCGATCACCGGCGCGGATCTCGATGATGCGGTCCATGCGGGTGAACGACAGCACGATGCTGCCCGGTTGTGGGACGGCGGCGCCGGTGGTGCCGGTGCCGGCACCGCGCGCGACCAGCGCCACGCCATGTGCGCGACAGGCGCGCACCAGTGCCTGCACCTGTTCGATGTCGGCCGGCAGCGCGACCGCCGCCGGGCGCTGGCGGCGCCATGAGTTGTCCTGCGCGTTGGCCTCCAGCGCGCTGTCATCCATGCGCCAGCCCTCCGTGCCCAGCAGGGCGGACAGTTCGGCAACCAGGGCAGCAGGCAGTGCGGTACTCATGACGGATCTCGCGGGGCAGCAGGAGCGGGTTGGATCAGTTTCCAGGCGACAACGGCGCCGGCCAGCGGCAGCCACACCCAGCGCAGTTCGGAGAGCAGCGTGGCCAGGCCGCGCGCGCTGAAGAATTGCGGTGCAAACGGTGAAACCCGGATCGGTCGCCACGGTGCGAAGAAGCGTTGTTCACTCCACGGCCAGGCCAGCGCGACGCCGAGGCCGCCGGAGGTCATCGCATCCAGCAGTGGATGGCTGGCGGCGCAGACGAAGACGAATACAGCGGCTTGTACGGTCGATGCCACCGTTGGCCCTGCCTTGGTAGGTGCCAACCTTGGTTGGCACGAAACCGCCGACCAAGGTCGGCGACTACCGGAGCTGTGCTGCTCCGACCAAGGTCGGCGACTACCGGGGCTGTGTGGGGCCGACCAAGGTCGGCGACTACCAAAGAACGCCAACGCCGCCGCCAATGCCGCCAGCACTCCGGCAAACAGCAGCGAATGGCTGGCACCGCGATGGCCGAAGGCATCCGCATAGGGAATGTGCAGCGCAAAGGCCAGTACATCGGCATCGGGCAGCATCGCGGCGATCACGCCTGCAACCAGCAGGCGCGGCGGGATGCGGCCGCGATCAGCGGCGCACCACAGCGCCAGCGGCACAGCAGCATGGGTGATGATCGAAGGCATCAGTCACACACCATGGTAGTGCCGGCCAGGCTGCGCTCTGGCGGGGGCCAACCTTGGTTGGCACAGACGCGCCGACCAAGGTCGGCTTCTACCAAGGCGGACAGCACACATCAGCAATCATCCAGCCGGAATGCGTCACGCAGCCAATGCAGCTGCGGCGGTTCGCCACTGGCTTCCACCACGTCGAAGCGGCAGGGCGCATTGGCCAGCGCGGGGTGGTCCTGCAGGTACAGCTGCGCGGCGTGCGCCAGGCGTCGGCACTTGCGCACATCCACCGAAGCGGCACCGCCACCGAAATCCGATCGCGCGCGATAGCGCACCTCCACGAACACCACGATGCCGGCATCGTCCATCACCAGGTCCAGTTCACCGCCGCGATAGCGCACGTTGCGTGCACGCGGCTGCAGTCCGGCCAGTTGCAGGTGCTGCTCGGCGGCGGCTTCCACCGCCGAGCCCCGTTGGCTGCGCTCAGCGACCACCGACGATCGGCATCGGCCGGCCGCCACTGAAGGTCGACCATGCCGGCTGGCGCAGGATGTTGCCATTGCTGTCCAGGAACAGGGTGCCGGTGGCACCGTCCAGGCCGCCTTCGTTGGACAGCTTGTCCAGGTAGGCGGTGATCTTCCAGGCGTCGGCACCGAAGGCGAACAGGCGGCCGGCCGCACCGCGTGCGCTCGGCAGGGTGCTGGCCACCTGGCTGGCCGATGGCAGGCCGGACACGCTGCGCACGTTCCAGGCTTCGTTCGGGTAGACGATGCCGTCCAGCGCCACGTCTTCTTCCACCTTGCCGCTGCCGACGGTCAGCTGCGAGGTGCCGACGCGGGTCGCGCTACCGGCACCGGCCAGCGCCAGCTGCGGCGCCAGCAGGCGGGCCTGCGGCGCACGCACGGCGAGGAACACGGCATCGACCTGGCCGGCGTTGCGCACCTGGGCGCTGACGTCGCCCACCGCATCGCTGACGCCGACCGTGGCCATGACCTGGCCACCGCGCTGGGCGAAACGCTGGGCGAAGGCGGCGGCGGCACGGCGGCCGGTGTCGTCGGCGCTGTTGATCACCAGCGCCTTGCCGCGCTCGCGGCCGCGCAGGTACTCGGCCGCGACGATGCCATCGTCTTCCGGTGCCAGCGAGAAGCCGGCGCTGCCGGCAGGCGGTGCGTCCTTGCCGCGGTTCAGGGCCAGCACCGGCACCTGCAGCTGCTGGCGGCCGTACACCGCGTCCACTTCGTCGCGGCCCAGCGGGCCGACCACGAAGTCGGCACCGGAGGCAACGGCCTTGTCGTAGGCGGCGAGGGCGCCGGCCGGGGTGCCGGCGGTGTCGAAGAAGTTGATGTCCGGGCGGCGGCGGCTTTCACCGTAGTAGGCGCTCAACAGGCCATCGCGCACCGGCTGCGCGGCGGTGGCCAGGCGGCCGCTGAGCGGCAGCAGCACGGCCAGCTTGGCCGGCGGGCGGTAGCCGTCGCTCATTGCCGGCGGGCGCTTGCTGGTGTCGAACTGGGCCGCGCCATCGCGGTCGAACGGGCGCGGCAGCGGCAGGCCACGCGCGATCAGTGCGCGGCCGGCGAAGTTGTAGAGCGGGTCGTTGGCCGGCAGGGCGGCGGCGCGGCTGCGCAGGGTGGCGTCGTCGAGGGTGCCGAGCAGGCCGGCAATGGCGGCCTGGTTATCGCTGCGCGCACTGCCGGTCAGGCTGGCATGGGCGCGGGCGCGCTCGGTGGCGGCGCCGAAGGCATCGCCGGTGCCCTGCAGGGCGCCGGCACGGGCCAGGTACCAGCGCGTACGCAGGGCTGGCAGCACGTTGTCGCCATGGTCCTTCAGCAGGGCCAGCGCCTGCGCCGGCTGCTTGTCGGCCAGGGCCAGCTCGGCACTGGTCAGCTGGTAGCGCTGCAGGCTGGCGCCGGACAGCTGGCGGGCGGTGAGCTGGCCGAGCAGGCTGCGCGCGCGGGCACTGTCACCGGCGAGGTGCCAGGCCCAGGCCGCATCGGCCAGTGCGTTGCTGCGGGCACCGCCACGCAGCGTGGCAGCCAGGCCTTCCAGCTGCAGTGCGGCGTCGCGCGGCTTGCCCTGTTCGATCAGCGCCAGCGCCTGGCCCTGGGCCGGCGAATCGGGGGTGCTGGTCAGGCTGGTGGTGGCACAACCGGCCAGCAGCATCAGCGACAACGACAGGGCGGAGATCCGTGCGGCGGGCTTGTTCATGTTCGGGTCCATGCGATGAGGGCAGCGGCCTTGGCCGGGTACACGCTACGATTCTACCCTTGCCCCGTGAGTACCGCTGAAATGAGTGTCCCAACCCTGTACGTCGTCGCCACCCCGATCGGCAACCTGGCCGATCTGAGCCCGCGCGCGCAGGAGGTGCTGCGCTCGGTGGCGGCCATCTGTGCCGAGGACACCCGCCGCAGCGGCCAGCTGCTGTCCCATTTCGGCATCCAGCAGCCGCTGGTGGCCCTGCACGAACACAACGAGGAGGCGCTGGCGCAGCGCCTGGTCTCGCGCCTGCAGGCCGGCGAGTCGCTGGCGCTGGTCAGTGACGCCGGTACGCCGCTGGTCAGCGATCCCGGGTTCCGCCTGGTGCGTGCCGCGCGCGCGGCGGGGATCAAGGTCAGCCCGGTGCCCGGCGCCTGCGCCGCCATCGCCGCGCTGAGCGTGGCCGGCCTGCCCAGCGACCGTTTCAGTTTCGAGGGCTTCCTGCCGGCCAAGGCCAGCGGCCGCCGCGACCGCCTGCAGGCGCTGGCCGGCGAAGTGCGCACGATGGTGTTCTACGAATCCTCGCACCGCATCGCCGAATCGCTGGCCGACATGGCGGCGATCTTCGGCGGCGAACGCCCGGCGGTACTGGCCCGCGAGCTGACCAAGCTGTTCGAGACCGTGCTCGATGGTGACCTGGCGGGCCTGCTGGCGAAGGTCGAGGCCGACGACAACCAGCGCAAGGGCGAGTTCGTGGTGATGGTGCAGGGCGCGGGTGATGACGAACAAGCGCAGCTGGCGCATGGCCGCCGCGTCTACGCGAAGCTGAGCGAGCACCTGCCGCCGTCGACCGCCGCCAAACTGGCCGCGGAACTGACCGGCGCGCCGCGCAAGGCGTTGTACGGTAGTTGATGGATTGCTGCAGCCACGCATGGCGTGGCGCTACTGCAGTAGATCCACGCCATGCGTGGATGGATGAACCGGACGCCGCGATCAGCACGGCAGGAAGGACCTGCGTACGCTAGAATATGCGCTGGCGGAGCCGGCCAGACAGTCGCGTCATCCCTTCGGGGGTGCCGAGGAAAGTCCGGGCTCCATAGGGCAAGGTGCCAGGTAACGCCTGGGCGGCGCAAGCCGACGGAAAGTGCAACAGAAAGATACCGCCTACGTCTTCTTCGGAAGGCCGGTAAGGGTGAAATGGTGCGGTAAGAGCGCACCGCGAGTCTGGCAACAGACCGGCACGGCAAACCCCACCTGGAGCAAGACCAAATAGGGATCCTTTGGCGCGGCCCGCGTTGGATCCGGGTAGGTTGCTTGAGCGTTGCGGTGACGTAACGCCTAGAGGAATGACTGTCCACGACAGAACCCGGCTTATCGGCCGGCTCCGCCTCCTTCTTCTTCCACGCATGGCGTGGAGCTACCGTGATTGCGGGGTCGGATCCCTTTCCGGAGGAAAGGGATCCGACCCCATGCTGTCCTCAGCCCGGCGTGCGGTACTGCCCGGCGGAAATGAACTGCGAGAAGCGCTCGCACCACACCACCACCGTGGTGTAGTCGTCCACGTCCACGTTCGCGGGCACATCCACCAGGAAGCGGTTGAAGGTCTTCACCTCGCCGATGCGCTGGGCCTGCGCCTTGATCTTCAGGAAGTCGGCCTTGTTGTCGACGAAGTCGCGGACCAGGTAGACCTTGTAGTCCGGGCCCGGTCCCATCTTGCCGTCGAAGGCAACCTGGGTGGCGCTGACGCTGACCTTGCCTTCGGCCCAGTGCACCGCGTCGCTGCCTTTGAGGTCGCGACGGAAGGTGGTGCGATAGGTGGCGTCGTTCATCGCGGCCTGCACCTGCGTGACCGGCGGGTCATCGGGGGCGATCAGGATCGGCAGCAGATAGATG
The DNA here is from genome assembly GCF_059372445.1 of Stenotrophomonas sp. YJH_SMC_127. Taxonomy (NCBI): domain Bacteria; kingdom Pseudomonadati; phylum Pseudomonadota; class Gammaproteobacteria; order Lysobacterales; family Lysobacteraceae; genus Stenotrophomonas; species Stenotrophomonas sp. YJH_SMC_127. Next base: position 140,271 of record NZ_JCAFVO010000004.1, on the reverse strand, counting down.
CCCAGGCCGAAGCCCAGGCCGAGAGCAAGCAGGTGGGTGGCGAACAGGATGAGAATGCGACGCATGGGGCCTCCTTGAGGGTTGTGGTCGATTGCGCGGCGCGATGCCGGGCGCGACCACCCTGGGAGGTCAGGGGCGACATTTATAGACACAGTGTCGATTGCGAAAAGGGCACAGTCGGCTGGCTGTGATGCTGAAACCGCTGTGGCGCGGACGGATCGCGGTCGCGGCTGGAAGCTGAATGACGTTTCAGGCCCGCTGCGATGACGACTGCCGTCGCGTGGATCGCGACAGCACGCTGCGGGTAGTGCCGGCCGCTGGCTGGCAACTTCATGCTGCATCCGAAGATCCAGAGGTTGCCGGCCAGCGGCCGGCACTACCCCCCCCGCCAAGAGCATCCGGCCAAGGGCCGTCATGACCGGGTCAGAAAATGACGTGGCTCTGGCCGCTGGGAGCGCCCTGCGGGCCGAAGCGGCGTTCGTGGATCTCGCCATGGCCGTCGGCGTCGATCAGCAGCACGGTGCTGGCGCGGGTGCCGTAGTCATCGCCACGGATGAAGGCCGGGCTCAGCCAGCGCTCGCGTTCCAGGCCGATGCCGGTGTCGGGCAGGTCGCTGTCGGCAGGGCGGTGTTCGTCGGCCAGGGCATTCCAGAGTGGGGTCAGGTCCGGGGTCAGATCCCTTTCGCCGTGCGAAAGGGATCTGACCCCGTCCTTTTGCAGCCAGGCTTCAAGGGCCGCCATCAGCCGCCGGGTCTTCGGCCAGGGCGCGTCCAGCGCGCCGTTGGACATGCCGTGCACGCCCGGGCCGAGGGTCTGCCGTTCGGCGGGATGGTTGCCGAGGTACTCCAGGCTGTCGCTATCGGCCAGCAACAGATTGAACGGGGCATAGGCGCCAGCCACGGTCGCCAATCGGTCGATATGCACAGCGGCCGGGTCGCGGCCGCGCAGGAAGTCGGCCACCAGCGCGCCCCGCGACGGGCCGGTCTGGGCCGCCAGCGGGTCGCGGACGTTGGTGACCACCGCCATCCGGCCCGAGGCGCCAACCCCGGCCCAGCCACCGCCGGAGCGCAGGTCGCGCCCGCCGATGACGAACGTCTCATCCTGCCAGGGGGCCAGCGCCGCCGTCGGGCGGGCGTGGAACTCATCACGGTTGCCGGTCATCACCAGCCGCCAGCGCGGGTGGTGCATCCAGCCAAGAGCGAGCAGGCACATGGCCTCATTGTGCACGGTTTGCGCAGTCCGGCGCCGTTTCCGGCCCGTTCCGGATGAATGCGCGGCCGATGTTTCACGCCCTCTCCACGCCCCTGAACTTCCGTTCAATCTCAAAAATTGAGACGGATCAGCAACTTGTGGATAAGCCTTGAACAATTCTCTAAAGGTTGTTGCAAGCCATTGATGCGGCTGGCGATTTCCCCGCTGAAAAGTTGTTGACAACCCTCGGCCCGCTGCTAAGGTGGGCATCAGAGGGAAATCCGGGTGTTTTGTGGGTTTTCGTGGTTCAATGTTTCACCGGGCGAAGGACAAGGTGCAGGCGTCGTGTTCCAGGGCGAGACGGCCATCACAGTTGACGACAAAGGGCGCATGGCGGTTCCCACCGCTTACCGCGACCTCGTCGCGCGCGCCAGCAACAACCGTCTCGTGCTGACCTACAACCCGTTCGAAGCCGGCTGCCTGTGGCTGTATGCAGAGTCGGAATGGGAGCGGGTCCGCGACGATGTGATGTCCAAGCCCAACACCCAGCGCGTCGTGCGCCTGTTGCAGCAGAAGCTGGTCGGCTCGGCCGCCCATCTGGAACTGGACGGCAACGGTCGCATCAGCATCCCCGCCAGCCACCGCGGTGCGGTGGGCATTGAGAAGAAGGCGGTATTGCTCGGTATGGGCGACAAGTTCGAATTGTGGAGCGAGCAGGCGCATCGGGCCCTGATCCAGCAGACGTTGTCTGACGAGGATCTGGGTGATGGGTTGCTCGACCTGAAGTTGTGAGCCGGGGTGCCCGGATGCGCCCAGAAGCGCAGGCCGGTCACCTTCCGGTGTCGCAGTCGCCGGCGGTGCACCTGCCGGTCCTGTACACCCAGGTCCTTGAAGGCCTGAGGGTGATCGAAAACGGACGTTATCTGGATGGCACGTTCGGTCGTGGCGGTCATGCGCGTGGCGTGCTCACCCAGCTCGGTCCCGAGGGGCGCCTGCTGGTCATGGACAAGGATCCGGAAGCCATCGCCGTTGCCGAGCGCGATTTCGCGCCGGACCCGCGCGTGTCCATTTTCCGGGGCAGCTTCGCCCAGCTGCTGCAGTGGAACGCGACGGCCGAAGGCCTGGACGGCGTGCTGTTCGACCTCGGCGTGTCGTCGCCGCAGCTGGACGTGGCCGCACGTGGCTTCAGCTTCGGCAAGGACGGCCCGCTGGACATGCGCATGGATCCGGACAGCGGTGAAAGCGCTGCGCAGTGGATCAACCGCGTCGAAGAGCGCGAGATCGCTGATGTGCTGTGGACCTACGGCGAAGAGCGCCAGAGCCGGCGCATCGCCCGCGCCATCGTGGCCCGCCGCGAGAAGCAGCCGTTCTCCCGCACCGCCGAACTGGCCGAGCTGATCGCCTCGGTGATGCCGCGTGGGAAGGACAAGATCCACCCGGCCACGCGCAGCTTCCAGGCCATCCGCATCCACATCAACCGCGAGCTGGCCGATCTGGAAGCCGGGCTCGATGCGGCGGTGGAACGGCTCAAGCCCGGTGGCCGCCTGGCGGTGATCAGCTTCCACTCGCTGGAAGACCGCATCGTCAAGCAGTACATGAACCGCCTGGCCAAGGCGCCGCCGGCCAACCGCCGGCTGCCCGAGGCGGTTGCGTTCGTGCCGACGCTGGACCTGATCGGCGGCGCCATCAAGGCCACGGACGAAGAGCTGGCCGCCAACCCGCGTGCCCGCAGCGCCGTGCTGCGCGTGGCACAGAAGCGGGGGGGCGATGCATGAGCCGGCTGCTGCTGATCATCCTGCTGGCCTGCACCGTCGCCTCGGCGATCGGCGTGGTGTTCGTGCGCCACCGCCACCGGCAGACCTTCATCGAGCTGTCGCGTGCCGAGCGCAAGCGCGATGACATCAACCTTGAGTTCGGCCGCCTGCAGCTGGAACAGGCCACCCTGGCCGAAGCCAACCGCGTGGACCGCATTGCCCGCGAGAAGCTGGGCATGAAGTTCCCCGAGGCCGCTGACATCGTGGTGGTGCGCCCATGAGCAAGACCGGCCGCAACCGCCCGCGCAACGCCTTCAACCTGCGCCAGCGCCTGCGCTGGGTCGCGCTGGCGCTTGGCCTGTGCTCGGTGTCGCTGGTGGGTCGCGCGGCCTACGTGCAGATCATCAACAGCGATTTCTACCAGCGCCAGGGCGAGGCCCGCTACCTGCGCGAGCTGCCGATCAAGACCTCGCGCGGCATGATCACCGACCGCAACGGCGAGCCGCTGGCGGTGTCCACCCCGGTCGCCTCGATCTGGGTCAACCCGCAGGACCTGCTGCGTTCGCCCGAGCGCATCCCGGAGCTGGCCCAGGCGATCGGCATGTCGGTGGATGAGCTGAGCAGCCGCCTGTCGCAGAAGTCGGACAAGGAATTCATGTACCTGCGCCGCCGGATCAATCCGGACGAGGCAGAGAAGGTGGTCGCGCTGAAGATTCCGGGCGTGGCCGCGCAGCGCGAGTTCCGCCGCTTCTACCCACAGGGCGAAGCGATGGCGCACGTGCTGGGCTTCACCAACATCGACGACCGCGGCCAGGAAGGCCTGGAACTGGCGTTCGACGAATGGCTGCGCGGCAAGGCCGGTGCCAAGCGGGTGATCCGCAACCGCAAGGGCGAGACCGTCGAAAGCGATCTGCTGCGCGCCGCCGAGCCGGGCAAGGACCTGACCCTCAGCATCGACCGCCGCATCCAGTACCTGGCCTTCAAGGAACTGCGCAACGCGCTGGTGGCCAACAAGGCGGCCGGTGGTTCGATGGTGATCATGGACGTGACCACCGGCGAGATCCTGGCCATGGTCAACCTGCCGACCTACAACCCGAACTCGCTGACCGGCGCGATCCCCGATACGCGCCGCAACCGCGCGGTGACCGACCTGGTCGAGCCGGGTTCGACGATGAAGCCGCTGACCATCGCCACCGCGCTGCAGGCCGGTGCGGTGACCAAGGACACCATCATCGACACCAACCCGGGCTACATGACCCTGGGCCGCTTCACCATCCGCGACGTGCCGCGCAACAACGGTGTGCTCAACGTGACCGGCGTGATCACCCGCAGTTCGAACGTGGGTGCGGCCAAGGTTGCGGCGAAGATGCCGGACCAGACCTTCTACGACGGCGTGCGCCGCTTCGGCTATGGCTCGGCGCCGCACAGCGGTTTCCCGGGCGAATCGGCCGGCGTGGTGATGCGTCCGGCACGCTGGTCGGGTACCACCAAGACCACCATGTCCTATGGCTACGGCCTGTCGGTCACGCCGCTGCAGATTGCCACCGCGTACTCGGCGCTGGCCAACGGCGGGCGCCTGATCGCGCCGACCTTCGTCAAGGGCCAGCGCAATGAAGGCCAGCAGATCATCGACGAGAACGTCGCCCGGCAGGTGGTGGCGATGATGGAAACGGTGGTCACCCAGGGCGGCGCCAAGCAGGCGGCGGTGCTGGGTTACCGCGTGGCCGGCAAGACCGGCACCGCGCGCAAGGCCGGCCCGGGCGGTTATGAGCGCGGCCATTACAACGCGCTGTTCGCCGGCGTGGTGCCGGCCACCAACCCGCGTTTCGCTACCGTCATCGTCATCAACGACCCGCAGGCCGGCAAGTTCTACGGCGGCCTGGTGTCGGCGCCGGTCTACCACAACGTGATGGAAGGCACCCTGCGCCTGATGGACGTGCCGCTGGACGACCTGCAGTCGTGGCTGGCCGCACAGCAGTCGGGCAAGGTCGGCCATTCGGCCTCGATCCTGCCTGCGCCGCCGGCCGAGACCGCGCTGCCGGTCGATGCCGCCGCTGAATTCGACGCTGCGCTGCCAAGCGCGCAAGCCCAGACGCCGCCCGCTACGGGAGGCACGCAATGAGTCCTTCGATGTTGCTTTCGCAGTTGCTTCCGGACGTGGCCTTGGCGGGTCATGATCCCGTTCTGACCGGCCTGGTGCTGGACAGCCGTGCCGTGCGCCCCGGTAACGCCTTCGTCGCCATCGCCGGTTTCGGCGCGCATGGCCTGGGCTTTGTCGAGCAGGCGCGCGCTGCCGGTGCCAGTGCCATCCTGTTCGAACCGCCGGCACCGGCCGATCTGCCGGCCCCGGCTGATGCGATCGCCGTGCCGGGCCTGCGCGCGCGCATGGGCGCGATGGCCGACCAGTTCCATGGCGCGCCATCGCGGGCGATGGCGATGGTCGGCGTGACCGGCACCAACGGCAAGACCTCCACCGTGCAGCTGCTGGCCCAGGCCTGGCATCTGCTCGGAACGCCCAGTGGCAGTATCGGCACGCTGGGTGCCGGACTTTATGGTGCGGTCGAGCCGACCGGCTTCACCACGCCGCTGGTGCTGCAGATGCACGCGCTTCTGGCGCAGCTGCGCGACGCCGGTGCGCGCGCGGTGGCGATGGAAGTCAGCTCGCATGCGCTGGACCAGGGCCGCGTGGACGCCGTGCACTACGACGTGGCGGTGTTCACCAACCTCACCCGCGACCATCTGGACTACCACGGTGACATGGCCAGCTACGGCGCGGCCAAGGCGCGGCTGTTCCATCGCCCGGGCCTGAAGGCCGCGGTGATCAATCTGGACGATGCCTTCGGCCGGCAGCTGTTCGCGGGCCTGCCGGCCGGCGTGCAGGCGATCGGGCTGAGCTCGCGTGGTGCCACCGACGCCAGCGTGCGCGCCGAGGCACTGCAGCTGGACGGTCGTGGCATCGCCTTCGAGCTGGTCATCGACGGCCAGTGCGCGACGGTGCAGTCGCCGCTGCTGGGCCGCTTCAACGTGGACAACCTGCTGGCCGTGGCCGGTACCCTGCACGCGCAGGGCCAGCCGCTGCCGCGTATTGCCGAGGTGCTGTCGGCGCTGCAGCCGATCCGTGGCCGCATGAACCGCCTGGGCGGTGAAGACGGCCTGCCGACGGTGGTGGTCGACTACGCGCACACCCCGGATGCGCTGGAACAGGCGCTGGACAGCCTCCACGGGCACCTGCAGGGCACGCTGTTCTGCGTGTTCGGCTGCGGCGGCGAGCGCGACACCGGCAAGCGCCCGCAGATGGCGGCGATTGCCGAGCGCCTGGCCAACCAGGTCATCGTCACCGACGACAACCCGCGTGGCGAGGATGGCGACGTGATCGTGGCCGACATCCTGGCCGGCTTCCAGAACGCCGATGCCGTGACCGTGCAGCGCAGCCGCGCGCGTGCGATCGGCCTGGCGGTGAAGCGTGCCGGTGCCGGCGACATCATCCTGATCGCCGGCAAGGGCCACGAGCCGTACCAGGAAGTGAATGGCGTGCGCCATGACTTCGACGACACCGAAGTGGCCGCCGCCGCACTGGCGGCCAAGGCCGGTGTGCTCAGCGCGCAGGCCGGGGAGGGCGCCGCATGAAGCGCACCCTGCTTTCGCTGATCGCACACTGGGCCGGCGGCGAGATCCACGGCGACGACGTGGCCATCGATGCGGTCAGCAATGACACCCGCAATCTCGGTCCGGGCAGTCTGTATGTGGCGCTGCGCGGCGAGCGGTTCGACGGCCATGACTTCGCGGCCGACGCGCAGGCGCGCGGTGCCAGTGCGCTGCTGGTCGAGCGCCTGCTGCCGGTCGAACTGCCGCAGGTGCTGGTGGCCGACAGCGAACTGGCGCTGGCGAAGATCGCCACAGGCATGCAGCGTGACCGTGGCACCGAGGTGTTCGCGATCACCGGCAGCAATGGCAAGACCAGCGTGAAGAGCCTGCTGCTGTCGATCCTGCAGCAGGTGGCCCAGCACGCGCACAAGGTGGTCTACGCCAACCCGGGCAACCGCAACAACGAGATCGGCCTGCCGCTGGCGGTGATCGATGCGCCGGAAGATGCCGACTACGCCGTCTACGAGATGGGCGCCGGCAAGCCGGGCGACATCGCCTACCTGACCGACATCGCCCGCCCGCGTTATGCGCTGGTCAACAACATCGCCCCGGCGCACCTGGAACGTATGGGCAGCCTGCTCGGCGTGGCGGTGACCAAGGGCGCGATCTACGCCGCGCTGCCGGCCGATGGCGTGGCGGTGATCAACGCCGACGATGCCTATGGCCGCTGGTTCGAACAGCATTTCATCAGCACCCCGGCGCGTTGCCGCGTGCTGCGCTATGGCCTGGAACACTCGGCGGACGTGACCGCGCGCGATATCCGCGCCGGTGCGCAGGGCAGCCAGTTCACTCTGGTCGCACCGGCCGGCGAAGCCCGCGTGGTGCTGGGCCTGCCGGGTCGCCACAACGTCAGCAATGCGCTGGCCGCCGCCAGCCTGGCGCTGGCCGCCGGTGTCGATCTGGCGCTGATTGCCGCCGGCCTGGCCGAAGCGCAGCCGGTGCCGGGTCGCCAGATCGCCCATCAGCTGCGCAATGGCGCGGTGCTGGTGGATGACAGCTACAACGCCAACCCCGGGTCGCTGGCCGCGGCCATCGATGCCCTGGCCGCGGCGCCGGAAGAGGGCTGGCTGGTGCTGGGCGACATGCGCGAGCTGGGCCCGGACGCGGAAGCGCTGCATGCGCAGGCCGGCCTCCGCGCACGTGCTGCCGGCCTGAAGCGCCTGTATGCACTGGGCCCGCTCAGCGCCGCTGCCGCCTCCGCCTTCGGCGAAGGCGGCCGCCATTTCGCCACCCACGACGCGCTGTCGCAGGCGCTGAAGGACGAGCTGCACGCCGGCGTGCGCTGCCTGGTCAAGGGTTCCCGTGGCAGCGCCATGGACACGATTGTCAAAGCGCTGCTGGCGCAAGGAGAGGAATCCCCGCATGTTGTATGAACTGGCTCGATGGTTGCAGCAGTTGGAGAGCCTGTTCGGGCTGTTCAACTACCAGACGTTCCGCGCCATCCTTGCCGCGCTGACGGCCCTGTTCCTGTCGCTGTGGCTGGGCCCGGCGATGATCCGCAAGCTTGCCCAGTTCAAGGGCGGCCAGCCGATCCGCAAGGACGGTCCGCAGACCCATTTCTCCAAGGCCGGCACGCCGACCATGGGCGGTTCGCTGATCCTGCTCACCATCACCCTGTCGGTGCTGATGTGGGCCGACCTGCGCAACCGCTACGTGTGGCTGGTGCTGGCGGTGATGCTGTGCTTCGGCGCCATCGGCTGGTATGACGACTGGATCAAGATCGTCCGCCGTGACCCGAACGGCCTGAAGTCGCGCTGGAAGTACCTGCTGCAGTCGATCTTCGGCCTGGCTGCGGGCCTGTTCCTGTTCTACACGGCCGACGTGCCGGCAGCGCTGACCTTCTACATCCCGATGTTCAAGTCGGTCGCGCTGCCGCTGGCCGGCATCGGCTTCGTGGCCATCGCCTACTTCTGGATCGTCGGCTTCTCCAACGCGGTGAACCTGACCGACGGCCTTGACGGCCTGGCGATCATGCCGACCGTGCTGGTGGCCTGCGCGCTGGGCGTGTTCGCCTACGCCTCGGGCAACGTGGTGTTCGCCAACTACCTGCAGATCCCGCAGATCCCGGGCGCCGGCGAGCTGGTCATCATCTGTGCGGCCATCGCCGGCGCGGGCCTGGGCTTCCTCTGGTTCAACACCTACCCGGCCATGGTCTTCATGGGCGACATCGGCGCACTGGCACTGGGTGCGGTGCTGGGCACGATCGCGGTGATCACCCGCCAGGAGCTGGTGCTGGTGATCATGGGCGGCGTGTTCGTCATCGAAACGCTGTCGGTGATGATCCAGGTCGCCTCGTTCAAGCTGACCGGCAAGCGCGTGTTCCGCATGGCGCCGATCCACCACCATTTCGAACTGAAGGGCTGGCCGGAGCCGCGCGTGATCGTGCGTTTCTGGATCATCTCCGTCGTGCTCGTGCTGATCGGCCTGGCCACGTTGAAGGTGCGCTGAGATGAACGACCTGTCCCGCCAGGCAACACGCCTTGAAGCCATCGAGGGCAGCTACGACAAGTGGCTGCTGGGCGCGATCATCGCGCTCACCGGTGTCGGCGTGGTGATGGTGGCCTCCAGCTCGATCGCGCTGATGAGCAGCCCGTTCTATTACCTCAACCGCCACCTGATCTTCCTGGCGGTGGGTATCGTGCTGGCGGTCATTGCCGCCCGCACCGAGCTGAAGTCGATCGAGCAGTACAACCAGATGCTGCTGCTGGGCTGCTTCGTACTGCTGCTGGCGGTGTTCGCACCGGGACTGGGCAGCACGGTCAACGGTGCGCGCCGCTGGATCAACCTGGGCATTTCCAAGTTCCAGACGGTCGAAGCGGTGAAAGTGCTCTACATCGTCTGGCTGTCGAGCTACCTGGTGCGTTTCCGCGACGAGGTCAATGCGACCTGGCCGGCAATGCTCAAGCCGCTGGGCGTGGCCGGTGCGCTGGTGGTGCTGCTGTTGCTGCAGCCGGACTTCGGTTCCTCGACCCTGCTGCTGGCGATCACCGCCGGCATGCTGGTGCTGGGCGGGGTGAACATGCCGCGCATGTCGATGCCGGTGATCATCGGCCTGGTCGGCATGAGCGCGCTGGCGATCATCGAGCCGTACCGCATGCGCCGCATCACCTCCTTCCTGGACCCGTGGGCCGACCAGCAGGGCGACGGCTACCAGCTGTCCAACGCGCTGATGGCGGTGGGCCGTGGTGAATGGACCGGCGTCGGCCTGGGCAACTCCGTGCAGAAGCTGTACTACCTGCCCGAAGCGCACACCGACTTCATCTTCTCGGTCACCGCCGAGGAATTCGGTTTCCTGGGTACCTGCGTGATCGTGGCGCTGTATGCGCTGCTGGTCGGCCGCACCTTCTGGCTGGGCATGCGCTGCGTGGAAATGAAGCGCCACTTCTCCGGCTACATCGCCTTCGGCATCGGCCTGTGGATCAGCATGCAGACCTTCGTCTCGATCGGCGTGAACCTGGGCATCCTGCCGACCAAGGGCCTGACCCTGCCGCTGATCTCCTCCGGCGGTTCGTCGGTGCTGATGACCTGCGTGGCGATGGGCCTGCTGCTGCGCGTGTCGTATGAACTCAAGCGCGCCGAGCGCCGCCAGGCCGTGCGCATCGGTGGCGCCGAAGACGCCGCGGCCGAACCGATGGACAAGCCCGCCGCAGCGGTGGACGCCAGCGTGCCGATGCGTGCCGAGCCGGTCGCACCCGCGTCCGCTGCAGCGAGCGCCGCACGTGGCACCAGCCGCCTGCAGTCGCGCATCGAACCGACCTTCGGGAGGCTGTCATGAGTGCAGCCACCGAGAGTGGGCGCCCGGTGATGATCCTGGCCGGAGGCACCGGCGGTCACATCTTCCCCGGCCTGGCCGTGGCCCGCGTGCTGCGCCAGCGCGGCGTGCCGGTGACCTGGATGGGCGCCGACGGTGCGATGGAAACCCGCCTGGTGCCGCAGCACGACATCGCCATCGATACGCTGGCCATCACTGGCCTGCGCGGCAAGGGCAAGCTGGCCCTGCTGGCGGCGCCGTGGCGGCTGATGCGCGCGCTGCGCGCGGCCGGGCTCATCATCCGCCAGCGCCAGCCGCGCGCGGTGGTCGCCTTCGGTGGCTTTGCCTCCGGCCCCGGTGGCATGGCCACGCGTCTGCATGGCCTGCCGCTGATCGTGCATGAGCAGAACCGTGCGCCGGGCCTGACCAACCGCATCCTGTCACGTTATGCGCGCCGCCTGCTGACCGGTTTCCCGGGCACCTTCGCCAAGGGCGAGGAGTTCGTCGGTAACCCGGTGCGCGCGGAAATCGCTGCCATCGCGCCGCCGGAACAGCGCTTCGCCGACCGGCAGGGCCCGCTGCGGGTGCTGGTGGTGGGCGGCAGCCAGGGCGCGCGTGCCCTCAATACCGGCGTGCCGCAGGCGATTGCCGCGCTGGGCGCCGGCCTGCCGGTGCAGGTGCGCCACCAGAGCGGCGAGAAGATGCATGCCGAAGCGGTGGAGGCTTACGCCAAGGCCGGTGTGCAGGCGGAAATCACGCCGTTCATCGCCGACATGGCCGAGGCCTTTGCCTGGGCTGACCTGGTTGTCTGCCGCGCCGGCGCGTCCACGCTGGCCGAGCTGTGCGCGGTCGGTGTCGGCAGCGTGCTGGTGCCATTCCCCGCTGCCGTCGACGATCACCAGACCCGCAACGCGGAGTACCTGGTCGAGCGCGGCGCGGCGGTGTTGCTGAAGCAGGACGGAACGCTGGCCGACGGCATTGCCGCACTGCTGCGCGATCTGTCCGAAAATCCCGCCCGCCGCATGCAGATGGCGCAAGCCGCGCGTGCCCTGGCCAAGGTCGATGCCGCCGAGCGCATCGCCGATATCATTCTCGAGGAAGCTGTATGAAGAAGGCATGCCACCGCGCCTGCCCTGCGCGAGGCCGCGCATGATCCGCCGCCTGCACGACACCAACGACCTGGTGCGCGCGTTCCCGCGCGTGCATTTCGTCGGCATCGGCGGCACCGGCATGAGCGGTATCGCCGAAGTGATGCTGACGCTGGGCTATGAAGTGTCCGGCTCGGACAACGCCGACAACGTGGCGACCCGCCGCCTGGCCAGCCTGGGGGCGCGCATCATGCGCGGCCACTCCGCGGCCAACGTGCTGGGCACCGACTGCGTGGTGGTCTCCAGTGCCATCCGCGAAGACAACCCGGAACTGATGGAAGCACGCAGCCAGCGCATTCCGATCATGCCGCGTGCGGCGATGCTGGCCGAGCTGATGCGCTTCCGCCGCGGCATCGCCGTGGCCGGTACCCATGGCAAGACCACCACCACCAGCCTGACCGCTGCGGTGCTGAGCGAAGGTGGCCTGGACCCGACGTTCGTGATCGGTGGCCAGCTGCTGGCCGCCGGTGCCAACGCCAAGCTGGGTGGCGGGCAGTGGCTGGTGGCCGAGGCCGATGAAAGCGATGGCAGCTTCCTGCGCCTGAACCCGCTGATGTCGATCATCACGAACATCGATGCCGACCACCTGGAAAACTACGGCAACGATTTCGCCCGCGTGCAGGCGGCGTTTGCCGAGTTCCTGCAGCGCCTGCCGTTCTACGGCCTGGCGGTACTGTGCATCGATGATCCGGAAGTCGCCGCGCTGGCCGCCAGGACCCCGCGCCACGTGATGAGCTACGGCATGAGCCCGCAGGCCGACGTGCGCGCCGAGAACGTGGTGCAGGAAGGGGCGCGCATGCGCTTCACCCTGCGCCTGCCGCAGGGCACCAGCCAGGAAGTGGTGCTGGCGCTGCCGGGCAGGCACAACGTGCTCAACGCGCTGGCCGCCGCTGCGGTGGGCTGGCAGCTGGGCGTGGCCCCGGACGCGATCGCACGCGCGCTGGAGGGCTTCGCCGGTGTCGGCCGTCGCTTCAACGATCTGGGCGAGGTGACCACCGCCAGTGGCGCCAAGGTCCGCATCATCGACGACTATGGCCATCACCCGAGCGAGCTGGAGGCAGTGTTCGCCGCCGCTCGTGGTGGCTGGGCCGACAAGCGCCTGGTGGTGGCCTTCCAGCCGCACCGCTACAGCCGTACCCGCGACCAGTTCGACAAGTTCGCCGCCGTGCTGTCGAGCGTTGATGCGCTGGTGCTGAGCGAGGTCTACCCGGCCGGTGAAGAACCGATTGCCGGCGCCGACTCGCACGCGCTGGCCCGTGCCATCCGCGCGCGTGGCCGCAGTGAGCCGGTGGTGGTGGGCAAGGCCGCCGAGCTGGCCAGCGTGCTGCCGGACGTGCTGCAGGACGGTGACCTGCTGCTGATGATGGGCGCCGGCGACATCGGTGCCGTGGCCACCCATATCGCGGTGGAAGGTTTCAAGGGGGAGGGCCAGGCGTGAGCACGCTGACCTTCCCGCCGCTGCGCGTGACCGACCCGGCCGAGTTCGGCCGCGTCGCCGTGCTGCTGGGCGGCAGTTCCAGCGAACGCGAGGTGTCGCTGGATTCGGGCCGCAACGTGCTCGAAGCCCTGCAGTCGCGTGGCGTCGATGCGTTCGCGGTGGACGGCATTCCGGCGCTCGCCAGCGCGCTCGCCGCCGGTGGCATCGATCGCGTCTTCAACATCCTGCACGGCCACAACGGTGGCGGCGAGGACGGCATCGTGCAGGGCCTGATGGACGCCTTCGGCGTGCCGTACACCGGCTCGAACGTGCTGGGTTCGGCGCTGAGCATGGACAAGATCCGCACCAAGCAGGTGTGGCTGTCGCTGGGCCTGCCGACCCCGCAGTACCGCAAGGTCACTGCCGAGGACGTGCACGCCAATGCCGCCGAACTCGGCCTGCCGGTGGTGGTGAAGCCGGCCAACGAAGGCTCCAGCGTGGGCATCAGCCGGGTCACCGATGACGCCGGGCTGGATGAAGCGGTGGCCCTGGCCGCGCGCTACGACGGCCAGCTGCTGATGGAGCAGATGGTGGTCGGCGACGAATTGACCGTGGCCATCCTTGGCGACGTCGCACTGCCGTCGATCCGCATCGTGCCCAAGGGCCAGTGGTACGACTACAACGCCAAGTACATCGCCGAGGACACCCAGTACCTGTGCCCGGGCCTGGACGGTGGCGACGAAGAGGACATCCGGCGCATCGCGCTGGCCGCGTTCCGTGCCGCCGGGTGCCGTGGCTGGGGCCGCGTGGACGTGATGCGCGATCGCGACAGCGGCCGTTTCTTCCTGCTGGAAGTGAACACCGCGCCGGGCATGACCAGCCATTCGCTGGTGCCCAAGGCGGCCCGCCAGGCCGGCATCGGTTTCGAGGAACTGGTGTGGCGCGTGCTGGAACAGACCCTGGAGGCCTCGCACGCATGAACGCGGTGCTGCGCATCTTCGTCTGGCTGTTGGCGCTGTCGGTGGTTGCACTGCCGGTGGTGGCCGTGGTCAATGGCTGGGTCGGCGCCGAGCGCTGGCCACTGGCGAAGCTGCGCGTGCATGGTGAGTTCAAGCGGGTGCCGGCCGAACAGCTGCAGCAGGTGCTGCTGCCGTATGCGCGCGCCGGTTTCTTCGCGGTCAAGCTGCAGGACGCGCAGGACGCCCTGGAGAAGCTGCCGTGGGTGGAAAGCGCGCAGGTCCGCAAGCAGTGGCCGGACGTGCTGGAAGTGACCCTGGTCGAGCACAAGCCGTTCGCCCGCTGGGGTACCGACCGCCTGGTGTCCGAGCAGGGCAAGCTGTTCCCCACGCCGAAGAAGCTGTCCGACCTGGCGCTGCCGGAGCTGGATGGCCCGGACAGCCAGACCGCGGAAGTGATGAAGCTGTACAGCGACTCGCGTGCATTGTTCGCACCGGCCGGCGTCGATGTGCGCCGGGTGACGATGGACGCACGCGGCAGCTGGTCGCTGGTGCTGAGCAACGGCACCGAAGTGGTGGTCGGCCGCGACGACGCGCGCTCGCGCATGCAGCGCTTCGTCAAGGTACTGCCGCAGCTCAACCGTCAGGACGCGCCGATCGAGCGCGCCGACCTCCGTTACACCAATGGTTTCACGCTGAGCTGGGGTACCCCGGCCACGCCGGCGAAAACGCCGGCGACCCCGGCCAGAAGCACGCAGGAAAGGACATGAATCGCAAGGGTGACAAATCGCTGATCGTTGGCCTGGACATCGGCACCTCCAAGGTGGTGGCGCTGGTGGGCGAGTATTCGCCGGGCAACCCGATCGAAGTGATCGGCATCGGCTCGCACGAATCGCGCGGGCTGAAGCGCGGCGTGGTGGTGGACATCGAATCGACCGTGCAGTCGATCCAGCGCGCGGTGGAAGAAGCCGAGCTGATGGCCGGCTGCGAGATCCGTTCGGTGTACGCCTCGATTTCCGGCAACCACGTGCAGTGCAAGAACTCGCCGGGCATCGTGCCGATCCGCGACGGTGAAGTGACCTGGGGCGACCTGGATCGCGTGCTCGACGCGGCCAAGGCGGTGGCGATCCCGGCCGACCAGAAGATCCTCCACGCGATCCCGCGCGAGTACGTGCTGGACGATTCGCAGGAAGGCATCCGCAACCCGGTCGGCATGACCGGCGTGCGCCTGGAAGTGCATGCGCACCTGGTGGTGTGCGCGCAGTCGGCGGCGGCCAACATCAGCAAGTGCGTGCAGCGCTGCGGCCTGCAGGTGGACGACCTGGTGCTGTCCTCGCTGGCCTCCAGCGTGGCAGTGCTGACCGCCGACGAGCGCGAGCTGGGCGTGGTGCTGGTCGACATGGGCGCCGGCACCACCGACATCGCGGTGTTCGTGCAGGGTGCGATCTG
Source organism: Stenotrophomonas sp. YJH_SMC_127 (assembly GCF_059372445.1). Lineage (NCBI taxonomy): Bacteria > Pseudomonadati > Pseudomonadota > Gammaproteobacteria > Lysobacterales > Lysobacteraceae > Stenotrophomonas > Stenotrophomonas sp. YJH_SMC_127. The sequence continues at coordinate 124,960 of NZ_JCAFVO010000004.1, read as the reverse complement.
CCACACCGCCTCGCTGCCGATCGCCGGCGACCACGTGACCAACGACATCGCGCACATGCTGCGCACGCCGACCCCGGAAGCCGAGCAGATCAAGGTGCGCTATGCCTGCGCCCTGGCCCAGCTGGCCACGGCCGAGGAGAGCATCCAGGTGCCGTCGGTGGGCGACCGCCCGCCGCGCCGCATGCCGCGCCATTCGCTGGCGCAGGCCGTGCAGGGCCGCTACGAGGAAATCTTCGAGATGGTGCAGGCCGAACTGCGCCGCTCCGGCTTCGAGGAGCTGGTGCGCGCCGGCATGGTGCTGACCGGTGGCGCGTCGAAGATGGAAGGCGTGGTCGAACTGGCCGAGGAAATGCTGCAGATGCCGGTGCGCGTGGGTATCCCGCAGCACGTCACCGGCCTGGGCGAAGTGGTCGGCAACCCGGTACACGCCACCGGCGTGGGCCTGCTGCTGATGGGTAGCCAGATCGAGCACCCGCGGCGGCCGTCGCTGCCCACCGGGCGCGCCGGAAGCATGTTCAAGAAACTCAAGACCTGGTTCCGCGGCGAGTTCTGACGCGGAACCCGTAAACCCGGGCCTCGCCCGGGCGCAACACCCGCAGTACCCGCATCACAACGCAGTACCGGCTACACACAACCCACACAGCCGCAACGTCGGCATGCAGCAGGACGGCAGGACGCCCGAATGCCCATGCCAGCCAAAGCGGATACAACGAGGACACGGACATGGCGCATTTTGAACTGATCGAAAAGATGGCACCCAATGCGGTGATCAAGGTGGTTGGCGTGGGCGGCGGCGGCGGCAATGCCGTGGCGCACATGGTCAACTCGGCAGTGGATGGCGTGGAATTCATCACTGCCAACACCGACTCGCAGGCCATCAAGAATTGTGGTGCCAAGCTGCAGCTGCAGCTGGGTACCAACGTGACCAAGGGCCTGGGCGCAGGCGCGAACCCGGAAGTCGGCCGCCAGGCCGCGCTGGAAGACCGTGAGCGCATCATGGACGCGCTGCAGGGCGCCGACATGGTGTTCATCACCGCCGGCATGGGCGGCGGCACCGGTACCGGCGCTGCGCCGGTGGTGGCACAGCTGGCCAAGGAAATGGGCATCCTGACCGTGGCCGTGGTCACCAAGCCGTTCCCGTTCGAAGGCCGTCGCCGCATGCAGGTGGCGCTGAAGGGCATCGAGGAACTGAGCCAGCACTGCGACTCGCTGATCACCATCCCGAACGAGAAGCTGATCACCGTGCTGGGTCGCAACGCGACCATGATCCAGGCCTTCCGCGCTGCCAACGACGTGCTGCAGGGCGCCGTGCAGGGCATCGCCGACCTGATCGTGCGTCCGGGCCTGATCAACGTCGACTTCGCCGACGTGCGCACCGTCATGTCCGAAATGGGCCTGGCGATGATGGGTACCGGCACCGCCCGTGGCGATGACCGCGCCCAGGCCGCTGCCGAATCGGCGATCCAGAACCCGCTGCTGGACGATGTGAACCTGGCTGGTGCCAACGGCATCCTGGTCAACATCACCGCCGGCGCCGATTTCACCATGGCCGAGTTCGACGAGATCGGCCGCACCATCGATGGCTTCGCTTCCGAAGATGCCACCGTGGTGGTCGGCACCGTGCTCGATCCGGACATGCAGGACGAAGTGCGCGTGACCGTGGTGGCCACCGGCCTGAACCGCGTCTCGGCCAGCAAGACCCAGCGTCCGGGCGAGCGTGCGCCGATCAAGCTGGTCCGCAACGCCACCACCGGCCAGCCGGAGTTCGGCGAGTTCGACAACGGCGGCGATGCCGTCTCCAAGGCGGTGGGTGGCATGGGCCTGGGCCTGCGTCGCGCCAGCAGCGATACCGCAGCGGCCTCCGCCCCTTCGGCCCCGGCCGCTTCGGCCCCGGCGGCGGCGGAACTGCCGAACGATTACCTGGACATCCCGGCGTTCCTGCGCCGCCAGGCGGACTAAGCGGGGCGGCCCGGGGTTGTCCTCCCCGGGTTGCGCCACCATGTCCTGAAAACGCGGGCGCCGGGCCAGGATGGGCCCGGCCGCCCTGCTTCACGCGCTTTCCAGCGGCGTGCCGGTGGATCCTGCCGGTGGCTGCAACTGGCGTTTCAGCCGGGGTAGGGGAGTGCGCGTGTTAATCTAATGTGTCACTTCCGGTCCATCCCCCATGATCCAGCAACGCACCCTCAAGAACACGATCCGCGCCACCGGCGTTGGCCTGCACAGTGGTGACAAGGTCTACATGACCCTGCGCCCGGCACCGGTCAACCATGGCATCGTGTTCCGCCGCGTGGACCTGGACCCGGTGGTGGAGGTGCCGGCCAAGGCCGAACTGGTCACCGAAGTGACCCTGTGCACCGGCCTGACCTGCAACGACGCAAAGATCCAGACCGTCGAACACCTGATGTCGGCGCTGGCCGGCCTGGGTGTCGACAACATCATCGTCGAACTGTCCTCGGCCGAGCTGCCGATCATGGACGGTTCGGCCGGCCCGTTCGTGTTCCTGCTGCAGTCGGCGGGCATCGTCGAACAGGATGCGCCCAAGCGCTTCATCCGCGTGCTCAAGACCGTGGAGGTGACCGAGGGCGACAAGGTGGCCCGTTTCACCCCGTACGAGGGCTACAAGCTGGGCTTCACCATCCAGTTCGACCACCCGATGATCCCGGCCAAGCAGTCGCGGCAGGAAATCGAGTTCTCGACGCTGGCCTACACCAAGGAAATCTCCCGCGCGCGCACCTTCGGTTTCATGCGCGACCTGGAATACATGCGCGAGCGCAACCTGGGCCTGGGCGGTTCGATGGACAACGCCATCGTGCTGGACGAGTTCCGCGTGCTCAACGAAGACGGCCTGCGCTACGCCGACGAATTCGTGCGCCACAAGATCCTTGACGCCATTGGCGACCTCTACCTGGCCGGTGGCCAGGTGCTGGGCGCCTACGAGGGCTTCAAGTCCGGCCACGCGCTCAACAACAAGCTGGTGCGGGCCCTGATGGCCGACGCCAGCGCCTGGGAATGGGTCAGCTTCGACTCGCCGACCAGCCCGGATCCGGTGGAATATGCCACCCCGGCCTACGCCTGATTCCATAGATCGTTGAATTTCAAGATAAAAACGCCGCCTTCCAGGGCGGCGTCGTTGTTTCCGGCGCTGGCGACGCATTCAGCGTGCTTGAAAGGCGTCAAGGCCGGTTCAAGGTCACGGTTTTGTGAACCTGTTGGATCGGAAGCCTGAATTTAACGAAGTTTTAACTTCAATCTAACGACAGGCCCCCGGTTGGCCGCTAGGATGCGACCCGGCCCCCGAAATGTTTCACGCCGTGGTGACACGCGCGACGGGGAGCGGAGCCGGATGCTCCGTTGCCATCAGGACCGCTTCTTCGGCTTCGAGGGAACGTCCTGCAGGCAAGCCAAGGCGTCGCGTAGCCCTTTGTGCGTGGCGGCTGAAACTGCGTGGGGGCCATTCCGGTTGTCGATCGCTGGGGAGCGTGAGGGAGTGGTGGACGCAGTCTTGATGGTCACCCTGGTGGCCTTCAGCCCGATGGAACGGGCCGCGTCGAGCAACTGGGCTTCGGCAAGCCGCAACTTGGCATGCCAGACCGGGGACTCGACGAGAAAAACGAGGTGTTCCCCGTCCACATTGGCCAGCCGGCAGCGGCTGCGCAGAGGTGGCGGCAACTGGGGGCGCAACTGCCGGTCCAGCGCGTCGAGCCACAAGGCCCGACGCAGCGGGTTCCCGCTTTTGTCCGCCATTACCGCATCCAGCGCCGGTTTCGGCACTGACGCGGGGCGAACGCTGGATTTCGGCTCAGACATGAAAACTCACTGATGGCATTCAAAAAGATCGTAATCAAAACGCGTGAAGGACAGGCCAAGGCGTCGCCGATCACGCGTTTGCGGTTCTATTTCGAGGACCGCCCCCGCGCCCTGCTGGGCAGCGTGCTCGGGGTAGGCTGCATTATCGGCCTTGCCGGCGGCATTGGCGCCAGTGCGCTGAATGATTCGCGCCTGCAGGCCAAGGTCGAGCGCCAGGATGCGGAGCTGGCCAAGGTCAAGCGCGATGCGCAGACCCAGGTCAACGCGCTGGCTGCCCGCCTCGGCGAGCTGCAGGCGCAGGCCACCCGCCTGAACGCCCTCGGCGAACGGCTGACCCAGATGGGCAAGCTGGAAGATGGCGAATTCGACTTCAACGAGACCCCCGGCCTCGGTGATGGCGACGCCGGCGGCCCGACCAGCGACATCCCGGTCAAGGACGTCAACGCCGACTTACAGGTGCTGGAGCAGCGCTTTGCTGCTTCAGGCCGCCAGTTGTCGGTGATGGAATCGCTGATGTTCGACCACCAGCTGCAGCAGAACGCCGTGCCGTCGCGCATGCCGATCCGCAACAGCTACGTGACCTCCGGCTTCGGCACCCGTGCCGACCCGTTCGGCCGCGGCGCCGCCACCCACAAGGGCATGGACTTCCACGCCAAGGTCGGTGACCCGGTGATGGCCGTGGCCGAAGGCGTGGTCAGCTTCGCCGGTGTGAAGGGCGGCTATGGCAACGTCGTCGATGTCGACCACGGTAACGGCTATGTCACCCGCTACGCGCACAATTCGCGCCTGGTGGTGAAGGCCGGTGACCTGGTCCGCGCCGGCCAGGAAGTGGCCAAGGCCGGTTCCACCGGCCGTTCGACCGGTGCCCACGTGCACTTCGAGGTGTGGGAGAACGGCAACGTGGTCAACCCGCGCAAGTTCCTCGGCGACGGCGGCAACACGCCGGTCGGCCGCGTCAGCCGCGGCTGATGCCCGGGTCGGATTCCTTCCGCGCCGCGGAAGGGCTCTGACCCGATTCGGTTGAGGGCTGGGGTCAGAGCCCTTTCGCCATGGCGAAAGGGGTCCGACCCCGCATCCGTGTTTCTTTGCCGAATCCGGGGCGATTGCGACCGGATTGGCGCTTGAAACCTCAGCCGCCCGTCCCAAGCTACAATGGGTGTTGCCATCGACAGGGCGCCAGGCGCCCTGTTTCGTTTGCGGCGGACGGATCCCAAGGGGGAGGCCGGGCGTCGTGTCCATCCAACCCGGTTCCTTCAATGATCAACAGCCTGCTTACCCGCGTATTTGGCAGTCGTAACGAACGACAGCTGCGCCAGCTCAACCGCATCGTCGCCAAGATCAATGCGCTGGAGCCGGAGATCGAGAAGCTTTCCGACGAGCAGCTTCAGGCCAAGACGCCGGAGTTCAAGCAGCGCATCGCCGGCGGTGAAGCCCTGGACAAGGTGCTGCCGGAAGCGTTCGCGGTCTGCCGCGAAGCCGGCCGCCGCGTGCTGGGCATGCGCCACTACGACGTGCAGCTGATCGGCGGCATGGTGCTTCACCTGGGCAAGATCGCAGAAATGCGCACCGGTGAAGGCAAGACCCTCGTGGCGACCCTGCCGGTGTACCTCAACGCGCTGGAAGGCAAGGGCGTGCACGTGGTCACCGTGAACGACTACCTGGCCCGCCGCGACGCCGCGCAGATGGGCAAGCTGTACAACTGGCTGGGCCTGAGCGTGGGCGTGGTGTACCCGGGCATGCCGCACAGCGACAAGCGCGAAGCCTACGCGGCCGACATCACCTACGGCACCAACAACGAATTCGGCTTCGACTACCTGCGCGACAACATGGCGCTGTCCAAGGCCGACCGTTACCAGCGCGGCCTGCACTACGCCATCGTCGACGAAGTCGACTCCATCCTGATCGACGAAGCGCGTACCCCGCTGATCATCTCCGGTCCGGCCGATGATTCCCCGGAGCTGTACATCCGCGTCAACCGCGTCGTGCCGCACCTGGTCAAGCAGGAAGCGGAAGACGGCGAGGGCGATTTCTGGGTCGACGAGAAGGGCAAGCAGGTGCACCTGTCCGAAGCGGGCATGGAGCACGCCGAGCAGCTGCTGGTTGAAGCCGGCATCCTCGACGGCGAGACCGAAGGCCTGTACGCGGCGCAGAACCTGACCGTGGTCCACCACCTCAACGCCGCCCTGCGCGCGCACGCGATCTACCAGCGTGACGTGGACTACATCGTGCGCGACGGCGAAGTGGTCATCGTCGATGAGTTCACCGGCCGTACCCTGGCCGGCCGCCGCTGGTCCGACGGCCTGCACCAGGCGGTGGAAGCGAAGGAAGGCGTGCCGGTCCAGCGCGAAAACCAGACGCTGGCCAGCATCACCTTCCAGAACCTGTTCCGCATGTACAAGAAGCTGTCCGGCATGACCGGTACGGCCGACACTGAAGCATTCGAGTTCCAGAGCATCTACGGCCTGGAAGTGGTGGTGATCCCGACCAACCGCCCGACCATCCGCAAGGACAGCCCGGACCAGGTGTTCCTCAACCGCAAGGGCAAGTTCAATGCGGTGCTGGCCGACATCGAAGAGTGCGCCAAGCGCGGCCAGCCGGTGCTGGTGGGTACCACCTCGATCGAAACCTCGGAAATGCTGTCCGAGCACCTGAGCAAGGCCGGCGTGAAGCACGAAGTGCTCAACGCCAAGCAGCATGACCGCGAAGCGACCATCGTCGCCAACGCTGGCCGCCCGGGCGCAGTGACCATCGCCACCAACATGGCCGGCCGCGGTACCGACATCGTGCTGGGCGGTTCGCTGGAAGCCGAGATCCACGCCCTGGGCGAGGACGCGACCGACGAGCAGAAGGCAGCGGTCAAGGCCGAATGGCAGAAGCGCCACGAGGCAGTGAAGGCGGCGGGCGGCCTGCACATCGTCGGCACCGAGCGCCACGAATCGCGTCGTATCGACAACCAGCTGCGCGGCCGTTCGGGCCGCCAGGGTGACCCGGGTTCGTCCCGCTTCTACCTGTCGCTGGAAGACAACCTGATGCGCATCTTCGCCTCCGACTGGGTGCAGAAGGCCATGCGCATGATGGGCATGAAGGAAGACGACGTCATCGAGGACCGCCTGGTCAGCCGCCAGATCGAAAAGGCGCAGCGCAAGGTCGAGGCCCACAACTTCGACATCCGCAAGAACCTGCTGGACTTCGACGACGTCAACAACGACCAGCGCAAGGTGATCTACGCCCAGCGCGACGAGCTGCTGGATGCCGAGTCGGTGAAGGCGAATGTCGATGGCATCCGCGACGACGTGATCTTCGACATCGTGGCGCGCTTCGTGCCGCCGAACTCGATCGACGAGCAGTGGGACCTGCGCGGCCTGGAAGCGACCCTGGAGTCGGACTTCGGCCTGCAGATGTCGCTGACCGACCTGGTCAAGGAACACGAAGAGCTGGACGCCGAGGCCATCGCCACCAAGGTCCAGGAGCGCGTCAACCAGCACTTCGCCGAGAAGGAAGCCGGCCTGGGCGAAGAAACCATGCGCGCGCTGGAGAAGCACGTGATGCTGACCGTGCTGGACCAGAGCTGGAAGGAGCACCTGGCGCGCATGGATTACCTGCGCCAGGGCATCTACCTGCGTGGTTACGCGCAGAAGCAGCCGAAGCAGGAATACAAGAAGGAAGCCTTCGAGCTGTTCTCGGACATGCTGGAGAACGTCAAGCGCGAAGTGGTGACCCTGCTGGCCCGCGTGCGCATCCGCAGCGACGAGGAAGTGCAGGCGCTGGAAGCGGCCGAGCGCCAGCAGGCGCAGGCGCGCCTGAGCCAGTCGCAGTTCCAGCACCAGGATGCCGGCGGTTACAGCGCCGACGAGGAAGCCGCGCAGGTCGAAGCCGCCCAGCAGGGCGTGGCCACGCTGCAGCGCGACGAGCCGAAGATCGGCCGCAATGATCCGTGCCCGTGCGGCAGTGGCAAGAAGTACAAGCACTGCCACGGCCAGCTGAGCTGACCCCGGAAGGCCCCGCGCAAGCGGGGCCTTCTGCTTTGGCGCGGGCGATCCGGCGCGGATTCGTGATTGCGCTGGCCGCCCTGTTCTGGGCATGCTGGCCCCATGGTTTCTCCCACCCGATCGATCCATGTCGTGGCCGCCGTCATCACCGACGCCCGTGGCCGCGTGCTGCTCAACCGCCGTACCGAGAACCGCGACATGGCTGGCCTGTGGGAGTTCCCCGGCGGCAAGCGCGAATCCGGCGAGACCTCCGAACAGGCGCTGGTGCGTGAACTGCGCGAAGAGCTGGGCATCGAGGCCGATGTCGGGCCCTGGCTGATGGATGTGCCGCAGCGCTATCCGGACAAGCACCTGACCCTGGAAGTGCGCCACGTGCGCAGCTGGAAGGGCACACCGCGCGGGCGCGAGGGCCAGGCGATCACCTGGGTGGCGCAGGACAAGCTGGGCCGCTATTCCATGCCGCCGGCCGACCTGCCGGTGGTGGCCGCACTGCGCCAACCGGATCGCTACCTCATCACGCCGGCGCCGGCCGAAGATGCCGGCGGCGTGCAGCACTGGCATGAACGGCTGCAGCAGGCAGTGGCGGCGGGCCAGCAGCGCATCCAGCTGCGCCTGCCGCCGGAGCATCCGCAACGGCAGGCGATGATCGAACAGGCCGTGCGCGCGCATCGTCGCGGCGTGCAGTGGCTGCTCAACCGCGATGTCGCGTTGGCCCGCACACTGGGCGTGGGCGTGCACCTGGGCAGCGAGCAGTTGCTGGCCCTGCAGGAGCGGCCCTTGCCGGAAGGACAGCTGGTCGCCGCGTCCTGCCACGACCTGGAGCAGCTGCAGGCGGCGCAGCAGTTGGGCTGCGACTTCGCGGTGCTCGGCCCGGTGCAGGCCACGGCCAGCCATCCCGGGGCAGTGCCGCTGGGCTGGGAGGCCTTCGCTGCGCTGCGCGCGCAGGTATCGCTCCCGATCTACGCGTTGGGCGGCATGGCCGCCGGCCATATCGCCGAAGCGCGTCGGCATGGCGGGCAGGGCATCGCTGCGATTCGTGGGCTGTGGCCGGCGTGAGCCGGCATGCAGGGTCAGATCCCTGCGCAGCAGGGCTCTGACCCCATCGCGGCAATCCGGGGTCGGAGCCCTTTTCGCTGGGAAGGGATCCGACCCCTCCCGATCACAACGTGATCCAGAAGCATCCGTATTGCCGCCGCAATCCCAGCACCGTGGACGCTCGCGACGCGCTGCCGGGCAGCGTCTGCTCCAGGCGCAGGCCGACCGGATGCCGTGGCGCTGGCGGCTCAGGGTCGGATTCCTGCGCCGCAGGGCTCTGACCCTCTTCCTGCGAGGACGCCAGCCCCTGTGGCGGATACACCGGCACCACGTCCACCAGTGGCCGCCGTGCCAAGGATTCCAACTGGCCGAGGATGCGCTGCGCGCCGGCATCGGAGACCGCACCCCACAGGTACAGCGAGGACAGCCGGTTCACATCGTTGCTGACGATGCCGGTGCGCAGTGCGTCCACCAGCTCGCTCAGGCGTCGTGGGCAGCGCGCACCCAGGGTGTCGCGTGGCAGGGTGCTGCCGGTGGGCGCGGGCGGTGGCAATCGCGACCGGGCGCCAACGCTGTCGCAGGGGCGGTCGGTATACACGCTCTGCCCCTGCGCATCGGTGCAGCGGTTCAAGCGCGGGGACTGCGCATGGACAATGCTCGATACCGAACACAACGACAGCAGCAACAGCAGGAAGGAAAACCGGTTCATCGGCGCAGGGTAGCGCCGATCGCGGTGGCATGGCGTGCTTTCAGCCGTGCAGCAGCTTCAACACCGACGTGGTCGGCTTGGCCAGGTTCAAGGTGTAGAAGTGCAGGCCCGGCGCGCCGCCCTCGATCAGGCGCTGGCACAGTTTGGCCACCACTTCGGTACCGAACGCCCGCACCGATTCGGCGTCATCGCCATAGGCCTGCATCTTGCGGCTGATCCAGCGCGGGATCTCCGCACCGCATTGCTCGGAGAAGCGGCGCAGCTGGCTGAAGTTGGCGATCGGCATGATGCCGGGCGTGATCGGCACCTGCACGCCGAGCCGGCGCACGGCATCGACGAAGTGGAAGTACGCATCCGGGTTGTAGAAATACTGGGTGATCGCCGCGTCGGCGCCGGCATCGATCTTGGCCTTGAAGTGCTTCAGGTCGGCCAGTGCATCGGAGGCCTGTGGATGGGTCTCCGGATAGGCACCGACTTCGATGCGGAAGGCGGTGCCGTGTTCGGCGCGGATGAAGTCGATCAGCTCGGCGGCGTAGCGCATGTCACCGGGGAAGCCCATGCCGGAGGGCAGGTCGCCACGCAGCGCGACCAGGCGATGGCAGCCGATGGCGCGGTACAGCTTGAGCAGTTCGCGGATTTCCTGGCGGGTGCCGCCGACACAGGACAGGTGCGGTGCAGCCTCGAAGCCGTGGTGCTGGTTGAGGTGGCGCACGGTCTCGGAGGTATAGCTCAGGGTCGAGCCACCGGCGCCGAAGGTACAGGACACGTACTCGGGGCCGTAGTCCTTCAGCCTGGCCGCGGCGCGGTCCAGCTGGCTGCGCTGTTCGTCGGTCTTGGGCGGATAGAACTCGAAGCTGATGGCGGTCATGGCACGGGCGGCAGCGGCGGGTGCGGGTCAGTATATCGCTTCATCAAGATGGATGTTAGTTGGGTGCATGGACTGGCACCGTCCGCCGCCGGCGACCGTTTGCCCGGGTCTGCGGCCGTTGCTCCGGAATCGCAACCTGGCTGCCGTAGCCGGGCGCACGCTGCTCCCATCCCGGCACCCCCCACCTGATGAAGGAGCACACGATGAAGATCTTCCTGGCACTCTGGTACGCGATGAAGGCCCTGGCCCGGCTGGCGATGATCGGCATGGCGATGGCCGTGCTCGGCTCCGGTTCCGCGCATGCCGCCACCGGCTCGACCGCTGGCAAGGTACAGGTCGAGGTGGTCGGCATGGGGCGACCGCTGCTGATGATCCCCGGCCTCAACAGCAGCGCCGAGGCCTGGCGCGAGACCTGCCTGGCCCTGAAGGACGTGCAGTGCCACCTGGTGCAGTTGCCGGGCTTTGCTGGCGCGGCACCGGCCGACCCGCGCCCGGCCGGCTTCCTGCCGGCGATGCGCGGGCAGCTGCTGGCCTACCTGCATGACCAGCACCTGGGGCCGGTGGTGGTGGTCGGCCACAGCCTCGGTGGCGTGCTGGGCCTGCAGATGGCGCAGGCCGAGCCGAAGGCGATCAGCGCACTGGTGGTGGTCGATGCCCTGCCGTTCCTGCCGGCGGCGCGCGACCCGAGTGCCACCGCTGACAGCGTGCGGCCGATGGCCGACCAGCTGCGCAAGGGCATGCTGGCCGCCGATGCCGTGCAATGGCAGGCGCAGTTGAAGGCGGGCCTGCCGGGCATGACCCGCGATCCGCGGCGCCAGGCCGAGCTGGGCCGCTGGGGCGAAGCCAGCGACCGCCAGACCACGGCCGATGCGATGCATGCGGTGATGACCACCGACCTGCGCGACAGCATCGCTTCGATCACCGCGCCGACGCTGGTGCTCGGCAGCTGGGCCGGCTACCAGCCGATGGGCGGCACCGAGGACGGCACGCGTGCGGTGTTCCAGGCCCAGTACGCGAACCTGCAGGGCGTGCAGATCGCGATGAGCGCGCAGGGTTTCCACTTCCTGATGTGGGATGATCCGCGCTGGTTGCAAGAACAGGTGCAGCGATTCCTCGCCGCGCATCCCTGACCCTTGTCCGCCCTCCTGCCACCGCCGAGAGCCCGCATGGACGCCACCACGCCTTCCCGCCGTTTCTGGACGCTCAATGCACTGGCATGGGCCGGCTATGCGCTGTACGGGCTGTGGGTCGGCATGCGGATCGGTGGCGGCATCGTGTTCAGTGGCATCGTGCTGATCACCGTCAGCGTCGCGGTCTCACTCTGGCTGTGCAGCGGCGCATTGCGTTCGGTTGCACTGCGCCAGCGCTGGTGGGAGGGCAGCCTGGGCAGCCTGGTGCTGAAACTGGCTGCCGGCGTGGTGCTCGGGGCCAGCGTCGCACAGGCGGTAACGGCGGCGCTGCTGCTGCCGGCGCTGGCGCTGGGTTGGGTGCAGCTGCCTGGCGGCCATGCGGATTACCAGTGGTCTTCGGTGCTGCTGTACTGGATGAACACCGCGTTGTTCCTGCTGGTGTGGACCGGTTTGTGGGCGGGCCTGCACGGCCTGCGGCGGGCACGCTACAGCGAGCTGGCACGCCTGCGCGCCGAAGCCGAACGCAGTGCGCTGGAACGTGACGCACTGCGTGCGCGGCTCAATCCGCATTTCATGTTCAATGCGCTGAACAACCTGCGTGCGCTGATCCTGGAAGACCCGGAACGGGCCCGTGACATGGTCACCCGCCTGTCGCGCACGCTGCGCCAGGCGCTCGCCCACAACCGCAGCGAGCAGGTCACGCTGGCCGAGGAACTGGCGGTGGTCGATGATTACCTGGCCATCGAGGCGGTCCATTTCGAACAGCGCCTGCAGGTGCGGCAGCAGATCGATGCCGATGCCACGCAGGCGCAGCTGCCGGCGATGGCGTTGCAGTTGCTGGTGGAGAACGCGATCAAGCACGGTATCGCCAGCCGACCCGGCGGCGGCGAGGTGCAGATCCGCGCCACGCTGGACAATGACGTGCTGCGGTTGCAGGTGGACAATCCACTTCCAACCGGCAGCGAACCCACCCATGGCCATGGCGTCGGCCTGGCCTACCTGCGTGCGCAGCTGGGCATGCGTGGCCGATTCGTGCTGCAACCGGCCGGTGACCGCATGCAGGCCCTGCTGGAGATTCCGCAATGACTGGCATGCTGCGCGTGTTGATCGTCGATGACGCACGGCTGGCCCGGCAGGAGCTGCGCACGCTGCTGTCGGCGCTGCCGTGGGTGCAGTGCGTGGGCGAGGCCGACGACGTGCCCGCCGCACGCGAGGCGATCACCACGCTGGCACCGGACCTGGTGCTGCTGGATGTGCAGATGCCCTCCGGCAGTGGTTTCGACGTGCTGGACGGCCTGGACACGGTGCCGGCCGTGGTCTTCGTCACCGCCTACGACACCTATGCGGTGCGTGCGTTCCAGGCCAACGCGCTGGACTATCTGGTGAAGCCGGTGGAGGCGCCGCGGCTGCTGGAAGCGCTCGAGCGGGCGCGGCAGTGCGAGGCGGTTGCGGCCGACGTGCCGGAATCGCGCGGCACGCTGGGTGCGCACGACCAGGTGTTCGTGCGCGAGGGTGAACGCTGCTGGTTCGTGGCAGTCTCCGAGATCCGTCGGCTGGTGGTGGATGGCAACTACACGCGGCTGTGGTTCCGCGACCAGAACGCACTGCTGACCCGCAGCCTGAGCGCGCTGGAAGCACGTCTGCCGCCGGATCTTTTCTTCCGCGCCAACCGCAACACACTGGTCAACCTGCGCCGTATCCGTGGGGTGTCGCCCAGCATCGGCGACGGCTATGACCTGACGCTGGATGATGGCAGCGAGGTGGAGGTATCGCGGCGGCAGGCACGCGAGCTGCGCGAGCGGATGGCGTTGTAGGTGCTGCCAGCGGTTACCCTGTGCAGCGGATTCCCAGATCACGCCGCGCCATGTCCATCGTCCTCACCGATTTCGCCCGTCCCCGCCTGTTCCCGCGCGTGCCACGCGGCAATACCATCCAGGACTGCACTGCCGAGCAGTTCGAGGCACACCTCAATGCGCACGCGCCGCTGAAGGTGCTCGACGGCTACGCCCCGTTCTGCAAGTTGTTCGTCTACGAGAACTGGACCAGCACGCGCTGCCTGACGGTGCCGGTCACCGAGGCCAACCGCCACCAGCTGCGCAGCGGCTACGAAGCGCGCAACCGCGAGGAACTGCCGGTACTGGTGCGCTGGTTCGAGGGCGTGGAGTCGCCGCGCGCGAACTACCTGGTGGTGATCCTGTACAACGCCGAGCAGCTGGCCAGGGAAGGCTCACCGATCGAAGCCGACTGGGGCATCGTCGGCTGCATCTATACCGCCGAACCGGAAGAAGTGCCGATGGCGCCGATCACCATGATGCGCAATGCGCTGGGCGTGGAGGAGGGCGGTTCCGGCGTGCCATTGGACAAGGAGGCCTACCGGCGCTCGGTGGAGTTCTGGGAGAACAACGCCAACTGGCGGCCGGGGTCGGATCCCCGCATCGCAGGGCTCTGACCCGATCATTCGAGCCCCCGGTCGAAGCCTTTTCCTGAGGACGGGATCCGACCCCAGGCGCGCGCTATGATCGGGCCAGGCAAACCCAAGGAGGGCAGGGCATGGCGGTCTGGGCAAGGATGATCCTGATGTTGCTGGCGGGCACGCTGCCCGCCACCCAGGTACTGGCCGCGAAGCCCTCTGCCGGGATGGCCTGCGAACCCATGGCACGCCTTCCCGGGCTGCGCGATGCAGGCGTGACCGCGCTGTCGATGCAGCCGCAGGACGGCCGCTGCGTGATTGAAGTGGCGGCGGCCAATGGCAACGCGCTGCGTCGGCAGCAACGAATGCTGGAGGCGCTGGTGCAGCATGCCTGCGCCGCGCCGGCGCACGTGACCGTGAATGAGGTGCAGGTATCCCTGCAGCTGCGCCTGCCGACGTCCTGCGCGGCACGCAGCAAACGGGATCTGTTCGCGGGTGAAGGTATTCCCTGGCTGCCTCCACACGGCGTGTCGCCGCGCTATCCGGTGGAGGCCATGCGGCAGGGGCTGTCCGGCCGCAGCATGCTGAAGGCGTTGGTCGATGCGCGGGGGCGCGTTGCGGCCGTGATCGTGGAGACCTCCAGCGGTCATGCGTTGCTGGATGACGCTGCAGCGGAGGAGCTGCAGGGCTGGCGTTTCAGCCGCGCCGATGCGAAGGGTACGGTGCCGGCGTTGACCCTCGTGCGCATGCCGATGCGGTATGAATTCGTGGAGTGAGCGTCATCCACGCATGGCATGGATCTAGACGTACCGCAGCGGAGCCACGCCGTGCGTGGCTGCATCACTGTCAGAGGCGCTTCCACTCCCACCACGGGTAGTGGTATTCACGCTCGGTGGCGCTCCACGGCTGCGTGCAGGACGTGCACGTCACCCGGTAGCACTCACCCCAGCCATCCTCGGCCTCGCCTCGTCCGAGCAGCAGCACGTGGCCCTGTTCCAGCAGCGGTGCCGGGTTGAAGAACACATAAGAAGGATAGAGTGCGCACAGGCACCCCTCACGCGCCCGCCAGTAGCGCAGCCGTTGCAGGGCCGCCTTCAGGTGCGCCTGGTTGCTGATCAGCATGCCGCCAAGGGCGATGCCCTCGCAGCTGCGTTCGATCGTATCCGCATGTGCGACCAACGCGTCCAACGACGCGGTGCTGAACAGCCGTGCCACCGTGCGTGCGGCATCGGTGATGCGCGTGGCATCGCGCGACAGCAGGTCCTGCAGCAGCACGTCGGCCTGTGCATCTTCGAGCCGGGGTACCGGCGCTGCAGACCACGGCCAGCGCATCAGCGTGACTTGCCGATGGCAGCGTAGTGGCCGGCGGTGAGGCGCAGAAGGTCGGCCGGTGCCAGTTCTACCTCGAGGCCGCGGCGCCCGGCGCTGACATGCAGCGCGGGCAGCGCTTCGGCACTGGCGTCCAGGAACGTGCGCAGGCGTTTCTTCTGCCCCAGCGGGCTGATGCCACCGACCAGGTAGCCGGTCGCGCGCTGTGCGGCATCGGCGGCGGCCATCTCGCACTTCTTGCAGCCGGCGGCTTCGGCCAGCGCCTTCAGGTCGAGCTGGCCGGCGACCGGCACGATCGCCACCAGCAGTTCGTGTGCTTCCGTGCTGGCCAGCAGGGTCTTGAACACCTGGGCCGGGTCGAGGCCGAGCTTGTCGACGGCTTCGCCGCCATACGATTCGGCGTGGGCGTCGTGCACGTAGCTGCGCACGGTGTGGGCGATCTTCTCGCGCTTGAGCAGGTTGATGGCCGGGGTCATGGGCGCATCCTAGCGCGAGGTAGGGATATTGCCTTGACCGAAACTCGCGCATCAACGCAGGACGGGCCCCCGAAGGGCCCGTCCCGGCTGTGATCGTCGGCATCCCGCGTCAGCGCGACATCGACTGCTGCGTCTGAATCTGTTCCTGGGTCTGTCGCTGCGACAGTTCGTTGTCCAGCGCCTGGCTATGCCGCGTGCTGTCCTGCAGCGTGTGGTTCGCCGCCTGCGACAGGTCGACGTAAGTGCGGTGCATGGCGGGATCGCCAAGCTGGCCCTGCACGGCGAACACGCCCTGGTTGTCCGGCCGCGCCAGCACGGTATCGACCTGGCTCATGCCAGCCAGCTTGGACTCGTAAGCCACCAGGCCCGCGGCGTTCTCGAGCTGGCTGCGGTCATTGAACAGTGGCGCCAGGCCACCCTGGCGGCGTTGTTCTTCCAGCGTTTCCAGCTTTTCCACGACCTGCTGGTAACGTGGGTTGTCGGCATGGCCGGGGGTGGCCATGGTCGGTTCGGCGGCCTGCTGTTGCTGTTGCGCGATGGCCTTGTCGAGCGCACCCAGGGTGGTGGCACCGACCTTGCCATCGACGGTGAGCTGGTGCTCACGCTGGAACTGCTTGACCGCTTCCAGGGTGCCGGGCCCGAAATCGCCATCGGCTACCAATGGCTTGCCGTCCTTGCCCAGGTAGCCCAGGTCGGCCAGCTTCTGCTGCATCGCCTTTACCTCATCGCCCCTGGCGCCGCTGACCAGTACGCCGTTGCCGCCGGGCGCGCCGGGCGACCCGTGCGAGGGGGCATGGGTGGGGGTGATGCCCAGCTGGGTCATGGCCCGGTCGAAGCGCTCATCGCGGCTGGTCACCGCGGCCGGCGACTGGATGCCGTACTTGGTGGCATCGACGAAGTTCTGCACGTCGCTGCGGGTCGGCGGATTGCCGGCCTGGACCGTACCGCCCAGCAGCTTTTCCGCGTTGCCGGCCAGATAGCTGATGAACTGCGGGCCCATGCCGCCGAACTGGTTGTCATAGTCGGCCATGGCCAGCTGCAGTTCGGGGTTGGCCGCGATGGCATCGGCGGCGGCCGGGTTGGTGGCACGCACCTTGGCGATGGCTTCATCGACGCGCTCGATGGCGCTGTCCAGCTTGTCGTTGGTGAGCTGGTCCATCTTCGCCTGCGGAATGGCCTGCAACTTGGCGTCAAGCGCCGCCAGCTGCCGGGTGCTCAATCCGCCCTGCTGGGACAGCAGTTCGATGTCAGCGGCGGTGAAGCCGTTGTCGCGCAGGAAACGCCTGGCCTGTGGATTGCCGCCGACATCGAACTGCACCAGTCCGAACGAGTAGGTGCTTGCGCCTTTCTGCGCGTATGAGAAGTGGTCCAGGTGGCGGGTGTTGCCGCCCAGCTCCGTGTTGAGGAACAGCGTGGACAGTTGTTCGCGGGTAAGGGTGGAATCCTTTGCCATGGTCATCGTCCTTCAATGTGGGAAAAAGCGCCGGGCGCACCCAGCGGATGTCAGCCGGCGCAGTGCTGCTGCGTGAAGCCGAGCAGCTGGCGGACGGCCTGGGTGCCGTAGGCGGCCGATGCCGGTTCGAGGGCGAACTGGCCGATCATCTGGTTACTGCACAGCTGCACGTTGCGCTTGCCGGCGGTGGTTTCCTGGATGCAGTTGGCCGCCAGCACGGCGTTGGGGCCACCGCCCACGTTGGTGGCGGCCGTACAGCCCAGCAGGCGGCCTTCCTGGCCGTTTTCTCCCAGCAGCGTGTTGAAGTTCGCCAACTGGCTGTTGGGGTCGCGCAGCACCAGCAGGTCCACGCACTGCTGCTGGCCGTCGGGCACTTCGCAGGCGTCCTGGTCGACCAGGCCGTCGCGCGTGGCCGAGAGCACCTTGAGGCGATCGGCAAATACCTGTTGCAGGCAGTGCGCGTCACCGCACAGGTCGCGCGTATGCTGGATCCAGCGCTGCTGCTCGGCCTGCAGCTTGTCCTTGCCGGCGGCATCGAGGGTGTCGCGTGCGGAGGCTTCAGCCTTGGCCAGCTCGCCTTCCTGCTGCAACAGGGCGGGGTCGTTGCAGATCAGGGTCTGCACCTGTGATGCCCCCTCGGCGCAGGCAGCGCTGCTGCCCGTGGCCGCTGCCGGGGTGCTGGTTGCCTTGCCGTCGGTGCTTGCCTGGCCGGTGTTCGCTGCCGGCGCGCTGGCACCGGCATCGCTGCCAGGCGGGCTGCAGGCGGCCAGCAGGGCCACCCAGCACAGGATCATCAGGGGCTTCATCGCCCGGGTCACTCGGTCATTGTTGCGCGGCATGTCCTGTCCTTTGCTGTCTGCGTCCCGGCGCATGGCCTGCAGTTGGCAGTCCATGGGGGCATAGAGACTAGCAAGCGGCTTCTTAGGGCACTGTGACAGGGCGCGCGGATCTGCTGCGGGGCGACGCAACGCAGAACGGGCGCCCGAAGGCGCCCGTTCTGTCTGCATCTGTTGCCGGGGTCAGCGCCCTTTCCTGCGGAAAGGGATCCGACCCCGCCTGCGCCGGTAGTGCCGGCCGCTGGCCGGCACCGCGCACGATCAGTAGCGGTAGTGGTCCGGCTTGAACGGGCCTTCCACCGGCACGCCGATGTAGTCGGCCTGTTCCTGGCTCAGGGTGGTCAGCTTCACGCCGATCTTTTCCAGGTGCAGGCGAGCCACTTCTTCGTCCAGCTTCTTCGGCAGCAGGTACACCTTCTTCTCGTAGCTGTCCTTGTTCGCCCACAGGTCGATCTGTGCCAGGGTCTGGTTGGCGAAGCTGTTGGACATCACGAAGCTCGGGTGGCCGGTGGCGCAGCCCAGGTTCACCAGGCGGCCTTCGGCCAGCAGGAAGATCGCATTGCCGTTCGGGAAGATGTACTTGTCGACCTGCGGCTTGATGTTGACGTGCTTGATGCCGGCGAAGGACACCAGTGCGTCGACCTGGATCTCGTTGTCGAAGTGGCCGATGTTGCAGACAATGGCCTGGTCCTTCATCGCGCGCAGGTGCTCGATGCGGATGATGTCCCTGTTGCCGGTGGTGGTGACGTACAGGTCGGCACGGCCCAGGGTCGATTCGATGGTGTTGACTTCATAGCCTTCCATCGCCGCCTGCAGGGCGCAGATCGGGTCGATCTCGGTGACGATCACGCGCGCGCCGTAGGCACGCAGCGACGCGGCGCAGCCCTTGCCGACATCGCCGTAGCCACAGACCACGGCTACCTTGCCGGCCAGCATCACGTCCATCGCGCGCTTCAGGCCGTCGGCCAGCGACTCGCGGCAGCCATACAGGTTGTCGAACTTGCTCTTGGTGACCGAGTCGTTGACGTTGATCGCCGGGATCAGCAGGGTGCCGGCCTGGGCCAGCTGGTACAGGCGATGCACGCCGGTGGTGGTCTCTTCGGAGACGCCCTTCCAGTCCTTGACCACGCGGCCCCAGTAACCCGGGCGCTCCTTGGCGACGCGCTTGAGCAGGTTCTTGATGACCTGTTCTTCGTGCGAGGCGGACGCGGTGTTGACCCAGTCGCTGCCGTTTTCCAGTTCGTAGCCCTTGTGGATCAGCAGGGTCACGTCACCGCCGTCGTCCACCACCAGTTCCGGGCCGGTCAGGGTGCCGTCGGCCAGGGTGAAGGTCAGCGCGTCCAGGGTGCAGTCCCAGTACTCTTCCAGGGTCTCGCCCTTCCAGGCGAACACCGGGGTGCCGGTGGCGGCGATGGCGGCAGCCGCGTGGTCCTGGGTCGAGAAGATGTTGCACGAGGCCCAGCGCACGTCGGCGCCGATGTCCTTCAGGGTCTCGATCAGCACCGCTGTCTGGATGGTCATGTGCAGCGAGCCGGTCACGCGCACGCCCTTCAGCGGCAGCTCGGCCTGGTACTTGCGGCGGATCGACATCAGGCCCGGCATTTCGTGCTCGGCGATGTCCAGTTCCTTGCGGCCCCAGTCGGCCAGCGTGATGTCGCGGATCTTGTAATCACCTTCGGTGGAGAAGGTCTTGGCAACAGCGTTCATTCGTGTGCTCCGGTTGTGGGCGAGCGGGTGCTCGCATCTAGCCGGGCGCCGTTGTTACAAAGCCACCTTACCGAGCCTGGCCGGGCCTCATCGGATCCGGTCGCAGCGCCCCTCGGCAGGGGAGAACCCCCATTATATCGCGGCCCCGGCATGACATCCGGATGACCCAACCATCGGCAGATGGGGGCGCGTGCACGGCCTGTTAAGGTCGGTGCTTTCACGCATCACGCAGGTAGAACGATGAGCATGCACGCGCGCCGTACGCGGCGCTGGACCGGCCTGGTCCTGTCGATGGGACTGCTGGCCGTGGCCCCGCTGGCCTGGGCGGTGGCCCCACAGCCCGCTGCAGCACAGGCGCAGGGTGCCAATGGCTACGAACTGCCCTCGGCGGCGCTGCAGGCGGTGGTCGACGCACCGCGCGCGCCGTCGCTGCACCTGTCGCCTCGCCGCGACATGGCCGCGTTGATGCAGGTGCCGTCGCTGCCGCCGATCCGGGTGGTGGCGCAGCCGGAACTGAAGCTGGCCGGCCTGCGCATCAACCCGCGCACGTTCTCCGACAGCCGTTTCAGCTTCGGCGAGAAGGTGTGGCTGATGAACGTGGCCGATGGCAAGGAACGGCAGATCAGCGGCCTGCCGGCCACGCTGTCGATCGCCAGCCTGATGTGGTCTCCGGATCAGAAGTGGCTCGCTTTCAACCAGGTCGACGCCATCAGCGGCGCCAACGAACTGTGGCTGGTGGACGTGGCCGCCGGCAGCGCCCGCCGCCTGGTTGCCGGCTTGAACACGGTGATCGGCAGCGGTTACCAGTGGCTGCCGGACAGCCGCGGGCTGGTGGTGTTCACCCGCCCGGCCAACCTCGGTGCGGCCCCGGCCACCGACGGCATCCCGACCGGCCCGGCCGTGCAGCAGACCCGCCAGGGCGATGGCGTGGTGTCGATCCGTACCTACCAGGACCTGCTGAAGAACGAGGCTGACGCGCGCCAGTTCGACTACTACGCCACCACACAGCCGGTGGAAGTCAGCCTGGATGGCAGCACCCGCCCGATCGGCGCGGCCGGCATCTTCATGGGCTTCTCCGTGTCGCCGGATGGCCGCTTCGTGCTGCGCCAGCCGGTGCAGCGCCCGTATTCCTACGTGGTGCCGGTGAGCAGTTTCCCGCGCCGCATTGAAGTGATCGACCGTGCCAGCGGCAAGCTGGTGCATACCGTGGCCGTGCGTCCGCTGGTGGAAGGCCTGCCGACCGGCAACGACGCCGAAGTGACCGGCGTGCGTGACATCGGCTGGCGTGGTGATGCCGACGCGACCCTGGTCTGGGCCGAAGCGCAGGATGGTGGCGACCCGAACAGGGATGCCAAGGTGCGCGATGCGGTGCTGATGCAGGCCGCGCCGTTCGACACGCCGCCGGTGACGCTGGCCCAGCTGGGTAGCCGCCTGGCCGGTATCAGCTGGGGCCGTGGCGACCTGGCCCTGCTGACCGAATCGTGGTGGAAGACCCGCAGGACCAAGACCTGGCTGATCGCCCCGGACAATGCCAGCGCCGAACCGCGCCTGCTGTGGGATCGCGATGCGCAGGACCGCTACGCCGATCCGGGCCGGCCGCTGCGGGCCAGCGACGAGCGCGGCCGTTCGCTGCTGCAGACCAGCGCCGATGGCGGCAGCCTGTACCTGGCCGGCGCCGGTGCTTCGCCGGAAGGCGACCGTCCGTTCGTGGACCGCTTCGACATCGCCACGGGCAAGGCAACGCGCCTGTTCCACTCGCAGGCACCGAGCTATGCGCTGCCGGTGGCATTGCTGGACAAGCAGGGCAGTTCGCTGCTGCTGAGCCGCGAGAGCCCGGACGAGCCGGCCAACTTCTACGTGCAGTCGCTGGCCGATGCTGGGAGCGCACCGCGCGCGCTGACCCATTTCGCGCATCCGCTGCCGCAGCTGAAGGGTGTGCAGAAGGAGCAGATCCGCTACAAGCGCAAGGACGGCGTCGACCTGACCGCGACCCTGCTGCTGCCGCCGGGATACGACCCGAAGCGCGACGGCCCGCGCCCGCTGCTGATGTGGGCCTACCCGGGCGAGTTCAAGAGCGCGGCCGCGGCCAGCCAGGTGACCGATTCGCCGTATCGCTTCAATGCGGTCAGCTACTGGGGTCCGCAGGCGTTCCTGGCCAAGGGTTACGTGGTGCTGGCCAGCCCGTCGATGCCGATCATCGGCGAGGGCGACAAGGAGCCGAACGACACCTACATCGAACAGCTGGTGGCCAATGCGCAGGCGGCCGTGGATGAAGTGGTGCGGCGTGGCGTGACCGACCGCGATCACATCGCCATTGGTGGCCATTCGTACGGTGCGTTCATGACGGCCAACCTGCTGGCACACACCCGCCTGTTCAAGGCGGGCATTGCGCGCAGCGGCGCCTACAACCGCACGCTCACGCCGTTCGGCTTCCAGGCCGAGGAGCGCAACTACTGGCAGGCGCAGGACGTCTACCAGAAGATGGCGCCGTTCAATTACGCCGACAGGATCAAGGATCCGATCCTGTTCATCCACGGCGTGGACGACAACAACTCCGGCACGTTCCCGATCCAGAGCGAGCGCATGTTCGCGGCGGTGAAGGGCCTGGGTGGCACCGCGCGGCTGGTGATGCTGCCCAACGAATCGCATGCCTACCGCGCACGCGAATCGATCATGACCATGCTGGCCGAGAGCGAGCGCTGGCTGGAGCAGACCATCGGCCCGGCCGAGCAGGGCACGGCGAAAAAGAAGCGCTGATACGTGCATGAGGGTGGCCGCTGCAACAGCGGCCGCCTGTGCGGCTGCGCCGCCGCCCGAGCATGGGCTCGGGCGCTACACGGTGTCACGCGCCATGACGCTTGTAGAGCCGAGCCCATGCTCGGCTGCGTCCGCCATGGATACGTGCAGATGAAACCATTCTTGCATCGCAGCACGACGCCCGATCTGGGATAGGCTTGGGGTCTGGATCCGTTGACCGAGGCCTGTGCGTCGCCGATGAACGAGTACCGCAGCAGCATCGAGTTTGCTTCCCCCGATCTTCCGCTTCGCGATGACGTGCGCCGGCTCGGCGCACTGGTGGGTGACCTGCTGGTCGAACAGGTTTCGGCCGCGTTTCTCGACGATGTCGAGGACGTGCGCACCCGCGCCATTGCCCGCCGCGAGAACCAGGCGCCGCTGTCGGAGCTGGCCGAAGGGCTGGCCGGGCGCACGCCGCAGCAGGCCGAGACCATGGTGCGGGCCTTCAGCACCTACTTCCAGGTGGTCAACATCGCCGAGCGCGTGCATCGCATCCGCCGCCGCCGTGATTACCAGCGTGCCGGTACCGCCGGGGCGCAGCCCGACGGCCTGCAGGATGCGCTGCAGCACCTGAAGGCGCAGGGCGTGGGCCTGGATGAGCTGGCGCAGTGGCTGCCGCGCATCGACATCGAACCGGTGTTCACCGCGCACCCGACCGAAGCGGTGCGCCGCGCGCTGCTGGAGAAAGAGCAGCTGATGGTGGCCAGCCTGGTCGACAACCTCGACGGCCAGCGCACGCCGGGGGAAGCGGCCGCCGATGCTGCGCGCTTCCGCATGGCGCTGACCGCTTCGTGGCAAACCACCGATTCCTCGCCGGTGCGGCCTACCGTCGATGACGAGCGCGAGCACGTCGGCTTCTATCTGGTGCAGGTGCTGTACCGGGTGATCCCGGTGCTGTACGAATCGCTGCAGCAGGCGCTGCGCGATACCTACGGCGAAGAACTGCCGCTGCCGCGCCTGCTGCGCTTCGGTACGTGGGTGGGCGGCGACATGGACGGCAACCCGAACGTGGATGCCCACACCATCCGCACTACGCTGGACGCGCAGCGGCAGGCCGTGCTGGGTCGCTACCAGAAGGAACTGCTGCAGCTGGCCAGCCTGCTCAGCCAGTCCACCGAGCGGGTGGGCGTGAGCGAGGCGCTGCAGGCGCGCGTGGCGCACTACCAGCAGCTGCTGCCGCAGGTGCAGTCGCGCCCGCGCCATGCCGACATGCCGTACCGCCTGCTCAACGACCGCATGCGTGCACGCCTGCAGGCCACGTTGGATGACGGCGAAGGCGCCTACGCCGGTCCGGACGAACTGATCGACGACCTGCAGCTGATCCTCGACAGCCTGCGCGCCAACCGCGGCGAACATGCCGGTGGCTTCGCCGTGCAGCGCCTGCTGTGGCGGGTGAAGACCTTCGGCTTCCACCTGGCGCGGTTGGACGTGCGCCAGGAATCGAGCGTGCACGCGCGCGCGCTGGCCACGGTGCTGGGCGGCGACGCAGCGTGGGACGGTCTGGATGCCTTGGGCCGCGCACGCCTGCTGGCGCCGCATGCCAGTGGTGACGCGCCGTTGCCGAAGGGCGACGACGAAGGCAACCGGCGACTGGACGCCGTGTTCGCCGCACTGGCCGATGCCCGTGCGCGGCATGGTGGCGATGCACTGGGCAGCTACATCATCTCGATGGCACATGACCGCAGCGACGTGCTGGCGGTGCTGGCGCTGGCGCGCCGTGGCGGCCTGGTGGAAGAGAACGGATCAGTACCGCTGGATATCGCGCCGCTGTTCGAGACGGTGGAGGACCTCAAGCGCGGCACCGCGACCCTGCGTGATCTGCTGGCCGACCCGATCTATCGCGCGCACCTGCAAGCGCGCGATGACGTGCAGATGGTGATGCTGGGCTATTCGGACAGCAGCAAGGACGGTGGCATCGCCGCATCGCGCTGGGGCCTGCAGCGTGCACAGGTGGAGCTGCTGGAGGTGGCGGCCGAGGCCGGCATCCGCCTGACCTTCTTCCATGGCCGTGGCGGCTCGATCAGCCGCGGTGGCGGCAAGACCACGCACGCGGTGGACGCATCGCCGCGCGGCAGCATCGATGGCCGCCTGCGGGTGACCGAGCAGGGCGAGGTGATCCATCGCAAGTACGGCATCCGTGCGCTGGCCCTGCGCTCGCTGGAGCAGGCCACCGGTGCGGTGCTGCGTGCCAGCCTGCGCCCGCGTGCCGCCGAGCCGCGCGAGGATGAGTGGCGACCGGTGATGGACGCGGTGGCATCGGCCAGCAGCGAGGTGTATCGCGCGTTCGTTGGCCAGGCCGGCTTCATGGACTACTTCCGCACCGCCACGCCGATCGACGTGATCGAACGCATGACGCTGGGCTCGCGGCCATCGCGCCGGCTCGGCCAGGACGCCGCGCTGGGCAACCTGCGTGCGATTCCCTGGGTGTTCGCCTGGAGCCAGGCGCGCGCGGTGATTCCCGGTTGGTACGGCGTGGGCAGTGGCCTGCAGGCGGCGGTTGCTGCCGGCCACGAACAGACCCTGCGCGAGATGGCGCGGGACTGGCCGTTCTTCCGCACCTTCCTGGACGACATCGCGATGGTGCTGTCCAAGGGCGATATCACCATCGCCGAGCAGTTTTCGCTGTTGTCGGGTGAACGGCACGGGCACTTCTTCCCGCAGGTGCAGCGCGAACTGGAACTCACCGGGCACTGGCTGCTGGCGCTGATGGGCCAGCGGACGCTGCTCGACCACGATGCGCGGCTGGCGCTGTCGATCCGCCTGCGCAATCCCTACGTCGATCCGATCAGCGTGCTGCAGGTGGACCTGTTGCAGCGCTGGCGGGCCAGCTGGCGCGAGGATGACGGGTTGCTGCGCGCGCTGGTGGCCTGCGTGAACGGTGTTGCGCAGGGCGTGCAGAACACCGGTTGATCCGCACCCGCCGGGCATGGCCCGGCGAATTCGCAATGGTAGTGCCGGCCGCTGGCCGGCAACCTCATGATGTCCGGCAGCACACGCGAGGTTGCCGGCCAGCGGCCGGCACTACCTCATTCCTCCGGTGACGGCGGATTCGATGCCAGCAGTTCCAGATGGCGCTGTTCCATTTCCTGGCGCAGCTGGCGGCGGATCTGCGCGGCGGCCTGGCGGCGCTTCTCGTCGGACGTCGCCGGCTGCAGGGGCGGGACGGGCGTCGGCCGGCCTTCCTCATCCACGGCCACCATGGTGAAGAAGCAGCTGTTGGCGTGGCGCACGCTGCGCTTGAGGATGTCCTCGGCCACCACCTTGATGCCGATCTCCATCGACGAGGTGCCGGTATGGTTCACCGAGGCCAGGAAGGTGACCAGCTCGCCCACCGCGATCGGCTGGCGGAACATCACCTGGTCCACCGACAGGGTGACCACGTAGCTGCCGGCGTAACGGCTGGCGCAGGCGTAGGCAACCTGGTCGAGCAGGCGCAGGATGGCGCCGCCGTGGACCTTGCCGGAGAAATTGGCCATCTCCGGCGACATCAGCACGGTCATGGACAGCTGGTGGGTTTTCAGTTCGGTCGACATGCGGCGATTGTATCGGCAACCGGGTAGTGCCGGCCGCTGGCCGGCAATCACGCGATTGTTTCCGGAGGCCATGAAAAAGCCGGCCAGCGGCCGGCTCTACCAGAAAGCAGAAGGGCCGCGTGAGCGGCCCTTCGTGTTTCTTACTTCAGCTTCGCATCGGCGCGCAGGGCGGCGGCGCGGTCGGTCTTCTCCCAGGAGAAGGCCGTGGCGTTGACGGTCTCGCCTTCGCCGTTGAGGTAGCTGAACTCCTTCGGCTTGCGGCCGAAGTGGCCGTAGGCCGCGGTCTGCTGGTACATCGGGTGCACCAGGTCCAGCATCTTGATGATGCCGTACGGGCGCAGGTCGAAGTGCTTGCGGATCAGCTTCTCGATCTTGTCGTCGCTGATCTTGCCGGTGCCGAAGGTGGTGACCGAGATCGAGGTCGGCTCAGCCACGCCGATGGCGTAGGAGACCTGCACTTCGCAACGGTCGGCCAGGCCGGCGGCCACCACGTTCTTGGCGACGTAGCGGGCCGCGTAGGCTGCCGAACGGTCGACCTTGGACGGGTCCTTGCCGGAGAAGGCACCACCACCGTGACGGGCCCAGCCGCCGTAAGTGTCGACGATGATCTTGCGGCCGGTCAGGCCGCAGTCGCCCACCGGGCCACCGATCTCGAACTTGCCGGTCGGGTTGATGTGGAACTTGGTGCCCTTGTGCAGCCACTTGGCCGGCAGCACCGGCTTGATGATCTCTTCGCGGACGGCCTCGATGAGGTCCTTCTGCTTGATGCCGGGGGCGTGCTGGGTCGACAGGACCACGGCGTCGATGGCCGAGACCACGCCGTTTTCATAGCGCAGGGTGACCTGGCTCTTGGCGTCCGGACGCAGCCACGACAGCGGCGAGTTCTTCTTCTTGCGGATCTTGGCCTGCTGCTCGACCAGGCGGTGCGACAGGTGGATCGCGGCCGGCATGTAGCTGTCGGTCTCGTTGGTGGCATAGCCGAACATCAGGCCCTGGTCGCCAGCGCCCATTTCTTCCGGCTTCTTGCGATCCACGCCCTGGGCGATGTGCGGCGACTGCTTGCCGATCAGGTTCAGCACGCCGCAGGTGGCGCCGTCGAAACCGACGTCGGAGCTGTCGTAGCCGATGTCCGTGATGACCTTGCGGGTCAGCGCTTCCAGGTCGATCCAGGCGCTGGTGGTGATTTCACCGGCCACGATGGCAACGCCGGTCTTGACCATGGTCTCGCAGGCCACGCGGGCGCGCTGGTCCTGGGTCAGGATCGCGTCCAGCACCGCATCGGAGATCTGGTCGGCAACCTTGTCCGGATGGCCTTCGGAGACCGACTCGGAGGTGAAGAGATAGCTGGACATCAGGCGTAATATCCCTTGATTCGGATGGAAAGATGGGCGCGCATGATACACGGGGTGCGCCGCCTGTGCATTGTGAACCTGTACCGGTTGCCGGTGGTTAAGCCCGCGTAGGCCCGACAGGGGCCGCCCGGCCGTGATTGGGGCCCAGCCCCGAGGCCCAGTGTTCCACCAGCGTGACAACAGACGGGACGGCTGCCGGCCCCGACCGCGCAGGCAGCGACCTCGCCGCGAAGGCGGGCCGGCCGTCATCGTTCTGCCCCGAAACCGCCATCTGGCTGCCGCCTGCCGGGCGCAGGCTGTCGGCCAATCCGGCCGCCGGGCATCAGTGGATCCGCCATGCAGGAACTCGAACAGCGTCTCCAGCAACGTTTCCCCGATTGGTTCCATGGCCGTCGCGGCCAACTGGCGCGGCCGCTGCTGCGCAGCGTCGGGCGCTGGTCGCGCCTGGACCAGATTGAAGCCTTCCTGCAGCGCAGCTCAGGACTGCGCGGCTTCGGTTTCGTCGCCGCCGGCCTGGAATTCATCGGCGGCCAGTACCAGGTGGATCCGGCCGCGCTGGCCAGGATCCCGGCCACCGGCCGCCTGCTGATCGTCGCCAACCACCCCTCCGGGGCACTGGATGCCCTCGCACTGCTGGATGCGGTTGGCCGTATCCGCCGCGACGTGCGGATCGTGGCCAACGATCTGCTGGGGGCGATCGCGCCGCTGCAGGACCTGCTGCTGCCGGTGCGCATCCTCGGCGGCAAGGCGCAGCGCGGCAGCCTGCATGCGGTGGAGGAAGCATTGGCCGCCGAGCAGTGCGTGATCGTGTTCCCGGCCGGCGAGGTCTCGCGGCTGTCGCTGCGCGGCATCCGTGATGGCCGCTGGCAGCGCGGGTTCGTCCGCTTTGCCCGCGCAGCCGGCGCGCCGGTGCTGCCGGTGCGGGTGGAAGCGCGCAACTCGGCGCTGTTCTACGGCGCCTCGACCCTGTTCAAGCCGGCCGGCACCGCGCTGCTGGCGCGCGAAATGTTCGCCCGTCGTGGCCGACCGCTGCGGCTGAGCATCGGCGAGCCGATGCAGCTGGGCAAGGGCGGTGACCCGGGCGCACAGCTGCTGGCGGTGCGCCGCGCGCTGTACGCGCTGGGCCGCAACGGCGCGGCCTGCAATACCGCTGCGTGCGCAGGCCCCGAGCCATTGGCGTCTCCGGTGCCGCCTTCGCAGGTCGCCGCCGGCATTGCCGCGGCCACCCAGCTGGGCCAGACCGCCGATGGCAAGCAGATCCTGTTGGCGATCTGTACCGCCGATTCACCGCTGCTGCTGGAACTGGGCCGCCTGCGCGAGCTGACCTTCCGCCAGGTGGGCGAGGGCACCGGGCGCAGCCGCGACCTGGACGCCTACGATCCGCAGTACGAGCACATCGTGATCTGGGACGCGGCGGCGCAGCGCATTGCCGGTGCCTACCGCATCATGCGCGGCGCCCAGGCCCTGGCCCGGCACGGCCTGTCCGGGCTCTACAGCGCGTCGCTGTTCCGCTATTCCGACGATGCCATCACCCACATTGCCGAGGGCCTGGAGCTGGGCCGCAGCTTCGTGGTGCCCGATTACTGGGGCAGCCGCAGCCTGGACTACCTGTGGCAGGGCATCGGCGCCTACCTGCAGTGCCGGCCGGGCATCCGCTACCTGTTCGGCGCGGTCTCGATCAGCGCAGCGCTGCCGCGCGATGCGCGCGAGCAGCTGGTGGCCTACTACCAGCGCTACTACGGCGGAACCGCCGGGCTGGCCGAATCGAACCGCCCCTTCCAGTACTTCGCCGCACCGCCAAGTTTCGGCGAGCTGGATGCGGGTGCCGCGTTCGATGTGCTCAAGGCCAACCTGGCCGCACTGGGTACCGGCGTGCCGACGCTGTACCGCCAGTACACCGATCTGTGCGAACCCGGCGGCGCGCGCTTCCTCGCCTTCGGCGTGGACCCGGACTTCAGCGATTCGATCGACGGCCTGATCGAAGTGGACCTGTGCGCGATCCGGCCGAACAAGCGCAAACGCTATCTGCGCGACGCGGGTGCGCCGGCATGAGCACGCTGGCGAACCTGTCGCCGCACCGGCGCGCAGTGTTCGTCTCCGACGTGCACCTGGGCTCACGTCATTGCCACGCCACCGAACTGGCGCGGTTCCTCTCGCAGCTGCGCTGCGAGCGGTTGTACCTGGTCGGCGACATCATCGACCTGTGGTGGATGGCGCATCGCCGCGCCAACTGGCGGCAGTCGCACAGCGAAGTCATCCAGGCCCTGCACGCGCTGCGCCGTGCAGGGACCGAGATCATCTACATTCCCGGCAACCACGATGCCTCGCTGCGCCAGGTGTGCGGGCTGATGTTGCCGGCCATGCAGGTGCGCCGCCGTGCCATCCACGTGACCGCCGATGGCCGCCGGCTGCTGGTCGCGCATGGCGACGACTACGACGGCGTGACCCATTTCGGTGGCCTGCAGGAAAAGTTCGGCGACTGGCTGTACTACCGCATCCTGACCGGCAACCAGGCGCTGAACGCGGTGCGGCGCCGGCTTGGCATGCGCTACTGGTCGCTGTCGGAGTTCCTGAAGAAGCGCAGCGGGGCCGCCGAACGCTACATCGAGCGCTTCGTGCAGGCCGGGCTGGACGACGTGCGCCGGCGCGGCCTGGATGGCATCGTCTGCGGCCACATCCACCGCGCGGCGCTGGACGAACGCGATGGCCTGGTCTACGCCAACGACGGCGACTGGGTGGAGAGCCTGACCGCACTGGCCGAGGACCATGATGGTGCGCTGCGCCTGCTCGACCACAACGGCCAGACCCTGGTGGAACTGCCAGGCGCGCGGTTGTCGCAGGCGGCATAACGCGCGTCTGTCCTACTGTAGAGCCGAGCCCATGCTCGGCTGACGTGGCGCCGAACGAAGCGCAGCCGAGCATGGGCTCGGCTCTACATGCACCGCCCGCAAGCCGCTAGCATCGGCCCATGGACTCCCTGACCCAGATCGTGCTCGGTGGCGCCGTCGCCGCTGCCATCGCCCCGCCCGGACATCGCCGCGCGGCCCTGCTCGCTGGTGCCGCGCTTGGCACCCTGCCGGACCTCGACGCGCTGTGGCTCGGTTTCACCGCAGCCGATCCGGTGGCGAACATGATCGAGCACCGCAGTTTCAGTCATTCGCTGCTGGTACTGCCATGGGTGGCGGCATTGATCTGGTGGCTGTTCAAGCGCTTCGGCAATGGCCGCGTCGCGCAGTCACCGCTGCGCTGGTTCTGGGCGATCCAGCTGGCGCTGGTCACCCATCCGGTGCTGGATGCGTTCACCGTGTATGGCACCCAGTTGTGGTGGCCGCTGCGCCCGCATCCGACCATGGGATCCAGTGTCTTCATCATCGACCCGGGGTATACGGTGTGGCTTCTGCTGGGCTGCGTGCTGGCCTGGTTCGGCCGCGCCCGGCCCTGGGCGGGCAAGGTGCTGGGCGTGGCCCTGCTGCTCAGCAGTGGCTACCTGGGCTGGGGCCTGATCGCCAAGTCACAGGTCGACCGTGCCGCACAGCAGAGCCTGGCCGCGATGGGCCTGGGCGATGCGCCGCGCTTCTCGGTACCGATGCCGTTCAACACCCTGCTGTGGCGGGTGGTGGCGATGACGCCCAATGGCTACGTGGTGGGTGACCGCTCGCTGGTGGCCGACCACGGGCCGATGCGGTTCGAAGGCCATGCGTCCAACGTACAGGCCTTGCGCGAAGCGCAGGCCATCCCGGCGGTGCAGCAGCTGACGTGGTTCAACCGCGGTTTCATGCGTGCGCAGGTGGTTGACGGCCGGTTGGTGCTGAGTGACCTGCGCATGGGGCTGGAGCCGGACTACACCTTCAACTTCGTCGTGGCCGGGCAGGCCGACGGGCAGTGGCGGGCGATCGTTCCCGAGCAGGTGCGGGTGGATTACAGCAGTCCCGCCGCGCGTGCCGACGCCGGTCGCCGCCTGGCGGCGATGTGGCAGCGGATCTGGCAGGAGCCGGCGGCGGCGCCGGGCGCGGCCGACCACACCGCCGTGCATTGATCACTGGATCCACGCATGGCGTGGCTCTACGCCCTTGATCGGCAGCAGAACACCGGATCAATACACCGTGGCGCGGCCCTGGACGAACGAGTAGAAGAACACGGCGTTCGGGTCGTTCTGCACCAGGCGGAACTCGCGGCGCATGCCTTCCACGGTTTCCTCGTCCACCGAGCCGGCCTGCAGCAGCTGGTCGGCGGCCGACAGCAGGAGCTGTTCCCAGAACGCGATCATCGTCTTGCGACGCGCCGGTTCGCGGTTGTCCAGGTGGATGGTCTTGATCTCGGTGTGCACGTCGCGGAAGCCGCCGGCCAGCAGCAGGTTGCCCAGCTTTGCACCGACGAACGGGTCACCGCCATGGTCGTACTGGAAGTCGTTGAAGGCCATCCAGTAGCGCCAGATGTGCGGCGAGTACGGGTCGAGCAGGAACGAGGCATTCATCACTTCGGTGATGTAGACCGGCGAACCCGGTGCCAGCACGCGGCGCACTTCGCTCAGCACCCGCGCCGGTGAAGGCACGTGTTCCAGCACCCAGCACAGGAACGCCGAGTCGAAGCTGCGTGCCTCGAACGGCAGCTCGCCGGCGTCGGCCTGCTGCAGGGTGTATCGGTCGCTGCACCACGGCGTGCGCGCCAGGTTCTCGCGCGCGGTGGCCAGCTGCGTTTCGCTCAGGTCCACGCCGGTCACGTGCAGCTCGGGGAAGCGGCGCAGCAGGATCTCGGTCTGCGCACCGACGCCACTGCCGACTTCCAGCAGGCGCCGCGCGCCGCTGTAGTCGATCTGGCCGAAGATGCTCGATTCCAGCAGCCGGGCCTGGGTCATCAGGCGCTGCTGTTCGGTGCCGGAAAATCCGTGCAGGTAGGTCGGAGAGGAGATCGGCGGGGTCATGGAGGCGGGCTCTCGGAGTTCAATTCGGTCGAGCAGGCTCGACGTTGCGACGCGGCGGGGGCGGTCAGGCGGCCGAAGACAGCGCCGGTTCCCCGGCGATCAGGCGGTCGAAGTACTCGGTGGTCAGCGCGATCTGGCCCTGCGGGTCTTCGGCACGGTTGACCACCGCGCGGAACGCGGCGTTCTCCGGCCGGTCCTTGGCATACCAGCCCAGGTGCTTGCGCGCGATGCGCACGCCCTGCGGCTCGCCATAGAACGCATGCAGCGCATGCAGGTGGCCGAGCAGGATGTCGCGCACTTCCGCCAGCGACGGCGGTGGCAGTTCCTCGCCGGTGGCCAGGTAGTGCGCCACTTCGCGGAAGATCCACGGCCGGCCCTGCGCGGAGCGGCCGATCATCACTGCATCCACCCCGGTCTGCTGCAGCACGTGGGCGGCCTTCTGCGGTGAATCGATGTCACCGTTGGCGATCACCGGGATGCGCAGCGCAGCCTTGATCTCGCCGATGGTGGCGTACTCGGCCTGGCCGGTGTAATGCTGGTCGCGGGTGCGGCCATGCACGGCCAGCGCGGCGATGCCACTCGCCTCGGCGATGCGGGCGATCACCGGGCCATTGCGATGGTCGCAGTCCCAACCGGTGCGGATCTTCAGCGTGACCGGCACGTCCACTGCGTTGACCACGGCTTCGAGGATGCGCGCCACCAGCTGCTCGTCGCGCATCAGCGCCGAGCCCGCCCAGGCGTTGCACACCTTCTTGGCCGGGCAGCCCATGTTGATGTCGATGATCTGCGCGCCGTGGTCGACGTTGTAGCGCGCGGCCTCGGCCAGCTGCTGCGGCTCGGTGCCGGCGATCTGCACGCTGATCGGGGCCGGCTCGCCGTCATGGTCCATGCGGTGGATCGACTTGCGCGTGTTCCAGAAGCGCGGGTCGCTGATGGTCATTTCCGAGGCGGCCAGTCCCGCACCCAGCCGTTTGCACAGCAGGCGGAAGGGCTTGTCGGTGACGCCGGCCATGGGTGCCAGCACGACGTTGGGGGCAATGGTGTACGGGCCGATCTGCATGCGCCCATTGTAGGGCGCGGGCGGCGGTACGGCCGTGCCGGGCGTGGTCCGGTTCAGGCCGATCGGCACCGACCTCATGCCGTACCGGCATCAGCAGATGCTTGACGGTTGCTTCCGCCGCCCCCACGGGCGGGCGATGGTGGGCGGCTAACCCAGGCTCTGCCAGGCCTGGCGGGTACCCAGCGCGAAGGCCAGCCCCAGGCCCAGGCAGACCAGCGAGCTGACCGCCCAGAAGCGCGTGCCGTTGTACCACGGCCGGAACAGCGCCAGGCCGAAGCCCATCGCGGCACGCAGCAACAGCAGCGCGGCGATGCCGGGCAGGACCAGGCGGCTGGCCGGCAGCGGCGAATGCCAGCCCGCGGCGGCCAGTGCGTACAGGGTCCAGGCCACCAGCACGGCAGTGATGACCGCAGTCATCAGCGGTGGCCACCAGTGCCCCGCATGCGCCAGCCGGACCACGCGCTGGCCGGCACCGAAGTACCTGTACCACGCGGCGCCGAAGGCGATGCAGCCGATATGCAGCAGCGCCGCCACGGCGCTGCCGGCGGCCGCGACCAGCAGCCAGGGGAATCCGTCCATGTCCTGCCCGTGCGAGGAAGCTGCGCGGATGGTGGGCGAGGGGCAGGATGTGGGCAATGCGACAGGCGGTCGCAGGGGCTGGGCAATGGGCAAAAGAAAGGCCCGGGTGTCTGCACACCCGGGCCTCGTCATCCACGCGTGGCGTGGAATTACTTGGTTTCAGCGTCGGCCGGGGTGAAGCGCGGCATCGCCGCAGCGGCGCCTTCCTTCTCGGTCGAACGGCCGGCGAACTGGTTGGCGAAGCGCACGTGGCGGGCGAACGGGGCGTCGGCCACCTGCGCCAGCGACGCGGCCAGCGCACCGTTGAAGGCGTCACCGGCACCGGTGGTGTCGATCGCCTGCACCTGTTCGGCACCCACGCGGTAGTACGGCTGGGTATCGCCGCGCAGGTTCTCGTCGGCATGCGACACGAACACGCCCACCGAACCCAGGGTCACCACCACGGTGCCGTTGCCGACCAGCTTGCGGCACAGCGCGTGCAGGCTGGCGCCATCCAGCGCGGCGACGTCGTTGGCATCCACGCGCTCACCGACATGGCGGCCGAGCAGGGCAGCGAACTCGGTTTCGTTCGGGGTGATCACATCGGCCAGCTTGAGCAGGCCGATGGTCGAGGGCGCGTCGGCCGGTGCGGTATTGAGCACGGTGGTGACACCGGCCTCGCGGGCCGTGGCCAGCGCCGCTTCGATGGTCTGCACCGGCGATTCCAGCTGCACCAGCACCACCTTGGCGCGGGTCAGCAGGGCCTGCTGCTGTTGCAGGAAATCGGTGCCCAGCGCGGCGTTGGCACCCGGGCCGATCACGATGGTGTTGCGGCCACGCGCGTCCACGTAGATGCCCGCGGTGCCGGTCGGTTCGCTGCTGGCCTCGGCGATCAGCGCGAAGCCATCCTGCGCAGCCAGTTCACGCGCGGTGGCGCCACCGGCGTCATCGCCCAACGCGCACACGAAGTGCGTGTCGGCACCGGCGCGGCAGGCCGCCACCGCCTGGTTGAAGCCCTTGCCCCCGGGGCCGGTGCTGTAGCGGCCGGCAATGGTCGCACCCGGTGCCGGCAGCGACTCACACCGCCACACGTGATCGACATTGAAGGAACCGACGACAACGACACTGCTGCTCATAGGGAATCTTTTCTCAACCAAGGGTTCAACTGAAGTGCGTCAGCACGCCGGCGATGGTCGCCGTCATGAAGGTGGCAATGGTACCGCCCAACACCGCGCGCAGGCCGAACTTGGCCAGGTCGTGGCGACGTTCCGGGGCCAGGCCGCCGATGCCGCCGATCTGGATCGCGATCGAGCTGAAGTTGGCAAAGCCGCACAGCGCGTAGGTGGCGATCAGGCGACCTTCCTCGGACAGGCTCACGCCGGCCACCTGGCCGTTCACGATCTGCGACAGTTCGGTGTAGGCGACGAATTCGTTGATCACGACCTTCTGGCCGATCAGCGAACCGACGGTGGTGGCATCAGCCCACGGGGTACCGATCACCCAGGCGATCGGGGCCAGCACGTAACCGAAGATGGTCGACAGGTTGGTCGGCTTGCCGATGGCAGCGGCCAGGCCGGTCACCTCGCCGATCCAGGTCAACGGGGCGTTCAGCAGCGCGATCAGGGCGATGAAGGCCAGCAGCATCGCGCCGATGTTCAGCGCCAGCTTCAGGCCGTCACCGGCACCGGCAGCGGCCGCGTCGATGATGTTGCTGGAGGTCTTTTCGACTTCCATCTTCACCGTGCCGCGGGTCAGCGGGGTGCCGGTTTCCGGAATCAGCAGCTTGGCCACGACCAGGGTGGCCGGTGCGGCCATGATGCTCGCTGCCAGCAGGTGCTTGGCGTAGAAGGCCTGCTGCGCCGGGTCGCCACCGCCGAGCATGCCCACATAGGCCGCCAGCACGCCGCCGGCGATGTGGGCCATGCCGCCGATCATCATGGTCAGCAGCTCGGACTGGGTCATCCTGGCGATGTACGGGCGCACGGTCAGCGGCGCCTCGGTCTGGCCGATGAAGACGCTGGCGCAGACGCTGGTGGTTTCCGCGCCGGACACGCGCATCACCTTGGTGATCGACCACGCCATCACGCGCACGATCGCCTGCATGACGTTGAGGTGGTACATCACCCCCATCAGCGCCGAGAAGAAGATGATGGTCGGCAGCACCTGGAAGGCGAAGATGAAGCCGTAGTTCTTGGTGTCCATCAACGAGCCGAAGATGAAGCCCGAGCCTTCATTGACGAAGCTGAGAACCTTGACGAAGCCCTTGCCCAGCGCATCGAACACGTCGCGGCCGCCCGGCACCAGGATCACCAGCGCCGCGAACGCGATCTGCAGGGTGATACCGGTGGCAACCAGCTTCCAATCAACCGCACGCTTGTTGTTGGAAAACAACCAGGTGATGCCGATCAGCACCGCCAACCCGAACAGGCCGAAGCCGATCCTGCCCAAACCTTCGACCATGTGAGTGACTCCCCTGGGGCGTCGCGAAAAACGGGAAGCCTAGTGCAGGGCAGGGGCCGGGGCAAGAAAAAGCAGCGTGCGCGCATCTATCGGTACCGATCAGGCCAGCAACGGCAAGGGCTTGCGGCCGGCGGCGGCAGGTAGAATGGGGCTCGATCCCGGCCCGGATGCGGGCCCGCAGCAGGAGATTCGCATGCAATACCGTCGCCTGGGCTCCACCGGCCTGCCGATTTCCGCCCTGTCCTTCGGCGCCTGGGTGACCTTCGGTGACCAGATCCCGCGCGACGAGGCCCGCAACCTGGTGGCCGCCGCCTGGGACCACGGCGTCAACTTCTTCGACAACGCCGAGGGCTATGCCAACGGCCGCGCCGAACAGGTGATGGGCGATGTGATCGCCGACCTGCGCCTGCCGCGCGACGGCATCTGCGTCTCCAGCAAGGTGTTCTTCGGCAGCGCCAAGGACCCACGGCCGACCCAGCGCGGCCTGTCGCGCAAGCATGTGACCGACGCCTGCCATGCGGCGCTCAAGCGCCTGCGGGTGGACTACCTGGACCTTTATTACTGCCATCGTCCGGATCCGGACGCGCCGGTCGCCGAGACCGTGCATGCCATGGATACCCTGGTGCGGCAAGGCAAGATCCTCTACTGGGGGACCTCGGAGTGGTCGGCGGTGCAGATCCAGCAGGCGCTGGACATCGCCGAGGCGCGCAACCTGCAGGGCCCGTCGATGGAGCAGCCGCAGTACAACCTGCTGCACCGCGAACGGGTCGAGGTCGAGTACGCGCCGCTGTATGCCGGTGCCGGCCTGGGCACCACCATCTTCTCGCCGCTGGCGTCGGGCCTGCTGAGCGGCAAGTACGACCAGGGCATTCCGGCCGATGCGCGGCTGGGCCGCGAGGGCATGGAATGGCTGCAGGCGCTGGTGCTGGGTGACGACGCCGAGGCCTGCCTGGCCCAGGTGCGCCGCTTCAGCGAGGTGGCGCGTGCGCTGGGGCAGGCGCCGGCCACGCTGGCCATCGCCTGGTGCCTGCGCAACCCGAACGTCTCCAGCGTGATCCTCGGTGCCAGCCGGGTCAGCCAGCTGCTGCAGAACCTGCAGGCGCTGGAGGTGCTGGAGCAGGTCGACGCCGCCGGCTGGGCCGACGTCGAAGCCGCCTTCGCCTGAACCCGGGGGCCGACCGGGCCTCGGGGGCCTCGGTAGAGTCGACTCCACACGGCTGCGTCGCCATTTGATTGACATGATCTATCGAATTTCAGAATTCGATCATTAATCTCATCAATCAAATTGAGAATGGTTGTTGATTGTCAACTGAGAATCATTATCATTTGACTCGTCCCTCGCACGAGTCCAGATGCTCATGAATGCTCAACCTGTACTGCTGCGCCCCGAAACGCTGACCCTCCGCGATCGTCCGGTCCGTGTCGTTCCGCCGGAAGAGGTCATCGACAGCGAAGCCCTGCTCAAGGGCCGTCGTGAAATCCTGATCCAGCACGGCGACCGCTTCTATCGCCTGCGGCACACCAGCAACGACAAGCTGATCCTGACCAAGTAATCGCGGCTTGGTCGCCCGCCCCCCTCCCTCCTGCCGGCCGCGCCGGCAAGGTGGGCGACCCGTCCGCTCCCGCTCTCTCCCCCTCGGTCTACCGCGTGCACCCTCCGGGTGTGCCGGTAACCGGGGGTTCCCCTGCCTGACCGAACGAACCCGATGACCCGCCCTACCGCCCTTTGCCTTGCCGTCTGGATGGCCCTGCCGCTGTCTGCCCATGCTGCTGCCGCGGCCACCGCCGCGCCCGATGCGCGCGAATTCGACCGTGTGCAGGTCACCGCCACCCGCACCGAGCGGGCGGTGAGCGATGTGGCGGCCACCGTGGACGTCATCGACCGCGAGCAGATGGACCGGCACCTGGTGCAGGACATCAAGGATCTGCTGCGCTACGAGCCGGGCCTGTCGGTCAGCCGCAGCGCCGCGCGCTTCGGCCTTGGCAGCATCCGCATCCGTGGCCTGGACGGCAACCGCGTGCGCGTGCAGACCGACGGCATCGCCATGCCCACCAGCTTCAACATCGGCTCGTTCTCCAACGCCAACCGCAACTTCACCGATCTGGATACGCTCAAGCGCGTGGAGATCGTGCGCGGCCCGGCCAGCTCGCTGTATGGGTCCGACGCGCTCGGGGGTGTGGTGGCCTTCGTCACCAAGGATCCGGCCGATTATCTGAAGGATGGCAAGGACAGCTACGTCGGCCTGAAGTTCGGCTACGACGGTGAGTGGAAGGGCCTGCTCGGCGGCGTGACCAGCGCGTTCGGCGGCGAACACTGGAGCGGCATGGTCAACATCAACCATCGCCAGGGCCAGGAAACCGGCAACAAGGGTGATGTACGCAGCCTCGACAATACCCGCACCGCGCCCAACCCGCAGGACCGCGATGGTCGCAGTGGCCTGGCCAAGCTGGTCTATGCGCCGAGCGAGGACCAGCGCTTCCGGCTGACCGTGGAAGGCAACGAAGACAACACCGATACCAACGTGCTGTCCTCGATCGACCGCACCACCACCACCGGCATGAAGGCGCGCGATACGCAGAACCGCACCCGCGTGTCGTTCGCCCATGAAATGGATGCGCTGGACAAGGGCTTCGCCGACAGCCTGCATTGGCAGCTGTATACCCAGCACAGCGAAACCACCCAGATCACGGATGAGGACCGCGCCAACCGCAGCCGCCGGCACCGCGCGTTCAACTTCGACCAGCGCGTCTACGGCCTGCAGGCGCAGTTCAACAAGGCGTTCAGCACCGGCAGCGTCGAACACGCGCTGACCTACGGTTTCGAGGGCGCGCATACCGAGATCCGCCAGAAGCGCGACGGTTACCAGGTGCTGGCCAATGGCCAGACCAGCACCACCATCCTGCCCGACGCCTTCCCGGTGCGCGATTTCCCGATCAGCAAGACCACCGAGCTGGGCCTGTACGCACAGGACGAAATGCGCATGGCCAACGGCAAGCTGTCGCTGGTGCCGGGCGTGCGCGTGGACCGCTACGAGCTGAAGCCGGAGGTGGACAGCATCTTCGCCGACGACAATCCCGGCGTTGCGGTGGCCAGGCTGACCAAGACCAGCGTCTCGCCGAAGCTGGGCATGGTCTATCGCTTCACCGACGAATGGTCGCTGTTTGCCGGCTATTCGCATGGCTTCCGCTCGCCGCCGTACAACGACGTCAACCTGGGCTTCACCAACTTCGCCTTCGGCTACACCGCCATTCCCAATCCGGACCTGAAGCCGGAAACCAGTGACGGCATGGAGCTGGGACTGCGCTTCCTGTCGCCAGCGGCCTACGTCAGCCTCAGCGGCTACTACAACGAGTACAAGGACTTCATCGAGTCGCAATCGCTGGTCGGCACCAACGCCCAGGGCCTGATGGTGTTCCAGTCGCGCAACATCGCGGATGCGCGCATCTACGGTGCCGAAATGAAGGCCGGCGTCGACTTCGGCCAGATCAGCCCGGCGCTGCAGGGCTGGGCGCTGCGCAGCTCGGTGGCCTGGTCGCGCGGCGACAACAGGACCGAAGACACCCCGCTGGATTCGGTCGACCCGCTGCGTGGCACCGTCGGCCTGATGTACGACACCGACACCTGGGGCGTCGAACTGGCCGGTACCTTCGTCAAGCGCAAGGACCGCGTCACCGCCGCCACGGTGTACCGCCCGGCCGGCTACGGCGTGGCCGACCTGATGGCGCACTGGAACTTCGCCCCGGGCGCCACCTTCAACGTCGGCGTGTTCAACCTGGGCGACAAGCGTTACATCGACTGGTCCAACGTGGGTTCGACGCTGTCGCCGGGCAGCCGCGTGCTGGACCGCTATACCAGCCCGGGCCGCACCCTCTCCGCCAGCCTTGCCGTTTCCTGGTGACCTCATGAGCCGAGCCTTGTCCGCACGCAGGAACGACGCCATCGCCGCGCAGGGCAGCGCGGCCTGGCCGACGCCGGCACAGCTGGCCACGCTCGGCACCGTGTTGTGCCTGTACCGCGCCGACGGCAACGAGCTCGGTGGCTGGCGCCAGGCAGTACGCGTGCATGCCTGCCAGGGCGTGGACAGCGAGGGCGTGCGCGAAAGCCTGTGTTTCCTCGATGGCCGCGGCCGCTGCGTGTGGCGGCTGTACCTGCTGCCCGACAGCGATTTCCTGGCCTGGGACCGGCTGGTCGCGGCGCTGCCGCCGGGCGCGGAGCATGACAGCGAGGGCAGTGTCGGCGAACGCCTGTGGCGGCGCCTGGCCGGCCATCTCGGTGGCCAGCGCTGGCGACTGTGTGCGCTGCGCCTGCATGCCGCCGACGACGGCCGCACCCTGGCTGCAAGCCTGTCGACGTTGTCCTCGCTGGGCGCAGCCACCGCGCGTCGCATCGCGCGGCTGGAAGGTGCCGAAGGCGAGCTGGCGATCGACGATTGCTGCTGCGCCGATGCTGCACGTCGCTCGGCGCCGCGGGTTCCCGGCGACCTGCCGCTGATCCGGCTGTAACCCTTTCCCGATGGAACGCCTGTCGGCCACGGACGGCCTCTCACTGCATCTGCAACCCCGAAGGAAGACCCCGATGAAGCTCCAGACAGCCAGCGTCCTGCTGCTGCTCGCCACCAGCGGCGTGGCCAGCGCGCAGCCCTCCGGCATCGCCCGCGACCACGACAGCATCCTTGCCATGCAGGGCGAGTACACCGTCGATTTCGCATTCGACGAGACCGTGCTGCTGAAGCCCGGCTACGAGCGCGCCCCGGCGATGCGCAGCGGCGGCAACGAGCTGGTGATCGTGGTCGAGGACACGCCGAAGCGCATCGTGCTGCAGCACCTGCTGCTGGACGAGAAGAGCGGCCACATCACCAAGCACTGGCGCCAGGACTGGGTGTACGAAGCACCGAACCGATTCGAGTTCAGCGCCGACCAGACCTGGCAGGTACGCCGCATTCCCGCAGCGGTGAACCAGGGCGCCTGGACCCAGTGCGTGTACGAAGTGAGCGACGCACCGCGCTACTGCGGCACCGGCAAATGGACCTACGCCAACAACGTGCCGAGCTGGACCAGCGACCTCAGCTGGCGCCCGTTGCCGCGCCGTGAGTACACCAAGCGCAGCGACTACAACGCGCTGGCCGTCGTCAACCGCCACACGCTCACGCCCAATGGCTGGACCCACGAGCAGTTCAACACCAAGGTGCAGCGCAACGCCGACGGCAGCCAGGTGGAGATCGCACGCGAGTTCGGCTTCAACGACTACGTGAAGACCACCGAGGTCGACTTCACCCCGGCGCGTGACTACTGGAAGGCCACTGCCGGCTACTGGGCCAAGGTGCGCCAGCGTTGGGACGGCTTCCTCGGCCAGGCCCCGGGCGTGCACCTGAAGACCAAGATCGATGGCATGGCGATGATCATTCCGCTGTTCACCCAGGCCGAAGCGATCCAGTCCGGCAAAAAGGTGAAGGACAAGCAGATCGACGAGGTGTTCGCCAAGTACGTGGAAAAGGCGCCGAAGGAAGGCTGATCGCCGCGATGGAGAGGGGTGCCGGGGGTACCCGGCACCGCATTCACCGGCTGCCGGTGGGGGCCGGGCTTGCTCGGCACGCCATCCGGAGGCGCAACCGATTCAGGCCTCGCGCAGCGCCAATGCCGGCGGCGTATGCAGGATCGCCCGCGTACCCCACCAGCCCGCCAGCAGGCTCAAGCCGATGCCGACCACGCCGCCGATCAGCAGGCCCGGCCACGGCGGCAGCAAGGGCAGCTCGAACACCTTCTGCGACACCGCCACGCCGATCGCTGCGGCCGCGCCCACCGCCAGCAACGCCGCCAGCGTGCCCAGCGCGCCGAACTCCACCAGCACCGCGCCGCGCAGCTGGCGCCGGGTCGCGCCCAGCGTGCGCAGCACCGCGCTGTCGTAGCGGCGCTCGCCGGCGGTGGCCTGCAGCGCCGCCAGCAGCACCAGCACGCCGGCCAGCAGGCTGAACACCATCACCAGCTGCACTGCCTGCGCCACGCGCTCCATCACATCGCGCACCTGCGAGATCACCGCGTCCACGTCCAGCAGCGACAGGTTCGGCTGCGCGCGCACCAGCTCGCCCAGCCCGGCCGCGTTGCCGGACGGCAGATGGAAGGCCGACAGCAGGTTGTGCGGGGTATCGCCCACCGCATTCGGGTTCAACAGCACGAAGAAATTCGGGCGGAATGTGTTCCAGTCCGCCTTGCGGATGCTGGTGACGGTGAACTCGCGCTGCTGCTCGCCTACGGAAATCGTAATGCGATCACCCAGGTGCGCGCCGTAGCGCCGCGCCCAGCTGGTTTCCACCGAGGCTTCCGCCGCGGTGCTGCCGGCCTGCCAGAAGCGGCCCTCCAGCAGCGCATTGGCGGGTGGGAAGCTGCTGCGCCAGCTGAAGTTCAGCGGCCGGTTCTCGTCGTCGTCCTCGCGCGGGCCGTTGTTCGCGCCGTTCCCCTCGGCGGCGGCCTGGTCCACGCGCAGCGGCGGCTTGCCGTTGATCGCGATCAGGCGGCCGGTCGCCATCGGCTCGATACTGGCGTCGCCGGCGCCCAGTCCACGCAATGCGGCCAGCACACCGTCGCGTTGTTCGGGCTGGATGTTGATCAGGAAGTAGTTCGGCGTATCCGCAGGCAGGCGCTCGCGCCACTGCTGCAGCAGGCCGGGTCCGGTCACCGCCAGCAGCAACAACGCGCACAGCGACAGCGACAGCCCCACCAGCTGCATCACCGCCAGCAGCCGGCGCCGGGTCAGCGCGGCCAGGCCCAACCGCCAGTTGCCATGCAGGCGGTGCTGCAGGCCGCGCAGCAGCTGCAGCAGCACGAAGCCGACCGCACCGGCCGCCAGCGCCAGCGCGGCCAGGCCGCCCAGCACCCACAGCGCCAGTTTCAGATCGCCGGTGACCTGCACCGCCAG
Source organism: Stenotrophomonas sp. YJH_SMC_127 (assembly GCF_059372445.1). Lineage (NCBI taxonomy): Bacteria > Pseudomonadati > Pseudomonadota > Gammaproteobacteria > Lysobacterales > Lysobacteraceae > Stenotrophomonas > Stenotrophomonas sp. YJH_SMC_127. The sequence goes on along the minus strand of NZ_JCAFVO010000004.1, from coordinate 81,618 downwards.
CAGCAGGCTGGCCGCCAGCGCCGCCACATAGGCCAGCAGCGACGCCGGCGGCAGGGCGGCGAAGGAACGGTTGAGCACCCGCATCGGCGGCACCCCGCGCAGGCGCAGCAGCGGTGGCAGGCCGAAGCCGAACAGCAGCAGCAGGCCGATGCCGGCACCGGTCAGCGCCGGCATCGCTTCCGGCAGCGGCAGGCGCTGCGGCACCAGGCTGCCCAGCACCTGCACCAGGCCTTCCTGCGCGGCCATGCCCAGGCCGATGCCGAGCGCACAGGCTGGCACCGCCAGCATCAGCAGCTGCAGCGCCAGGCCCAGCAGGATGTCGCGCTGGCGTGCGCCCAGGCAGCGCAGGATCGCCACCTGGTCGATGCGACGCAGGGCGAAGCGGTTGGCCGCCAGCGCGGTGGCCACACCGGCCAGCAGTACCGCCAGCAGCGCGCTCAGGCCGAGGAAGCGCCCGGCCAGATCGAATGCCTGGCGCACGCCACGCTGGGTGTCGTCCACGCTCAGCAGGCGCAGGCCTTTCACCTGCGGCAGCAGCCACTGGCGCAGCGCCGCGATCGGCTCCGCTGCGCCGGCGAACATCAGCCGGTAGTTGATACGGCTGCCCGGGCCGAGCAGGCCGGTGCCCTCCACATCAGCGCGGTTGACCAGCAGGGTGGGCGAGAGTGTCAGCAGGTCGCCACCGCTGTCCGGCTCGGCCTCGATGATGCCGGCGATGCGCAGCGTGCCGGCGCCGAACTCGAGGTCATCGCCGGCCTTCAGCCCCAACCCCTGCAGCAGGCGTGGGTCGGCATAGGCCTGGCCCTTGGGCGGCATGCCGGCATCGGCGATCAACGCACCGCCGGGCGTGGCCCGGACCCGCAGCGTGCCGCGCAGCGGATAACCTGCCTGTACCGCCTTGATGCTGGCCATCTGGCTGGCATCGCCGTTGAACAGCACGCTGCCGAAGCTGGCGATGCGGGTATGCGCCAGGCCGCGCTGTTGCGCCTCGTCGGCGAATGCCTGCGGCGGATCATCGCGCCCGGCGATGCCGAGGTCGCCGCCGAGCATTTCCGCCGCGCTGCCGGTCAGCGCCAGGTTGACCCGGTTCACCAGCGTGCCCACCGCAGTCATCACCGCCACGCCCAGCACCAGCGCGGCGAACACGGTCAGCAGGTCGCCGGCCAGCGCCTCGCGGCGCAGCGCGCGCCACGCGTGGCGCAGCACGTTCATGCCTGTGCCCCACGCTCGACCGGCAGCAGGCGGCCGTCATCGATGCGGTGGATGTACTGGCAACGCTGGGCCAGGCGCAGGTCGTGGGTGACCAGGACCAGGGTGGTGCCGCTGCCGGCGTTGAGTTCGAACAGCAGGTCGCTGATGTGCTGGCCGGTGGCGTGGTCCAGCGAGCCGGTCGGTTCGTCGGCGAACAGGATGCGCGGGCGGGTGACGAAGGCACGTGCCAGCGCCACGCGCTGCTGCTCGCCGCCGGACAGCTGGCGCGGGTAGTGGCGGGCGCGATGGGCCAGGCCGACCTGCGCCAGCACCTCGTCCACCCGCGCGCGGTCCTCGCGTCCGGCCAGTTCCAACGGCAGCGCGACATTCTCGGCGGCAGTCAGCGCCGGCAGCAGATGAAAGCTCTGGAACACGAAGCCGACCGCGCGCGCGCGCAGCTGGGCCCGTGCTTCTTCATCCAGGTCGCCCAGGTTCTGGCCCGCCAGCGCGACGTGGCCGCGGCTGGGCAGGTCCAGTCCGGCCAGCAGGCCGAGCAGGGTGGTCTTGCCGGACCCCGAAGCGCCGACGATGGCCACACTGGTGCCTTCATGGACGGTCAGGGTGATGTTGTCCAGTATGTGGACTTCACCCTCCGGGCCCTGCACGGACTTGCCGACCTGGTCGACGGCGATGGCGACGGGCGTGCTGCGGGGGGACAGGCTGTCGATGAGGAGACTCCAATGCGCAAGACGGGATGGAGCCGGCGAGCCGGCGCGATGATGGTGCTGCTGCTGGGATTGCTGCTGCCCGGGCTGGCCGGAGCCAAAGACCCGGCAGGTACGGTGCTGGTGCTCGGCGACAGCCTCAGTGCTGCCCACAATATCCCTGCCGACGCCGGCTGGGTCAGCCTGTTGCAGCAGCGGGTCAGGCAACAGTCGAAAACACCGGCGCGCATCGTCAATGCCAGCATGAGCGGGGAAACCACGGCCGGCGCGCTGACCCGCCTGCCGGGCCTGTTGGCGAAGGAAAAGCCGACGGTGGTGGTGATCGCGCTGGGCGGCAACGACGCGCTGCGCGGGCTGACCCCGGCACAGGTGCAGGGCAACCTGAAAAAGATGGTACAGGCCAGCCAGAAGGCCGGCGCCAGGGTGCTGCTGCTGGGCATCGACGTGCCGCCCAACTATGGGCCCGCTTACCGCCAGCGCCTGGCGGCGGCCTACAAGGCGCTGGCCACGCAGTACAAGGTGCCGCTGCTGCCGTTCCTGCTGGAGGGCGTGGCCCTGCAGCCGGGCATGATGCAGGCCGATGGCCTGCACCCCACGGCGCAGGCGCAATCGAGGGTGCTGGACAACGTCTGGCCACTCCTGCGACCCCTGCTCTGAACGATTTACAACCCTCTTGACGGAACTTCACATCGCGTCCACCGTCGATCCGGCATGTTTCACAAAGCTGAAGTTAGAGGGAATCACATGCGTCAGACGAAGGAGACCTCCGGCTTGGTGCTGGTGGTCGAAGACAACCGCAACATCTCCGAGATGATCGGGGAATACCTGGAAGGTCGCGGCTTCGAAGTCGACTATGCACAGGACGGCCTGGATGGCTACCGCCTTGCGGCGGAGAACAGCTATGACGTCGTGGTGCTCGACCTCATGTTGCCGCGCCTGGATGGCATCGAAGTATGCCGTCGCCTGCGCAACGATGCGCGCAAGTCCACCCCGGTGCTGATGCTCACGGCACGCGACACGCTGGACGACAAGCTCACCGGCCTCGGTTTCGGCGCCGATGACTACCTGACCAAGCCGTTCGCGATCCAGGAGCTGGAAGCCCGCCTGCGCGCGCTGATCCGCCGCGAACGCCGCCAGGTGGGTTCGGAAGTGCTGAAGGTCGCCGACCTGGTGCTCGATCCGGTCAGCATGCGGGCCACCCGTGCCGGTACCGAACTACAGCTGTCGCCGATCGGCCTGCGCCTGCTGACCATCCTGATGCGCGAATCGCCGCGCGTGGTCACCCGCCAGGAGATCGAACGCGAGATCTGGGGCAATGGCCTGCCGGATTCGGACACCCTGCGCAGCCATCTGTACAACCTGCGCAAGATCATCGACAAGCCGTTCGACCGTCCGCTGCTGCACACCGTGCAGAGCGCCGGTTACCGCATTGCCGATATCGCCCAGCCGATGGCCTGATCGGGGCCAGGCCGGTGCAGCATCAGGCCCGGCCGGGCAACGACCCCGCACCGGGCACGGATGACCGGCCGGCACTGCCGCCGGTCATCCTCCGTGCACGACTACGGCGCAGCGCGCTGCCTATAATCGCAGCGCTCTGACCGGGACCCCGCAATGCCGCACGGCCTGCCGCGCAAGATCCGTATCGCCTTCATCCTGCAGGCAGTCCTGGCCAGCCTGGGCATCCTGCTCGGTGCCTGGCTGGTTTCGCTGGTGATCAAGCACAGCCTGGTCGGCGCCGCCCTGCGCGAGGAAGCGGCCTATTACTGGACGCTGCACGAGGCCTCGCCGGTGCAGCCACCGCCCAACACCCAGAACATCCGCGGCTACCTGCTGGAAAGCGGGCAGTCGGCGCTGTCGTTGCCGGCCAACCTGCGCAACCTGGAACCCGGTTTCCACGAGCTGCCCAAGGATGACCAGCTGGTACTGGTCGATGTGCGTCCGGCCGGCCGCCTGTACCTGGTGTTCCTGCGTTCGCGTGCGGAGATGCTGGCGTTCTGGTTCGGCATCGTGCCGGTGCTGCTGACCCTGTTGGCGGTGTATGGCGCCAGCTGGGTCACCTACCGGGCTTCCAAGCGCCTGGTGTCGCCGGTGAACTGGCTGGCACGGCGCGTCTCGCGCTGGGATCCGGGCCACCCGGAGGCGGCCGACCTGGAACCGAACAAGCTGCCCGCGGACATGCAGGGCGAGACCCGGCAGCTGGCGGCCGCGCTGCATTCGCTGGCCAACCGGGTCAGCGCGCATGTGGCGCGCGAGCGCAATTTCACCCGCGATGCGAGCCACGAGCTGCGCACGCCGTTGACCGTCATCCGTGTGGCCAGCGACATGGCCCTGGGCGATGAAACCCTGCAGCCGCGCCTGCGCCGCAGCCTGCAGCGCATCCAGCGCGCCGGCCGTGACATGGAAGCGGTGATCGACGCGTTCCTGATCCTGGCCCGCGAGGCCGACGTCGAACCCCAGATCGAGCTGTTCGACGTCAACGACATCGTCCGCTACGAGGTGGACAACGCCAACGAACTGCTGGGTACGCGTCTGGTGTCAGTGCACCTGCACAGCGAAGGCCCGGTGCAGCTGCACGCGCCGCCGCGGGTGCTGCAGGTGGTGGTCAGCAACCTGGTGCGCAACGCCTGCAGCTACACCGACGAAGGGCGTATCGACGTGCACGTGCTCAATGACCGGGTGGTGGTGCGCGACACCGGCATCGGCATGTCCGCCGAGGCGCTGTCGCGCGCGTTTGAACCCTTCTACCGCGCCGAGCCGAGCCGCCCGCAGGGCACCGGCCTGGGCCTGTCGATCGTGCGCCGGCTGTGCGACCGCTTCGGCTGGAAGGTCAGCCTGGCCAGCCAGCCGGGCAAGGGCACCGAGGCCACGGTGGTCTTCCGGTAACGCGGCGACCTGCCGGGGTCGGATCCCGTTGCGGCGCAACCGGCTCTGACCCCATCCCGCTGAAATGTCGGTAGATCCAGGCCATGCGTGGATGGGGTGCGGTAGCGCCGGGCCATGCCCGACGTCCACAGTGCCTCAGTTGCAGTTGACCTTCGGCGCCAGCGCCTTGGTCCAGATCGCATAGCCGGCCGGGGTCATGTGCAGCATGTCCTCGCGGAACAGCGTCGCGTCCGGCTGTCCATCGGCGCCGAGCATCGGCGTGTAGATGTCGGTGAAGCCGGTGTTGGGCAGCCTGGCCAGCGCAGCCTTGATCAGCGCGTTGGCTTCGTTGATCGCCGGCAGCAGGTGCGCACGCGACGGGCTCGGCTTGATCGACAGGTACTCGACCCTGGTCTTCGGCAGGTCGCGGTGCACGCGCTGCACGAAGGCGACCACGTCATCTCGCACCTGCATGGCGCTGCGGCCGCTGTTGAGGTCGTTGTCACCGGCGTAGAAGAACACCTTGCACGGCGCATACGGCACCACGATCTGGCCGGCATACCAGGTGCTGTCGCGCACTTCCGAACCGCCGAAGCCGCGGTTGAACACCGGCTGGCCGGGGAAGTCGGTGGCCAGGCTCTCCCAGAAGCGGATCGAGGAGCTGCCGATGAACTCGATGCCACCACGCGGCGGCGGGTTGGCCTGGTCGGCGCTGGCGAAGCGGGCCATGTCGCCGGCCCAAGCCACATTGGAGACCTGTTCGGGCACCTGCGGCGGCCTGGCCGGGCTCAGGGCCTGGGCAAGCGGTGCGGCAGTCAGCAGGCCCAGCATCAGCAGGCAGGTACGGCGACGGGACATCAGGCGCTCCAGCAGGCAAGGGGAGCTCCATCATAGAAGCACGGCCCAGCCCGGTGCTTGCCCCTGGCAGGCCGTTCAGCGGGCCGGTGCGGGGTGCGGTTGGCGGCCTTGTGGCAAAATGGCGGCCATCTGCCTATTCCTGTGCACCCATGATTCCCTGCCGTGCGTCTGAGCGGTCGCTGCGCCGCGCCCCTGTTGCTGGATGTTCCATCCGTGGCTGATCAGTTCGGCCATCTGCCCCGCGGCCCGCGCCGCATCTTCCAGGCCGCCCGCTGGTCCTGGCAGGGCCTGCGCGCCGCCTGGCTGCACGAGTCCTCGTTCCGGCTGGAGGTCTACCTGCTGATCCTGCTGACCCCGGTCGCGATCTGGCTGGGCCAGACCCCGGTCGAACGCGCGCTGCTGATCGGCTCGATGCTGCTGGTGCTGGCGATGGAGCTTGCCAACTCGGCCATCGAAGCGGTGATCGAACGCTACGGCAGCGAGATCCACGAGCTGGCTGGCCGCGCCAAGGACATGGGCTCGGCAGCGGTGTTCGTGCTGATGATGAACGTGCTGCTGTGCTGGGCGCTGGTCGTGGTTCCGCACGCGCTGGCCGGCAGCTACGGCTGAAACCCCATTCCCCCACTGCCTTGAAGAGTTTCCATGTCCTTTGAGTTCCTCGCCGACCCCAATGCCTGGGTGACCCTGTTCACGCTCAGCGCGCTGGAAATCGTGCTCGGCATCGACAACCTGGTGTTCATTTCCATCGCGGTCAGCAAGCTGCCGGAAGAGCGTCGTCCGTTCGCACGCAAGCTGGGCATCGCGGTGGCCTGCATCACCCGCATCGGCCTGCTGGTCTCGCTGGCCTACCTGGCGCACATGGCGGCCAACCTGTTCACCGTGGCCGGCATGGGCATTTCCATCCGCGACCTGGTACTGATCGTTGGTGGCCTGTTCCTGATCATCAAGGGCTGCATGGAGATCAAGGAACTGATCAGCGGTGGCGAGGACGAAGACCCCACCACCACCAAGGCGTCGGCCGTGTTCGGCTACGTGATCGCCCAGATCGCGGTGATCGACATCGTGTTCTCGCTTGACTCGGTGATCACCGCCGTGGGCATCGCCGACCACATCCCGGTGATGGTGGCTGCCATCCTGCTGTCGGTGCTGGTGATGCTGCTGGCCGCCAACCCGCTGGGCCGCTTCATCGACGCCAACCCGACCGTGAAGATGCTGGCCCTGGCCTTCATCCTGATGATCGGTGCGGTGCTGATCCTGGACGGCCTGGACGTGCACGTGCCCAAGCCCTACATCTACGCCGCGATGGGCTTCTCGGTGCTGGTGGAGTGGCTGAACCTGCTGATGCGCCGCCGCGCCCGCGAACACAACGTGCCGGGCGCCGGCAACTGGTAAGCGCGCCATTGGCACGTGTGTCACCCAGAACCCCCGGCCTGGCCGGGGGTTCTGCGTTGTGGGGCGCGGCTCTACAACGAACGGCGCTGCGGTTTTTGCACTTGCGGCGGCGTTCCGGCCTTCACTTGTGAATCAGGATCAACAGTGTTTTCCCGGGCCGAGGCTTAATCCGGCGCAGCAAAGCGCGCAGGCTACGCACTCCCGATTCCCGCCCCCCAGGAAACCCCCATGAATTCCAGAGCCGCCTTGCTGGCGCTTGCCGTTGGCGCCTTCGCCATTGGAACCACCGAATTTGCCCCGATGGGCCTGTTGCCGGTCATCGCCGACGGCGTGGGGGTTGGCATCCCCACCGCCGGCATGCTGATCACCGCCTACGCCGTGGGCGTGATGCTGGGCGCGCCGGTGATGACCCTGCTGATGGGCCGTTTCGGCAAGCGCACCGCGCTGATGCTGCTGATGTCCATCTTCGTGGTCGGCAACCTGCTGTCCGCGCTGGCGCCGAACTACGGGCTGCTGCTGCTGTCGCGCCTGGTCACCAGCCTCAACCACGGTGCCTTCTTCGGCATCGGTGCGGTGGTCGCCGCCAGCCTGGTGCCGAAGGAAAAGCAGGCTGCGGCCGTGGCCACCATGTTCATGGGCCTGACCATCGCCAACATCGGCGGCGTGCCGCTGGCGACCTGGGTCGGCCAGCAGCTGGGCTGGCGCCTGTCCTTTGCCGGTACTGCGGCGCTGGGCCTGATCGCAATCACCGCGCTGGGTTTCGCGCTGCCGGCATCTGCACCGGGGCCGCGCCCGGACGTGCGCCGCGAACTGAAGGCGATCCTGCAGCCGCCGGTGCTGCTGGCGATGGCCACCACCGTGCTTGGCGCAGGTGCGATGTTCACCCTCTATACCTACGTCGCACCGGTGCTGACCGAATTGACCGGCGCCTCCAATACCTTCATCGCGATCTCGCTGGCGCTGATCGGCATCGGCTTCACCCTCGGCAACGGCATCGGTGGGCGCATGGCCGACTGGTCGCTGGATGGCGCCACACGGATCCTGCTGGCCGTCCTGGCGGTGCTGATGTTCGTGCTGCCGCTGGCCTTCATGAGCCACGCCACCGCCGCCCTCGGTGTGCTGCTGTTCGGCGCGGCGACCTTCGCCCTCGTACCGCCGCTGCAGATCCGGGTGATGCAGGCGGCCAGCGAGGCGCCGGGCCTGGCGTCGTCGATCAACGTCGGTGCGTTCAACCTGGGCAATGCGGTGGGTGCGGCGCTGGGCGGTGCGGTGATCAGCTCGGGCCTGGGCTATGCCGCGATTCCGGTGGCCGGTGGCCTGCTGGCGGCATCGGGCCTGCTGCTGGCGTGGCTGGGGCGTCCCCGCACCGCGGTGGCTGAGGCCTGCTGAGGGGAGAGGGTTTACGGCAGGGCTTGCAGCCCTGCACCCGCTGAATCAACGTCAACGGCAAAAGCCTGCATTCCGTGGGTTGGCGGGGTGGGTCCGGTTGAGGGGGACGCTGCAAGTACGTCCATGTAAGCTCGGTCGCCGCATCCATGCGGCTCACGCCCCCTCAACCGGACCCACCCCGCCTTCGACAGATTCCCGCGATCTGTCGTAACGGCGCCCCGCTCTGGTAGGTGTCGACCTTGGTCGACACGAATGCCTGAAGAACCGGCTTTTGCTTTTGATTTTTCTCTTGATCTTCCCGCGGTGCGCAGGAAATTGTCCGTGGCCGGGAGGGTGGGTTGGCTGGGGGCGTGAGCCGCATGGATGCGGCGACCGAGCTTACACGGACGTACTGGCAGCGCCCCCCAGCCAACCCACCCTCCCGGCCGACCCCGATAACGCTTCCTCGCCACCCACCGCGGAGGGGGCGGTGCCCGATGGCCGGTCTTTCACCCGAACCGTGGCATGCTCGGTGCCAAGCCCACCCGGAACCTCCGCCATGCGCCTGTTTACCCGTGTCCTGCCCCTGATGCTGCTGGCCTCCCTGCTGTCCGGCTGCGGCTACAACGCCATCCAGCAGAAGGATGAGGCGGTCAAGGCCAGCTGGTCTGAGGTGCTCAACCAGTACAAGCGCCGCGCCGATCTGGTGCCCAACCTGGTGCAGACGGTGAAGGGCTTTGCCAGCCAGGAAGAGCGCGTGCTGACCGAAGTCACCAACGCCCGTTCGCGCGTCGGCCAGATCAACGTCAACGCCGACGACGAAGCCTCGCTCAAGCAGTTCCAGCAGGCCCAGGGTGAACTCGGCAGCGCACTGTCGCGGCTGCTGGTGGTCACCGAGAACTACCCGGTGCTGAAGTCCGACCAGAACTTCCGCGACCTGCAGGCCCAGCTGGAAGGCACCGAAAACCGCATCACGGTTGCGCGCGGCCGCTACATCCAGCAGGTGCAGGACTACAACACCTACATCCGTTCGTTCCCGCAGGTGATCACCGCCAAGATCTTCGGCTACAAGACCAAGCCGAACTTCACGGTGGACAACGAAGCGCAGATTTCCAACGCGCCAGCGGTCGATTTCGGCAACGCGCCGCAGCAGCAGCCGGCGCCGCAGCCGGGCCATTGACCGATGCGCCTGGCCACTGCGCTGCTGGCCCTGCTGCTGTGGCTGCCGTTGGCAGCGCAGGGACAGCCGCTGGCGCCGATTCCTGCGCTGGACTCGCCGGTGGTCGATACCACCGACACGCTGGACGCCACGCAGAAGCAGGCGCTGGTGCAGCAGGCGATCGAGCTGCAGCAGCGCAAGGGCAGCCTGCTGCAGGTGCTGGTGGTGCCCACCACCCAGCCGGAGGACATCGCGCAGTACACCACGCGGGTCTTCGATCAATGGCAGATCGGCCGCAAGGGCGTGGATGACGGCGTGCTGCTGGTGGTGGCCAAGGATGACCGGCGCGTGCGCATCGAGCCGGGCTACGGCCTTGAAGGCGCCATTCCCGATGCCATCGCCAACCGGGTCATCCAGGAATACCTGGTCCCGCGCTTCCGCAGCGGCGACTATGCCGGCGGCATCACCGATGCCACGGCGGTGCTGGTCAAGCTGATCGACGGCGAACCGCTGCCGGCACCGGTCAGCGGTCATCGCGGGCGCGAACCCGGTGGTGGTGGCGATACCTGGTTCCTGGCGCTGTTCATCGGCGTGTTCGCTGGCAGCATCCTGCGCGGGGTCTTCTCGCGCGTGCCGCGTCCGCTGCGCGGCCTGCTCGGCGGCGCGGGTGCGGCGCTGGCAGCATTCCTGTTCACCTCCACGCTGCTGGCCAGTGGCCTGGCCGGCGTGGTCGGCCTGATCGTGGCGATGCTGTCCGGCCACCCGGGCCGCTTTGCCGGCGGTGGCGGTTGGGGCGGTGGCAGCTGGGGTGGCGGAGGCGGTTTCGGCGGGGGCGGTGGATTCGGTGGTGGTGGTGGCTGGGGCGGTGGCGGCGGCCGTTCCGGTGGCGGTGGCGCTTCGGGAGGCTGGTGATGATCCAACGTCTGTTCCGCCATGTATTCTCGCCCTCGGTGCGGCGTGCGTTCCCACCTGCCACATTGCAGGCGATCACCGGGGCCATCGCGGCCGGTGAGCAGCGCCACGGCGGGCAGGTGATGTTCGCGGTGGAAGCGGACCTGCCGCTGGGGGCGCTGTGGCACAGGGTGACCCCGCGCCAGGCCGCCGAGCATGCCTTTGCGCGCCTGCGAACCTGGGATACCGCCCACAACAACGGCGTACTGATCTACCTGCTGCTGGCCGATCACGCGATCGAGATCGTTGCCGACCGTGGCCTGCACGGCCGGGTCAGCCCGGCGCAGTGGCAGCGGGTCTGCACCCACCTGCGCGAGGGCCTGCGCGGCGCCCATCCGGTCGAGGCATTGCAGGATGCCGTCGACGAGGTCTCCAGCCTGATCGAAGGGCACTTTCCGGCCTCGATGCGGTCCGAGCATGACGCGTTGCCTGACGCGCCCCAGATCCTGGACTGAACCCTGATCTGCGGCGTGGTCCTCCGCCCGTGCCGGCCCCGGCCCCGGGCGGGGCAGGGACGCTAAAATACCCGTACTCCCGCCAGGCGTTTCCCATGATCTATTTCCACGACATCGACCCCATCGCCCTTTCGCTGGGGCCGATCAAGGTGCACTGGTACGGCATCATGTACCTGCTCGGCTTCACCGCAGCGTGGCTGCTGGGCCGCACGCGCATTGCCGCGGGGCGCCTGCCGGGCGTCGATGCCAACGGCTTCTCCGACCTGCTGTTCTACGCCATGCTCGGCGTGGTGCTGGGCGGGCGCATCGGCTACATGCTGTTCTACGCGCTGGGCGATTTCCTGCACAACCCGCTGCTGCTGTTCAAGGTGTGGGACGGCGGCATGAGCTTCCACGGTGGCCTGCTCGGCGTGCTGGGCGCCTGCTGGTGGTGGTCGCGCAAGCACAAGCTGCATTTCTTCGACACCATGGATTTCATGGCGCCGCTGGTGCCACTGGGCCTGGGCTTCGGCCGCATCGGCAACTTCATCGGCGCCGAGCTGTGGGGCAAGTACACCGACGGGACCTGGGGCGTGGTGTTCCCGTCCGGCCTGCCGGCCCCGCTGAACCAGCTCGACCACGCGACGCTGCAGGCGCAGTTCGCCACCGGCGCATTGAACCCGTACGCCCGCCATCCGTCGCAGCTGTATGAAGCGTTCCTGGAAGGCCTGGTGATGTTCGTGGTGCTGTGGGCGGTGTCGGCCAAGCCGCGCCACCGCTACCTGGTGGGTGGCCTGTTCGCGTTGATGTACGGCCTGTTCCGCTTCGCGGTGGAGTTCGTGCGCATGCCGGACAACGGCGTCTACGTGGCCTTCGACTGGCTGACCCGTGGCCAGATCCTCAGCCTGCCGCTGATCGCCTTCGGCCTGGTGCTGCTGGTGATGTCGCGCCGCGCGCCGGTATTGCAGCCGCAGTTGCCGGTGGCTGCCGAGGGCAAGGCATGAAGCCCTACCTGGACCTGCTGGCGCACGTGCTCGAGCACGGCGCCGAGAAGAGTGATCGCACCGGTACCGGCACCCGCAGCGTGTTCGGCTGGCAGATGCGCTTCGACCTCAACGAAGGCTTCCCGCTGGTCACCACCAAGAAACTGCACCTGCGCTCGATCATCCACGAGCTGCTGTGGTTCCTGAAGGGCGACACCAACATCGGCTACCTGAAGGACAACCAGGTGCGCATCTGGGACGAGTGGGCCGACGAGAACGGCGACCTCGGCCCGGTCTACGGCAAGCAGTGGCGCAGCTGGGCCACCGCCGACGGCCGCCAGATCGACCAGATGCAGTGGCTTGTGGACGAGATCAAGCGCAACCCCGATTCGCGCCGGCTGGTGGTCAGTGCCTGGAACGTGGGCGAGCTTTCGCAGATGGCGCTGATGCCGTGCCACAACCTGTTCCAGTTCTACGTGGTGGACGGCAAGCTCAGCTGCCAGCTCTACCAGCGCAGCGGCGACATCTTCCTCGGCGTGCCGTTCAACATCGCCAGCTACGCGCTGCTGACCCACATGGTGGCGCAGGCCACCGGCCTGGGCGTGGGCGACTTCGTGCATACGCTGGGTGACGCGCACCTGTATTCGAACCACTTCGAGCAGGCCCGCGAGCAGCTGTCGCGCGCGCCGCGCGCGCTGCCGAAGCTGTGGTTGAACCCGGAGGTGACCGACCTGTTCGGCTTCCAGTTCGACGACATCCGCATCGACGGCTACGACCCGCACCCGGCGATCAAGGCGCCGGTGGCGGTATGAGCGCCCTGAAGCTGTCGATGATCGTGGCGCTGGACCGCAACCGTGGCATCGGCCAGGGCAATGCCATGCCCTGGCACCTGCCGGATGACTTCAAGCACTTCAAGGCGCTCACCCTGGGCAAGCCGATCCTGATGGGGCGCAAGACGGCCGAGTCGATCGGCCGCGTGCTGCCGGGGCGGACCAACCTCGTACTGACCCGCAGCGGCCAGGTGCCGTTCGAGGGCATGCGTGCGGTGGCGTCGCTGGACGAGGCGAAGGCGATTGCCGAAGGCGAGGGCGCCCGCGAGCTGTGCATCATCGGCGGCGGCGAGATCTTCCACCAGTTGCTGGACCAGGCCAGTGACCTGTACCTGACCTGGGTCGATGCCGAAGTCCCCGCCGATACCCATTTCCCCGAAGTGGACGTGCAGGACTGGCAGGAAGTGAGCAGCGAGCCGCACCCGGCCGACGAACGGCACGCCTACGCGTTCCGCTTCGTGCACTACGTGCGCCGCTGATCGCGGAAATACCAACGAAAACACCGACGGGGTAGAGTCGACTGTTAGTCGACTGCTCTCGGCGGTCACCCGAAAAACCCGCGCTGCGCGCGATAGTCGACTAACAGTCGACTCTACCGGGACTGTCGCAACGGCATCCGGTAATGCCCGATGATCGCGTGCTGGAACAGCAGGTTCTCTTCGCGCGTGCCGCGCGCGATGTTGTGCAGCACCAGCGGTGTGCCGTTGGCCAGGCGCCGGTCAGAAACGATGCCCACGTGCAGCAGGCCGTTGCCATTGAGCTTCCAGGCAACGATGTCGCCGGCCGCGTAGTCGGCGGCGAGGGCCGTGACCGGTTGCTGCCAGCCCTGGCGCTCGAACCAGCGCATCAGGTTCGGTACACGACGATGATCGATGTTGCGGTCCGGCCGTGACAGGCCCCAGATCGCCGGATAGGCACTGAAACTGCCGCGCATGTCCTCATGCACGCGTGCCTGCAGGTCCAGGCCCAGATCGCGCAGGGCGCGCACCACCACGTCCGTGCACACGCCGCGATCCAGTGGCACGTCGCCGCCAGGATAGGCCAGTACCTGGTAAGCAGGATCGTAACGGGTGGTGACGCCGACCTGCGCGCGGGCTGCGGCCACCAGTGGCGGCGAAGGGGCCTGCGGCTGCGTCGGCGCATGTGCAGCACCATCCGCAGCCGTGGGAGCAGGCGGCGAGCCGGGCTGGCAGCCGCTGGCCAGGGCCAGCGTCAGCAGCACCGTCCCTGGTGCCCAGCCGCGCCGCGTCACGCCTGCGGCGGGGGACTGTTGTGGGTGCCGCCACCCGCGCCACCCGCGCCGCCCCCTCCGCCACCACGACGGCGACGGCGGCGTGGGCCACGGTTGCCCGGGCTGGCAGCGGCGTTGCCGCCCTGTTCCTTGCCCTGCGTCGCGGCGCCGGGGCGCTCGTGCGCCGGTCGCGCCGGCGGGCGGGCGTTGGGCACGGGTGCCGGTACGTCGCGGCCCGGGACCTGCACCACGCGCAGCTCGTCGGTATCAAGCTGGAGCGCGGTCAGCTTGCCGCCCCAGACCGCACCGGTGTCGATGGCGTGCACGCCCTGGGTGATGGTCAGGCCCAGCGCCGACCAGTGGCCGCAGACGACCTTGAGGTCGCGCTCGACCCGGCCGGGCACTTCGAACCAGGGATAAAGCCCCTGTTCCTGCGTGCCCGGCGTGCCCTTGTCCTCGATGCCGATGCGCCCCCGCGGGGTGCAGTAGCGCATGCGGGTGAGCACGTTGATGATCGCGCGCGAGCGGTCGTAACCGGACAGGTTCGGGGCCCAGCTCGGCTTGTCGCCGTACATGTTGCGGAACAGCTTGCGGTAGCCGGCGCCATGCAGTTGCACCTCGACCTCGGCGGCATGCTTCTCGGCCATCTGCGTGGTCCACTTCGGCGCCAGGCCGGCGTGCACCATCATCCAGCCCAGCTCGCGGTCCACGTGCACCAGCTTCTGCAGGCGCAGCCAGTCCAGCAGTTCGTCGCGGTCCTCGGCCTGCACGATGCGCAGCAGGTCCGGGTTGACCTTGCGCTGTTCCTCTTCGGTACGCGAACCGACGGCCAGCAGCGAAAGATCATGGTTGCCCAGCACCACCACGCTGTGCTCGCGCAGCGAGTGCACCAGCCGCAGCGTTTCCAGCGACTGCCCGCCGCGGTTGACCAGGTCGCCGCAGAACCACAGGGTGTCCTGCGCCGGGTCGAAGCGGATCTTCTCCAGCAATCGCTGGGTGACGTCATAGCAGCCCTGCAGGTCGCCGATCGCCCACACACTCATCGTTCGGCCTCCGTGTCAGTGCAGGGTACGCGGCACGGCCAGCACGAAGGGTGCGACCGGCGCGGCAAATTCGGTGCCATCGTCGGCGACCATGTCGTAGTGCCCCTGCATGGTCCCGTGATCGGTCCCCAGCATGACACCGGACGTGTAACGGAAGTCTTCACCGGGGCGCAGCCGCGGCTGCTCGCCGATCACCCCGTCGCCATCGACATGCTCGACACGACCATTGGCATCGGTGATGCGCCAGTGGCGCGCGACCAGGCGTGCCGCGACCCGCCCCTGGTTGTGGATGCGGATCGTGTAGGCGAACGCAAAGCGACCGTCTTCCGGCGCGGATTGATCGTCGAGGAAGCGCGGCGCGACTTCGACGGAGATGGCATAAACGTCAGCGTCTTCCATACCGGCAGTGTAATCAGGAGGCATTGGCCAAAGCGATGAATTCGGCCACGTCCAGCTGTTCGGCGCGGGCATCGGGACGCACGCCGGCGGCGATGAACTGCTCGGCGGACACCACGTTGTTCAGGGCATTGCGCAGGGTCTTGCGGCGCTGCCCGAAGGCGGCCTTGACCACGTCGGCGAAGCGCTTGTGGTCGTTGATGTTGATCGCGGCCGGGTCACGCGGCACCAGACGCACCACGGCCGAATCGACCTTCGGCGGCGGCCGGAACGCGCCCGGCGGCACCACGAACAGCGAGGTCACCTGGCAGTAGGCCTGCAGCATCACGCTGAGGCGGCCATACACCTTGCTGCCGGGGCCGGCCGCCATGCGGTCGACCACTTCCTTCTGCAGCATGAAGTGCATGTCGCGGATGACCGCGGCATGCTCCAGCGCATGGAACAGGATCGGCGAGGAGATGTTGTAGGGCAGGTTGCCGACCAGGCGGATCGGCTGGCCGGCAGCCAGTTCGGTGAAGTCCACGCGCAGCACGTCGCGATGAACGATGGTCAGCTCGCCCAGCGGCTCGGCGGCGGCGGTCAGCGGCGCGATCAGGTCGCGGTCGAACTCGATCACCGTCAGCGTGGGGTGCACGCGCAGCAGCGGCAGGGTGATCGCGCCCTGGCCAGGGCCGATCTCGACCAGGCGGTCGCCGTCTTTCGGGTTGACCGCCATCACGATCTTGTCGATGTAGTGGCGGTCGGCCAGGAAATGCTGGCCAAGCTGCTTCTTGGCCGGTGCGGTGAACACCGGGCCGGAGGGGGAATGCGGGGAATTCATGCGCCCAGTGTACGTTGCCGCGCAAGCTGCGCACACAGCGTCGTTGCCGCCTGCAGGCTGGAGGGATCGGCGATGCCGCGGCCGGCCAGCTCCAGCGCGGTGCCATGGTCCACCGCCACGCGCGGATAGGGCAGGCCCAGGGTCAGGTTCACCGCCTGTTCGAAGCCGGAATATTTCAGTACCGGCAGGCCCTGGTCGTGGTACATCGCCAGCACGGTGTCGAAGCCGGCCAGCTTGGCGGGCAGGAAGGCGGTATCGGCCGGCAGCGGCCCGACCAGGTCCATGCCCTCCGCGCGCAGGCGCTGCAGCAGCGGGATGACCAGATCCAGTTCTTCGCGGCCCAGGTGGCCATCTTCGCCGGCGTGCGGGTTCAGGCCGAGCACGGCGATGCGCGGCGCAGGCAGGCCGAACTCACGGCGCAGTGCGGCGTGCACCGTGCGCAGCGCGTGCTCCAGGCCGGGCGCGGTGATCGCATCGGCCACCTCGCGCAGCGGCAGGTGGGTGGTGGCCAGGGCCACGCGCACGATGTGGTTGGCCAGCATCATCACCACCTTCACCCCGGCCTGGTCGGCCAGCAGTTCAGTGGTGCCGCTGTAGGCGATGCCGCCTTCATTGATGACCGCCTTGTGCACCGGGCCGGTGACAACACCGTGCAGTTCGCCGGACAGGCAGGCCTGGCCGGCGCCGAGCAGGGCGCCGATGACCGCGCCGGCATTGGCCGGATCGGCCTGGCCGAAGCGGCTGGGCGCAGCGTTGCGGACAGTGCGCAGGCGCAGATCGCCGGGGGCGCGTGCTTCGGCGTCCTCGGGCAGCAGCTGCAGGGGCAGGTTCAGCGCGGCCGCAGCCGCGTGCAGGGTGTCCGGGTCGGCGAAGGCCAGCAGCCGGCAATCTTCACGCGGCTGCTGGACGAGGCGGACACATAGCTCCGGGCCGATCCCGGCGGGCTCGCCCGGTACCAGAGCGAGCTCGGGGCGCATCGGTCAGGACTGCGGCGGGGTGGCGGTGTTTTCCGCGCGGTCGCCGCTGCGGAAGCTGACGTAGGCTTCGCCACGCAGTTCCTGCAGGAAGCGGTTGTACTCGTCTTCCAGCTTGCGGCGGCCGATGGTCTCGCGGACCTGGGCACGCTGGTTGTCGGTGGTCACGTCGGTCTGGCGGGTCGCCACGCGCTGCACGATGTGCCAACCGGCATCGGTACGGAACGGCTGGCTGACGCCACCGTCCTGGAGGCCTTCCACCTGCTGGCCGAAGGCCGGACCGAACGCGTCGGCCGGGAACCAGCCCAGGTCACCGCCCTGGCCCTTGCTGTTGTTGTCCTCGGAGGATTCCTTGGCAACGGTCTGGAACTCGGCACCACCGGCGATGCGGGCACGCAGGGTGTCGATCTTGGCCTTGGCGGCGGCGTCGGTCTGGTGGTCGTCCACGCGCACCAGGATATGGCGGCCGTGGAATTCGGTGACCGTATGCTCACCGGCGGCGGCGGAGCTGGCGTCACGCACTTCCACCAGCTTCAGCAGCTGGAAGCCGCTCGGGCCACGGATCGGGCCGACCACTTCGCCGGGCTTCATCTTTTCCATCATCTGGGCAAAGGCCTGCGGGATTTCATCCAGGCTGCGCCAGCCCAGGTCGCCGCCTTCCAGTGCATTCGGGCTATCCGAATAGCGCACGGCCGCTGCGTTGAAGTCCAGCTCGCCCTTGTCCAGCAGGGTCTTCACACCATCGGCCTTCTTCTGGCCGGTGGCGATCTGGTCAGCGTTGGCGCCGTCGGGCAGGGCGATCAGGATGTGCGCCAGGTGGTACTGGTTGCCCACCGTGGCCTGCTGCTTCAGCGCGGCGTCGACTTCACCCTCGCTGACGCTGATGCGGCTCTGCGCGAAGCTCTGGCGCAGGCGCTGCACGGTGATCTCGTCACGCACCGAGGCGCGGAAATCGTTGAAGTCGATGCCGTCATGGGCCAGGCGCTGGCGCAGGGCGTCCAGGTTCGAACCGTTCTGCTGGGCGATGGAGTTCATCGCCTGGTTCAGCTCCTGGTCGCTGACCCGGATGCCGCTGCCCTGGGCGCGGGCCACCTGCAGCTTGACCAGCACCAGGCGCTCCAGCACCTGGCGGCTGAGCACGTCTTCCGGCGGCAGCTGGTTTTCACGGCCGGCGTACTGCGCCTTGATGTTGGCGATCGCACGCTGGAGCTCGCTCTGCAGGATCACGTCCTCATCGACGACGGCGGCGATGCGGTCAAGCGGCTGCGCCTCCTGGGCAAGCACCTGCAGGGGGGCGGACACGCTGGACACCGCCAGCAGCGAGGCGAGAAGAACGGGGAAGCGCTTGGTCATGGGATCAGGTTCGGATCGTAGTCATCCCGGGTCGCCCCGGTGTTGCTCGGCGGCACGAGATAGAGGTCGTCGCGGTTGTAGCCGAGGATAGCACGGCGCAGGGTACGGTCCGTGTCCTGGCCCAGGGAGCTCAGGCCCTTGAGCACGAACTCCAGCTGGATGGCGTTGTTCATCTCGCCTTCGCGGTTGCGGACGTAGCGGCGGGCGACCGCACGCACGGCCAGGCAGCAGCTGTCCCACTGGACGCCGGCGATGATCTCCAGCGGTTCCTTGTCCTGCAGCGAGTAGTAGTAGCGGCCGACCAGGCTCCAGCGCGCATTCAGCGGGTACAGGAACGACAGGTCGGCCTGTTCCAGCAGCGTGCGGTCATGCTTGTTGGCGGTGGCCGGGGCGCCGGAGTTGATGCGGTAACGGTAGCTGAGGTTGATCACGCCATCGTTGGGCATCAGGTAGCGGGCGCGGACGCTGGCCAGATCCTCGCGCTTGTACTTGGGGTCCCACTGGTAGGTGGCACCCAGGGTCCAGCGGTCGTTGATCATGTAGTTGCCGTCAGCGATCCACGCCGACTTGCCCTTCTCCACCGGCGCGCCACCCGGGGTGACGGTCACCCGCGATTCGTCGAAGTACTGGATCTGGCCGATGGAGGCCGAGAAGCGTTCCTTGCCGGTGGTCTGGTCGATGAAGCGGGTGCTCAGCGCCATGGTCAGCTGGTTGGCGTCGTTCTGGCGATCGGCGCCGGTATAGCGAGAATCGCGGAACAGCTGGCCCCAGCTGAAGGTGAAGTCGCGGGTGTCGAAGATCGGCAGCTCGTCCTGATCGCGGTAGGGCGTGCGCAGGTAGAACAGGCGCGGTTCCAGGGTCTGCAGGAAGGACTTGCCACCGATGCGGGTCTCGCGATCGAAGAACAGGCCGGCGTCGATGCTGCCGATCGGCAGGCTGCGGCTGGGCGAGGTGTTGCCGCGCAGCTGTTCCGGTGTGGCGGTGTTCGGGTCGATGCCCTGCGAACGCAGGATCTGGCCGCGGATGCCGTTCACGCCATCAACCAGGCCACGGTCCAGCTGGTAACCGGTATAGCGGTAGGCCAGGGTCGGCGTGACATACCAGGCCGCGCCGCTGATCGGGAACGACACGTAGGGTTTGACATCCAGCCGCGAGCCGCCGCTGACACCGATGCCGTCGGTCTGACGGCTGCCGTTGCGGGTGTACTGCAGGTCCGGTCCCGCATCAGCGCCGTACTTGAAGTTGATGTCGTCGTGGGTGAAACGCACGGCTTCGGCGTAGATGCCGGTTTCCAGCCACGGCAGGACCGGCTTGTCCCAGTTGAGATACAGGCGCGGCTGGCGGTTGTAGGCCAGCGCACCCTCGTTGAGGGTGTAGTCGGTCAGCTGCCAGCGGTCGGCCATGATGCCGGCCGTCCAGTTCCTGCCAGTGCCGTACAGGCCGATGGTGCTCTGCAGGTTCGACGCGGTGACCCCCACCAGGCGGTTGGCGAAGTCTTCCACATAGCGTTCGTCGCTGACCCAGGCCAGGTTGGCGCGGGCCTGCCAGTGGTCGTCGAGGTTGTGGTAGCCGCCGAACATCACCCGGCCGCGGTCGCGGTCGCGCAGTTTGTCATTGGGCATGAACGCGGTCAGCAGTTCGCCGCGGCCGCCGTTGTAGAGGTAGCGGAATTCGTTGTCGAGCATCAGGCCGCGCCGGCTCATGTAGCGCGGGGTCAACGTGTCGTCGTAGTTCGGCGCCAGGTTGAAGTAGATCGGCTGTGCGTAATCGAAACCGTTGCGGCCGGACATGCCCAGCTGCGGGAACAGCAGGCCGGTCTTGCGGCGGTCGTCGATCGGGAACTTGAAGTACGGCGCCCACAGCACCGGCACCTTGCCGATGCGCAGCACGGCGTTGCGGGCGGTACCGAAGCCTTCGTCGTTGTCCACTTCGATCTGCGGCGCCGACAGCTTCCACACCGGCTGCGACGGGTCGCAGGTGGTGTAGGTGGAGCGGTGCATCTGGCCGACCGCGCCCTGCAGGTCGACCGATTCGGCATCGCCGTTGCCGCGGCGCGACACCAGCTGGTACTTGATGTCGGTGATCTTGTGGGTGTCGCTTTCCTGGTTGCCCTCGGCGCGCTTGGCGACCATGCGGATTGAGGAGTCCTGGTAGCGGACATTGCCGTCGGCGATGTAGTTGCCGGTCTCGGTATCGAAGCTGAGCTTGTCGGTGCCGACGAACTGGTCGCCACGGCGCAGGGCCACGTTGCCTTCGTACTGCGGCACGGTGGTGGTGCCCAGCAGCTGGTCACCCTCGATGTCGGTCGGCTGCTGCTCGCGCGCGGCGCTGGCGGCGGCCTTGTCCTGTCCCGGGACCGGGACCGGGACCGGGACAGGGGCATCGGTGAACGCGGGAATCACGTCGGTAGCCGGGCACAGGCCCCAGTTGAGCGGCTTTTCATCGGCCATTGCCGGCAGGCAGATGGCGATGCTCAGAGGCAGGGGAAGCAGGCGGAGGGCTCGGCGCACGCGGTTCGGATTCGGGCGAAAACGGACGGTAGCTTGCCCCATCCCTTGCATAGGGGCAATGAAGGGCGTCGGATCCTGCCGGTTCGGGTTCATCCGGAGACGCTGCCCGGTGGGGGGGGCAGCAGGGCCCGGACATGGGCCACGCTGCACTCGGCAAGGGCCTGCAGGTCATAGCCGCCTTCCAGCATCGAGACCACCCGGCCGGCCGCATGGCGGCGCGCCAGCGCATGCAGTTCGCGGGTGATCCAGGCGAAATCGTCGGTTTCCAGCATCAGGTCGGCCTGCGGATCGCGCAGGTGGGCATCGAAGCCGGCCGAAATCAGCAGCAGCTGCGGCCGGAAGTCGTCGATGGCCGGCAGCATCTCGTCGGCCCACACATTGCGGAAGCGGAAACCGCCGCTGCCGGGGGGCAGCAGGATGTTCATCAGGTTGCCGGCACCGCGGTCGCGGCGCAGGCCGGAGTTGGGGAACAGCCCGGCCTGGTGGGTGCTGTAGTACGAGACCCGGGCGTCGTGCTGGAAGATGTCCTGGGTGCCGTTGCCATGGTGGACATCGAAATCGACCACCGCGATGCGCTCCAGGCCATGACGGTCACGGGCGTAGGCGGCGGCGATGGCGATGTTGTTCAGCAGGCAGAAGCCCATCGCAGTGCTGCTGGTGGCGTGGTGGCCCGGTGGCCGCACCGCGCAGAACGCCAGCGGGTCCTCGCCCAGCATCACCGCATCTACCGCCGCCACGCCGGCGCCGGCGGCATGCACGGCGGCACTGGCCGAGCCGGGCGAGGTCCAGGTGTCCATGTCCAGCTGTCGCAGCGGCGCGGTCTGCGGCTGCAGCACGAAGTCGAGCAGGGCGCTGTCGTGGACCCGGGTCAGTTCGCCGAACTTGGCCGGCGGCGCCTCGCGCCAGTCCAGCTGGCCAGGGAAGGCGGCGTGCAGGGCATCGAGCACATGCTGCAGGCGTTGCGGGCACTCCGGATGGCCAGGGCCGGGGTCATGCAGCAGGCAGGACGGATGGGTGAAGACCAGCATCGTGCCGACTCAGCGCTGGCGCTGCTGTGGCTGCCACAGCGCTTCGCCATGGCCATCGGCACGGGCCAGCACCCGGGCCAGCACGAACAACAGGTCCGACAGCCGGTTGAGGTACTGCAGCGCCTCGCTGCGCACGGCGTCGTGGCGGGCCAGGGTGACCGTCTCGCGCTCGGCCCGGCGGACGATGGTGCGCGCCAGGTGGCAGCGTGCGGCGGCCTCGCCACCGGCTGGCAGGATGAATTCCTTCAACATCGGCAGGCTGGCGTTGTAGTGATCCAACTGCTGTTCCAGTGCCGACACATCGGCGGCGTGGATCGCGGCGTGGCCGGGGATGCACAGTTCGGCGCCCAGGTCGAACAGCTGGTGCTGCAGATGCACCACCAGCGCGCGCACGTCTTCGGGCAGCGCCGTGGCCAGCAGCAGGCCGAGTGCGGCATTGGCTTCGTCGACAGTGCCGTAGGACGCCACGCGGGCATCATCCTTGGCCACGCGCTGGCCGTCGCCAAGGCCGGTACTGCCGTCGTCGCCGGTGCGGGTATAGATGCGCGAGAGGCGATGACCCATGGCGCGGCTCAGTGCCGGATGTCGCGGCGGGCCTGCTGGAGCTTCAGTACCTGCTCCACGGCCAGCTGCAGGGCGGCGGCCAGCGCCACGTAGATGGCGGTGGTGCGCAGGTACGGCCCGAACCACTGTGCGTAGTTCTGTGCCCAGCCGGCCAGCGTCGGTTCGGCCACGTTGCGGCTGGTCCAGTAGAAGCCGCCCTGCGCGAGCAGGTGACAGACCGCCACCGAGGCCACCAGCAGCAGCGCGCCCTTGGCCAGTACCGGCCAGCGTGCCCCCTGGTAGTTGCGGCCCAGCAGCATGCCGCCGGCCCACAGCGAGAAATACGCCGGCAGCAGCAGCCAGTAGCCCGGCGACACGCAGTAGTGCTGCCAGAAATCCAGGCCGCTGCTGCGGATCACGATCCAGTCCACCAGCACCGCGAACACCATCAGCAGCGGGAACGCCCAGCGGGTCCAGCCAGCCAGGTAGAAGCCGCCGATGAAGAACACCGCCCAGGAGGCATCCGGGATCGCCGCGAAGTGGTTGACCCGGGTCGCCGCCAGCAACAGCACGAGTACGGACAGGACGAAGGCACGGTTGGCGGTGGCGGACATGGCAGCGGGCCCGGAGCGGATTCAGGTTTCATTCTAGCCCGCCGCGCCGGTTGGCGCAGGTCGGGGGCTGTTGGGTGTTCGGGCGGGGCGAGCGCGTATCATGAACACCATGAGTGAACGACATGACGTGCTGATCGTCGGTGGCGGCCTGGTCGGTGCCAGCCTGGCCATTGCCCTGGACCGGTTGGGCCGCGACGTGGGCCTGCTCGAAGCCAGCCCGGCCGGCGAGCTGCCGGCGGTGTTCGACCAGCGCAACCTCAGTTTCGCCGCGGCGACCGTCAACGCGCTGACCGCGTTGGGGGTCATGCAGAAGCTGGCGATGGCGCCGGGCCCGATCCGCCGCATCCATGTCAGCCGCGCCGGCGATTTCGGCCGCGTGCAGCTGGAGGCTTCCGACTACGACCGGCCGTGGTTCGGCCAGGTGGTTGTCGCGCGTGACTTCGGCCAGGCGCTGGAAGCGCGCCTGCAGGAGCTGCCGCAGCTGCGGCGCTACCGGCCGATGCGGTTCCTGGGCCTGGGCGAGGTGGTCGACGGCTACCGCCAGGTGCGGGTGGCCGACGAGACCGGCGAGCGCGTACTGCTGGCACGGCTGGTGGTCGGTGCCGATGGCACGACCAGCGGTGTGCGTGGCGCGCTGGGCATCGAGGTCGACCGGCATGATTTCCAGCAGACCCTGTTCGTGGCCCGCGTGCGCAGCCAGCGCGCGCCGGATGGCACGGCCTGGGAGCGCTTCACCGATACCGGCCCGACCGCCCTGCTGCCGCGCGGCGACCGCCACTTCGGCACCGTGCACGGCGTGGCGCGGGACCAGGCCGATGCGGTGATGGCGCTGGACGATGCGGCCTGGCTGCAGCGCCTGCAGGATGCGATCGGCTGGCGTGCCGGTCGGCTGCTCGAATCCGGCCCGCGCAGCGCTTACCCGCTCATCCAGGTGCTGGCGCGCGCATTGGCCGGTGAACGCACGGTGCTGCTGGGCAATGCCGCGCAGACCATCCATCCGCTGGGTGCGCAGGGCTTCAACCTGGGCCTGCGCGATGCGCTGACCCTGGCCGAACTGCTGGAGGATGCGCACGAGGATGCCGGCAGCGATGTGCTGCTGCAGGCCTATGTTGCGCGCCGCCAGGAAGACCGACGGCAGACGGTGGCGTTCTCGGGTGGCCTGGCACGGCTGACCAGCAATCCGGCACCGCTGATGCGGCCGCTGCGCAGCCTCGGCCTGGTGGCCGCGCAACGCGCCTCGGTGCAGTCGATGCTGGTCGGTGGCGCGATGGGCTTCCGTGGCGAAGTGCCGCGGCTGTGCCGTGGAGAAGCGGCATGAGCCGGCGTGTGCGCCTGGACGTGGCCATCGTCGGAGGTGGCGTGGTCGGCGCTGCCTGTGCGCTGGCGTTGGCCGATGCCGGCCTGTCGGTTGCGCTGGTGGAAGGTCGTGAGCCCGCGCCGTGGCAGGCCGCACAGCCTGACCTGCGCGTGTTCGCCTTCGCTGCTGACAACGTACAACTGTTGAGCCGCCTGGGCGTGTGGCCGGCGATCGCCCAGGCCCGCGCCTGGCCCTACCGGCGCATGCAGGTGTGGGATGCGGCCGGTGGCGAAGATCTGCTGTTCGATGCTGATCGCTTCGGCCGTCGTGAACTGGGCTACATCGTCGAGAACGGCCTGCTGCAGGATCGCCTGTGGTCGGCACTGCCGGCGGCGGGTGTGCAGCTGCACTGCCCGGCACGGGTGGACGCGCTGGAGCAGGACGAGGAGGGCGTGCGCCTGCGCCTGGATGACGGGCGTCGCCTGGAAGCGGCGTTGGCCGTGGCCGCCGACGGCGCCGAGTCGACCCTGCGCCAGCTGGCCGGGATCGAGGTCGAGCGGCACGACTACCACCAGCGTGGCGTGGTGGCCTACGTGGACAGCGATCTTCCCAACCAGGCCACCGCCTGGCAGCGTTTCCTGCCGGGCGGGCCGCTGGCGCTGCTGCCGGTGGCCGAGCGCCGCAGCTCGATCGTCTGGACCCTGCCCGAGGACGAGGCGGCACGTGTGCTGGCCTTGGACGAGGACGCCTTCAACCGGGAACTGACCCGCGCCTTCGCGGCACGGCTGGGTGAGCTGCGACTGGCGTCACCGCGTGCGGCCTTCCCGCTGCGTCGCCAACTGGCCCGTCACTACGTGGCCGGCCGCGTACTGGCATTGGGTGATGCCGCGCATGTGGTGCATCCGCTGGCCGGGCAGGGCGTGAACCTGGGCCTGCGCGATGTCGCCGCCCTGCAGCAGTGGCTGGCGCCGTCGGCCGAGCGCCGTGGCCAGCCGCGGCTGTCGCCGCAGCGTCTGCAGCGCTGGGCACGCGAACGGCGCAGCGACAACCAGATCGCCGCCTACAGCTTCGATGCGATCAACCGCCTGTTCTCCAACGACGAGATGCACCTGACCCTGGCCCGTGGCCGCGCGCTGGGCTGTGTCGGCAAATGGCCGCCGCTGGTACAGGCGTTCTGGAAGCGCGCCGCCGGGGTGTAGCCGGAACGCAAACCGCACGATGCTGCGGGCACCGCTGGCGCGTTAGCAACCACGGGATCCCGCTCTGGTAGGTGCCAACCTTGGTTGGCACGTCTGCCAGGTCACGTCGGCCCAGATGGGGCGACGGCGTTCCGATGTTGTGCCAACCAAGGTTGGCACCTACCGAAAGCGGGCGCTGCTACCGCCGTTGATCCAGTGAATCCACGCCATGCGTGGATGAAGACCGCGGGTGGATTCAATCCACCAGCCAGCCGGCCAGGTCGGTGCGGTCCAGCTTGCCGCGGTGCCTGCGGTCCAGCGAATTGAATTCGTCGGCCAGCGCCGGATTGGCCTGTGCTTCCTCGCGGCTGATGAAGCCATCGCCGTTCACGTCGAGGTCGCTGAAGCGGATGCGGTACTGGCCGACCACGCTGCTCGGTTCCAGCGAACGCACGGTCACCTGCGCCTCGCCGGCCGGCTGCGGAATTTCGACGCTGCCGCTGACCCGGCCCGCATCCAGCGGTTGCTGGCGGATCGCGCCGCCGGTGGGGCCCAGCGGCTGGCTCTGCGCCGGCGTGGACGGGCCGTGCTGGGCGATGGCCGGTAGCGAGGCCAGCAGGATGGTCAACAGCAGGGCAGCACGCGGAAGGTTCATGACAGGCTCCTTGCCAGAGGGTACCGGGAGCGTACTCCCGGCAACCTGTGCCGCCGATGACGGATCAGCGCAGTGGCGAAGCCAGCACGGTGATCTCTTCACGATCGTGATAGAGCTGCTTGGCGCGGACCACCAGCGGCTTGCCGGCCTGGTCCTGGAACAGGTCCAGGCACAGCCGGGTTTCGTCCCAGCGCTTCTTCATCGGCAGTTTCAGATTGAAGATCGCATGCCGGCACCAGCCCTCGCGGAACCAGGTGGCCATGCGTTCGGCCACGCGGCGCGGCTGCTCGACCATGTCGCAGACCATCCAGTCCAGCGGCTGTTCCGGGTGCCAGTGGAAGCCATCGGCGCGCAGGTGCTCGACCAGGCCGGTGTCCAGCACATGCTGGCGCAACGGGCCGTTGTCGATGCTCAGAACATGCATGTGTTGGCGCGTCAGCACCCAGGTCCAGCCGCCGGGGGCGGCGCCCAGGTCGGCCGCACGCATGCCGGGCTTGGCCAGTGCTTCGCGTTCTTCCGGCGTCAGCAGGGTCAGCAGCGCCTCGTCCAGCTTCAGCGCCGAACGCGAAGGCGCCTCGGGCAGCAGCTTCAGGCGCGGGATGCCCAGCGCCCACGGTGCGCTGTCGGCCGGGTCGGCCACGCAGACGAAGGCATGGGTGCCATCGACGAACACCACATGCAGGCGCGGCAGGCGGTTGTTCGGCTTATCAGTGAGCTTGCCGGCCTTGCGCAGCGCCGGGCGCAGTGCATTGCCGAAGGCACGGGCCAGACCGGACAGTGGCTTGCCGGCGTCCGAATCGGGGTGTTCCACCCACAGGTCGCCGAAGCGCGGCGCATCGGCCAGCACTTCCAGCATCGGGGTGATCCGGTCCGCCGGGTCCAGCTGCGGCAGTTCGGCCAGCACCACCAGCTTCTGCCGCGCGAAGATCAGCTCGCGCCAGCGCAGGCGCGGCGCCAGCGCGGCGGCTTCGTCGCACATGAAAAGCACGTAGCCGTCATTGCGCTGGGTGCGCGCATAGCCGGCGAAACCGGCTTCACCGGCGCGGAACTGCAGCTCGCCGGCCAGCTCGGGCTCGAAGCCCTGCCGGCACAGGCACAGCAGGCCGATGCCGGTTTCAGTAACGGGCGCCATCGCTTTCCCCATAGGCACGCAGCACGCTGCGCGCGGCGTCGCGGTTCAGGCCTTGCACCACTTCGATGCCGCGCTTGTTGAGTTCACCCACCCAGTCGGCCGGCAGCGGGCCTTCATCGAACGGGGTCAGTTCCTCGACGTCGGCCGAGTTGGCACCGATCAGCAGGCGGTCGATGCCGGCCCACACGGTGGCGCCGTAGCACTGGCAGCACGGCTGCGAGCTGGTGGCCAGGGTGACCGGCGACAGCACCGCGTTCAGGCGCGGGGTCTGCAGGCGCTGCTGGGCCAGCATGTAGGCCATGTTCTCGGCGTGCGCCAGCGAGGTCGCGTGCGGCATCACCCGGTTCACGCCGGCGGCGATGACCTTGTCGTCCGGTCCGAACACCACCGCACCGAACGGACCGCCACTGGCGTGCTCGACGTTCAGCCGCGACAGCTCGATCGCCAGCGCGACCTTGGCCTCATCGCCCGGATATCGACGATCCAGGTCGATCTGGTCGTGGATCCAGGCGGGAAGGGTCAGGTGGACTTGCGCGTACAGCATCGCGGGGGTGCCTCGTGTGGGATGGGAAAAAGTGCGGTTGCTTGGGGGAAACCGGCGCGCAGTGTAGCCGCACCGGCCTGTACCGGGTGTGGGCGTGGCTCAGCCCGGCGAGCCGGTGCGGATCACCACGTACTGCTTGCGGAATTCCAGCCCGGCCTGCGGCCAACTGGCAGCATAGGCGCGCAGCAGGGGCAGGGCGGCGGCGAAGTCGTGGCCGTTGACCCGGCAATCGGCCTCGCACAGGCCGTCGGCATCGCGCGAGGCGAACAGGCGGATGGCGAGGAAATGGCGGGCTTTCAGCAGCTCGTCGAAGGCCTCCATGCTGCGGGTGAACAGGCAGCAGGGGCAGGAGCCATGATCGTCTTCGCTGCAGGTGGAGGCATCCACGTCCTGTGCACGGTAGTGCGCCAACGGCCCCAGCACCACGGTGCGCTGATGTTCCTCACCCTCGTCGCCGACCGGATAGGTCAGGCCCATCATCGGCAGGCCCTGTGCGTCTTGGGCGCCGATCGCGGTCTGCAGGGTCACCAGGTCCACCCGGGCCCAGGCCTGGAAGCCGGACAACAGCGATGCCTGCTCATCGGCACCATTTGCGTGCTGGTACTCGAACAGGCCATCGGCGAACAACTGCGGATGCTGGCTTTCAATGACGGTGGAGGTCTGCCAGCCGCCGTTGTCACGCGCTTGCGCGGCCATTGCATGCGGGGTCAGGCGCAGGCCGCTGTCGAGCAGCAGCGCGTTGCCGTCGATGCGGCTGGCGGTGCCGGTGTCCTGCAGGGCCTGCTGCAGCAGCGGGAGGAGGGCGGTGGCGCTCGTGGTCATGTCAGGCCTGTGGATGGATGGGGCGGAACATCCAGGCAGGGCCTGGGGCTAGCGGTCGAGTGCGTCGAGCTCGGCGCGATATCGCTGCGCGTCGGATTGCTGCTGCGGATCGTTGCCGTGGTCGCGCAGCCAGGTTTCCAGCTCGCGGCGATAGTCGGCGCGGAACTCGGCATTGCCCGGGCTGAAGTGCAGCTTGCGCGCCGCCACTTCCACCCGCTCGCGCGCGCTGGCCCGGGCCTGGGCGATGCCGTGCGGTGACTCGTTGGTGAGGATGACGATGTTGCGCGGGAAGCCCGGCGTGTACTTCACCACGAACGGCTGGTCGCGCGCCGGGATGCGGATGGCGTTTTCCAGCGGCCACAGCGAAGCGGTATTGGTGTGGAACACCACGTCCACGTCGCGCCCCTCGGCCGTGCGCAGCACCGCTTCGTAGCGCCAGATGTACTGTTCGTTGAGCGTGGAGCTGGTTCGCTCGGCCTTGACGATCACCGCTTCACCACGCTCGCCCACCACGTTGAGGAAGGCGGCGTTGAGGAAGTGGCCGAGGAACATGTTGAGCATCGCCAGCGGGAACACCACGATGGCGTAGCCCGGAAAGCGCCGCCACCACGAGACCAGCCCGGCCAGCACCATTGCTGCAAAGAACGTCAGCAGCGGATGCTGCGAGATGAACCAGAGCAGGACGGAAAGGGCGGTGATCATCGTCGCGGTCCTGCGGGCGCCATCCAGGCGCCCGCGCAGGTCCTCAGGCCGACCAGGTATCGCGCAGGGT
Organism: Stenotrophomonas sp. YJH_SMC_127; assembly: GCF_059372445.1. Lineage (NCBI taxonomy): Bacteria > Pseudomonadati > Pseudomonadota > Gammaproteobacteria > Lysobacterales > Lysobacteraceae > Stenotrophomonas > Stenotrophomonas sp. YJH_SMC_127. The sequence continues at coordinate 51,953 of NZ_JCAFVO010000004.1, read as the reverse complement.
CACGCTGCGGTTGAACACCGGCGTGGCTGCGGTATGGTCGCGGCGGTCGGCCACGAAGTAGCCGGTACGCTCGAACTGGAACGACTGCTCCGGCGCGGCGCTGGCCGCGGCCGGCTCGACATAGCCGGTGACAGTGCGGCGCGATTCCGGGTTGAGGTAATCGCGGTAGGTCTTGCCTTCCGATTCGTCGTCCGGGTTCGGCACCGAGAACAGGCGGTCGTACAGGCGGATCTCGGCCGGCACGCCATGCACGGCGCTGACCCAGTGGATGGTGCCCTTGACCTTGCGGTTGGCGCCTTCCATGCCCGGACGCGATTCCGGATCCAGCCAACCACGCAGCTCGGTGATGGTGCCGTCGGCATCCTTGATCACTTCGTCGCAGCGGATGATGCCGGCGCCACGCAGGCGCACTTCGCCACCCGGGACCAGGCGCTTCCAGCCCTTCGGCGGCACTTCGGCGAAGTCCTCGCGGTCGATCCACACTTCGCGTGCGAACGGTACTTCGCGGCTGCCAAAGCTTTCGTCCTTCGGGTGGTTGCTGAAGGTCAGCTGCTCTTCGTGGCCCTCCGGCAGGTTGGTCAGCACCAGCTTGACCGGATCGACCACTGCCATGCGGCGCGGTGCAGCACTGTCCAGGTCCTCGCGCAGCGCGCCTTCCAGCACGCTGAAGTCGATCAGCGAGTTCTGCTTGCTGATGCCTACGCGTTCGGCGAACAGGCGCATCGCGGCCGGGGTGTAGCCACGGCGACGCAGGCCCTGCAGGGTCGGCATGCGCGGGTCCTCCCAGCCGTCCACCAGCTGTTCGGTGACCAGCGCCATCAGCTTGCGCTTGCTCATCACCGTGTAGTTGATGTTCAGGCGCGAGAACTCGATCTGGCGCGGCTTGGCCGCTTCGCGCGGCAGGCCGGCATCGACCAGCGGCTGGGTCAGCGCGTCGTCATGGGCGAAGTCGACGTTGTCCACGCACCAGTCGTACAGCGGGCGGTGGTCTTCGAATTCCAGCGTGCACAACGAGTGGGTGATGCCCTCGATCGAATCACCCAGCGCGTGGGCGAAGTCGTACATCGGGTAGATCGGCCACGCGTTGCCGGTGTTCTGGTGCTCGACGTGCTTGATGCGGTACAGCGCCGGATCGCGCAGGTTGATGTTGCCGCTGGCCATGTCGATCCTGGCGCGCAGGGTGCGCGCACCATCCGGGAATTCACCGGCGCGCATGCGGCGGAACAGGTCGAGGTTTTCCTCGACGCTGCGGTCGCGCCATGGCGACGGGCGGCCCGGCTCGGTCAGGGTGCCGCGGTAGGCGCGCACTTCCTCGGCCGACAGGTCGCAGACGTAGGCCTTGCCCTGTTCGATCAGCTTCTCGGCGGCCAGGTAATAGGCCTGGAAATAGTCCGAGGCGTGGCGCAGCTCGTTCCACTCGAAGCCCAGCCAGCGCACGTCGTCCTGGATCGCGGCCACGTATTCCGGATCTTCCTTGGCCGGGTTGGTGTCGTCGAAGCGCAGGTTGCAGACGCCGCTGAACTCGCCGGCGATGCCGAAGTTCAGGCAGATCGACTTGGCGTGGCCGATGTGCAGGTAACCGTTCGGCTCCGGCGGGAAGCGGGTCTTGATCGCCTGGTGCTTTCCGCTGGCCAGGTCCTCGCGCACGATCTGGCGGATGAAATCGCGCTTTTCGTGGCTGTCGGCGGGGGTCTCGGGGCTGGCGGGGGTGTGCTCGGACATGAGTCGGCGAAAAGAAAGGCAGAAAGACCAACAGTCTAGCGCGTACGGGGCAGGGCTGCCCGGTGGGGTGTGGGGATGCCGGCCCCGCCCTCTGGTAGTGCCGGCCGCTGGCCGGCAACTCTCCGATCCCGCCCCCGGCACCATTCAGCCCCCGGGCGTATGCTGGAGCCCTGCCCCGAGGAGCCGCCGCATGCACATCGTGTACAAGGCCGACAACCTGTTCGACGCCCATCTGGTCAAGCACGCGCTGGAAAACGCCGGCATCCCCGCCTTCGTGTTCGGCGAGCAACTGCTGGGGGGCATGGGCGAGCTGCCGTTGTTCGGCGTGTTGCGGGTCGGCATCCCCGACGCGGCGCGGCCGCAGGCGGAGGACATCATCGCGGCGCTGGACTTGGGCCAGGCCGCCGCCGACCCCATTTCCGATGCAGACGATATGGCCGGACTGCCGGCGTAGGAGCGCATCATGTTGGGAATTGGCCAGGGCATCCTCGGCATCGGGGCCTTCAAGCAGCGCCTGCCGCGCCCGGAAGAGGCATTGCCGGGGCGCGAGCAGCCATTGCCGCTGCACAGCAACCAGCACTTCGTGAACAGCCATCCGCTGAAGGACCGCTTCGCGGGCCTGCAGCAGATCCGCTTCGCGCTGGGCTGTTTCTGGGGCGCCGAGCGCAAGTTCTGGACCGAGCCGGGCGTGTACAGCACCTCGGTCGGCTACGCCGGCGGCATCACGCCGAACCCGACCTATGAAGAAGTGTGCTCGGGCCTGACCGGGCACACCGAAGTGGTGCAGGTGGTGTTCGACCCGGCGGTGGTGAGCCTGGAACGGCTGCTGCAGCTGTTCTGGGAAAGCCACGACCCGACCCAGGGCATGCGCCAGGGCAACGACACCGGCACCCAGTACCGCTCGGCGATCCACGCCACCGACGAGGCACAGTACGCTGCCGCGCTGGCCAGCCGCGAGGCCTACCAGGCCCAACTGGATGCGGCCGGCTACGGCCCGATCACCACCGAGATCGTGTACCCGGCACCGGCGTACTACTACGCCGAGGACTATCACCAGCAGTACCTGGCGAAGAATCCGAACGGCTACTGCGGCATCGGCGGCACCGGCGTGAGCTGCCCGATCGGGTTGGATGTGGAGGCGCCGCGCTGACGCGCGGTGGTCCGCCTGCGGCGGGCAGAAGCCAAAGCCAAAGCCAAAGCGGCTCTGGGTTGCTGACGGTTTGGCGGGACGGGGGCGGCTGGCAGGACACGCCGTAAACCCATCCCTGGGGGCTCGATGGCGCCTTGCTCGTGTGCGCTGTCCTGCGCACATGGCAAGACCGGGGTTGGGCGTCCTGCCCAACCCGCCCGAGGCATGCCTCGGGCCCATGGCGCCAACGGTCCTGCCAACCCACACCGCCCCACCCCCGACAGTTTCCCGGTGACGGTGGGAAAGAGCATTGGGTTACTGACGAACTGATGGAAAACAAAAAGGACGCGGCGTTCGCCGCGTCCTTTTTATTTGGTTCTGCATTGTCCTTGTAGAGCCGAGCCATGCTCGGCTCCGAGCAAGCGAAGCGCGCGACCCGCTGTTGCTCTTCTTTCTTTCTTCCGTGGCGGGTGGCCACCGAAAACTGTCAGAGGGCGGGCGGGTTGGGTTCGCGGGAGTGTCCGCCGCATGGATGCGGCGGCCAAGCCTCCAGGGATGGATTCACGGCGTCTCCCGCGAACCCAACCCGCCCGACCCAGCGCGGCTTTTTGCTCTTTGCGACCAACCGACCCGCCACGAGGGGCTCAGCCGTTGGCCGGAATCCTCACAGTGCCGCGCGGATCCGCTCGCGCAGTGCTTCCAGATCCTTGGCAAACGCATCGATACCGGTCGCCAGCTTCTCGGTGGCCATCGGATCGGCCGCCAGGTCTGCTGCGAACGTCGCCGCGTCGATCGGGGTCACCGCCGCGCCATCGGCGGCGCCGGCCACCAGCTTGCGCGGCAGTGCGCCGTGGTCGGCGTCCAGCTTCTCCAGCAGGTCCGGCGAAATCGTCAGGCGGTCGCAGCCGGCCAGCGCTTCGATCTGTGCGGTCGAACGGAACGAGGCGCCCATCACCACCGTCTTCGAACCGCGGCGCTTGAATTCGGCATAGACGCCGCGCACGAACTTCACGCCCGGGTCTTCGTCGATGCTGGCCGGGGTCTGGCCGTTGGCCACGTACCAGTCCAGGATGCGGCCGACGAACGGGGAGATCAGGAACGCGCCGGCCTCGCTGCAGGCCAGCGCCTGGGTCGGGTTGAAGATCAGGGTAAGGTTGCAGTCGATGCCTTCGGCCTGCAGGATGCGCGCGGCTTCCACGCCTTCCCAGGTCGCGGCGATCTTGATCAGGATCTTCTCGCGCGGCACGCCGGCATCGGCGTACATCTGGATGAACTGGCGGGCCTTGGCCACGGTGGCGGCGGTGTCGTGGGCCTGGTCGGCGTCCACTTCGGTGGACACGCGGCCCGGCACCAGCGTGCTCAACAGCGCGCCGACGCCGATGGTCAGGCGGTCGGCCACGGCGTGCACCACGGCTTCGCGGTCGCCCGCCTGCTGGCGGCCCCAGGCCAGTTCGCGTTCGATCAGTTCGGCGTAGACCGGCAGGTCCAGCGCCTTCTTCACCAGGGTCGGGTTGGTGGTGCAGTCCACCGGCTGCAGGCGCTTGATCGCCTCGTAGTCACCGGTATCGGCAACGACCACGGACAGTTCGCGCAGCTGGGACAGTTTGGACGGGGTACTCATTACGGCTCCTGGTGCAGGGGGATCGAATCGCGCGCGGTGCGCAGCGGTAATCAGGGGCGGTCGTTGTGGACCGCAGTCACGCGCAGGCGCAGCTTGCGGCCGCCGGGCGCGTTCCAGTCGATGCTCTGGCCGATGGCCAGGCCGAGCAGGGCACTGCCGACCGGGGCCAGCACGGAGACCTTGCCTTCATCGACATTGGCTTCGCGGGGGAAGACCAGGGTCAGGACGTGCTTTTCGCCCGACACTTCATCTTCGCACTCCACGCGCGAATGCATCATGACGATGCCTTCGGGAATCTGGTCCGGTGCCAGCACGGTGGCCCGGTTGAGTTCTTCAGCAAGCGCGAGCGCGGCAGGCGTCTGGCTCAGCGCAGGGGATTCGAGCATGGCGTCCAGGCGGTCCATGTCGAAGGTAGAAACGGTGATCGACGGCGGCAGGCCGCTGGCGGTGTTCATGGTGAAGCTCCTTGGTTGAAAGCCATGCAAAAGGCGGCACCTGCTGGCGCCGCCTGTCTGTATTGTGGGGACAAATGCGGCCGGAATCGACTCCTGCCGATTCCGGGCCGGTGCTGCGGGGGCTCAGCCGTTCAGCGCGGGGCCGGGCAGGGCCGGTGCATCGCTGCCGGCATCGAGCGCCTCCAGCGTGAACAGTGCCTGCGGCAGGCGCTTGAACTGGTCGGCCAGCTCCATCAGGAAGTCGTTCATGGCCGAGCTGCGGCGCCAGATCATGGCGATGCGGCGGCTGGGACGGCCTTCGCCGGTGAAATCGAGCAGCCGGATGTTGTTCGAGCGCGGCACCGGCGGCTGCACCGACAGGCTCGGCAGCAGGGTGATGCCGACGTCGGCGGCGACCATCTGCCGCAGGGTTTCCAGGCTGGTGGCGCGGAATTCGGACTTCTCGTTGGCGCCGAACAGTCGGCAGACTTCCAGCGCCTGGTCGCGCAGGCAATGCCCGTCTTCCAGCAGCAGCAGCTTCTGCGTGGCCAGTTCCTGCACGTCCAGGTGTTCGCGGCGGGCCAGCGGGTGGCGCCCGGACACGGCCAGCAGGAACGGTTCCTCGAACAGGAATTCGGCATGCAGCTGGTCGTCGATCACCGGCAGGGCCAGCAGTGCGGTGTCGAGCTTGCCTTCGCGCAGGCGGTCCAGCAGCACGTCGCTCTTTTCCTCGACCAGCAGCAGTTCCAGCTCCGGGAAGCGCTCGCGGATGCGCGGGATCACATGCGGCAGCAGGTACGGGCCGAGGGTCGGGAAGATGCCCAGGCGCACCGTGCCGGCTTCCGGATCGCGGCTGCGTCGCGCCGCTTCCTTCAGCTGTTCCACTTCGGACACGATCACCCGCGCCCGTGCCGCCGCTTCCTGGCCGGCCGGGGTCAGCATCACCTTGCGCGGTGCGCGTTCCACCAGCGGCAGGCCCAGCTCTTCTTCCAGCTTGCGGATCTGCGTCGACAGCGTGGGCTGGCTGACGAAGCAGGAGGCGGCAGCCCGGCCGAAATGCTTGTGGTCGGCCAGGGCTACCAGGTACTTCAGATCACGTAGGTTCATCCTTACACCCCAGGGGTAACGGACCGGCTGACGGCGTGGTTACCCGACAGGCAGACAATGTTCCCGGTGATCTGGGAACGGTGGATCAGGCTGCTTCAGCAACGGCACCGCTGCTGTTGCTCACCGACGAGCGGATCAGGTGGTCGAACGCACTCAGTGCGGCGGTCGAGCCGGCGCCCATGGCGATGATGATCTGCTTGTAGGGCACCGTCGTGCAATCGCCAGCGGCGAACACGCCCGGCAGGTTGGTCTGGCCGCGGTCGTCGATGACGATCTCGCCGCGCGGCGACAGCGCCACCACATCCTTCAGCCACTCGGTGTTGGGCAGCAGGCCGATCTGCACGAAGATGCCTTCCAGCTCGACGCGGTGGGCATCGCCGCCGACGCGGTCCTTGTAGACCAGGCCGGTGACGCGGCTGCCGTCGCCCAGCACTTCGGTGGTCTGCGCGCTGGTCAGCACGGTCACGTTGCCCAGTGTGCGCAGCTTCTTCTGCAGCACTTCATCGGCGCGCAGGCTGGAATCGAACTCCAGCAGGGTTACATGCGACACGATGCCGGCCAGGTCGATGGCTGCTTCCACGCCGGAGTTGCCGCCGCCGATCACCGCCACGCGCTTGCCCTTGAACAGCGGGCCATCGCAGTGCGGGCAATAGGCCACGCCCTTGTTGCGGTACTGGTCTTCGCCCGGCACGTTCATCTGCCTCCAGCGCGCGCCGGTGGACAGGATCACCGAACGCGACTTCAGTACCGCGCCGTTTTCCAGCTGCACCTGCACCAGGCCGTCCTCGCCGGCCGGCACCAGCGCACTGGCGCGCTGCAGGTTCATGATGTCCACCTCGTACTCGCGCACGTGCTGCTCCAGCGCCGTGGCCAGCTTGGGGCCCTCGGTCTCCTTCACCGAAATGAAGTTCTCGATCGCCATGGTGTCCAGCACCTGGCCACCGAAACGCTCGGCGGCGATGCCGGTACGGATGCCCTTGCGTGCGGCGTAGATCGCCGCTGCAGCGCCGGCCGGGCCACCGCCCACCACCAGCACGTCGAAGGCGTCCTTGGCGGCGATCTTCTCGGCATCGCGCTTGCCGGCGTTGGTGTCCAGCTTGGCCACGATCTGCTCGAGGGTCATGCGGCCCTGGTCGAAGATTTCACCGTTGAGGTACACGGTCGGCACCGACATGATCTCGCGCTTCTCGACTTCGTCCTGGAACAGGGCGCCATCGATGGCCACGTGCTGGATGCGCGGGTTGAGCACCGCGGCCAGGTTCAGCGCCTGCACCACGTCCGGGCAGTTCTGGCAGGACAGCGAGAAGTAGGTCTCGAACCGGTAGTCGCCTTCCAGGTTCTGCACCTGCTCGATCAGCTCGGCGGTGGCCTTGGACGGGTGCCCGCCGACCTGCAGCAGCGCCAGCACCAGCGAGGTGAACTCGTGGCCCATCGGCAGGCCGGCGAAGGTCAGGTGGATGTCCTGGCCCGGGGTGCCCAGGTCGAAGGACGGCACACGGCCCTGCCCATCGCGCAGCACCTGCAGCGAGATCTTGTCCGACAGGCTGTCCAGGGTCTGCAGCAGTTCCAGCATTTCCTGCGACTTGGCGCCGTCGTCGGCGTGCGCGGTGATCTGGATCGGGCGGGTCACGCGCTCCAGATAGGTCTTCAGCTGCGACTGCAGGTTGGCGTCCAACATCGGTCTTCTCCTGGCTTCAGGCAAACAGAGGGCGTGGCACCGCTGTACAAGGTAGCGGACCAGCTGGGGGTAGGGGTGAACCCAAGACAGCGACCGTGGAAGGGGCTGGCTGGCCAAGGCGGGCGAGCGTTGGCTGTCTTGGGTTCACCCCCACGCCGGCGGGGGGACCGGCACGGGGATGAAGGGCGCGCCGCGGCGTGGGGCCACGGCAGGCCGGTACTGCCTTAGATCTTGCCGACCAGGTCCAGCGACGGGGTCAGGGTCTTCTCGCCTTCCTTCCACTTGGCCGGGCACACCTGGTTCGGGTTGGCGGCGGTGAACTGGGCAGCCTTCAGCTTGCGCAGGGTCTCGGACACGTCACGGGCGATCTCGTTGGAGTGGATCTCCAGGGTCTTGATCACGCCTTCCGGATTGATGATGAAGGTGCCGCGCAGGGCCAGGCCTTCTTCCGGAATGTGCACGCCGAAAGCGTTGGTCAGCTGGTGGGTCGGGTCGCCGACCAGCGGGAACTGGGCCTTGCCGACGGCCGGCGAGGTCTCGTGCCACACCTTGTGCGAGAAGTGGGTATCGGTGGTGACGATGTAGACCTCGGCGCCGGCCTTCTTGAACTCGGCGTAGTGGTCAGCTGCGTCCTCGATCTCGGTCGGGCAGTTGAAGGTGAAGGCGGCCGGCATGAAGATCAGGACGGACCACTGGCCCTTCAGGCTGGCGTCGGAAACCTTGATGAACTCGCCGTTGTGGTAAGCGTTGGCTTCGAACGGTTGGATCTGGGTGTTGATGAGGGACATCATTTTTCCTCTTGGTGAAGGGGAGTGGGTGAATCGACAGGAGCTAGGTTACCCATTCGCTGGCGATAAGAACAATGCATTGATTGCATCTATTTGATAGATGGAGTCTATCAAAATGCACTGAGCAGGCACTGAACCCGGCCGCTTTCATCCTGCAACTGACTGTGTGACAAGGAAAATCTCGCCGGACCGCTGCCTGGGGCCGATAGCCCCTCCTTATCCCGTCCGGCGGAACCTGAACGGATTCCGATTTTGTAGAGCCGAGCCCGCGCTCGGCTGCTCCAGAAGCAGCCGAGCGCGGGCTCGGCTCTACAATTGCGGAATGTCTTTCCAAACCGAACCCACCCTGCGCCAGATCGTGGCCGAGGCCAGTGTCCGCCTCGGCAGCGTCGAAGCCCGCCATGAGGCGGAGCTGCTGCTGCTGCATGTGCTGGAACGCCCACGCAGTTGGCTGTTCGCGCATGCCACCGATCCGCTGGCCGCCGCCGACCAGGCCGCCTTCGAGACGCTGTTGGCCCGCCGCGTGGCCGGCGAGCCGGTCGCCTACCTGACCGGCCGCCGCGGATTCTGGACGCTGGATCTGGAGGTCGATCCGGCCACGCTGATCCCGCGCCCGGAGACCGAACTGCTGGTCGAGCTGGCGCTGGAACGCCTGCCGCAGGACCGTGCGCTGCGGCTGGCTGACCTGGGCACCGGCAGCGGCGCGATCGCCTTGGCGCTGGCCAGCGAGCGGCCACAGGCACAGGTGCTGGCCACCGATGCCAGCCCGGGTGCGCTGGCCGTGGCCGCGCGCAATGCTGCGCGCCATGAACTGCGCAACGTCCGCTTCGCCGAGGGCGGGCACGATTGGTACGCGCCGTTGCAGGGCATGCGCTTCGACCTGATTGCGAGCAATCCGCCGTACATCGCCAGCGACGACCCGCACCTGCGACAGGGCGACTTGCGCTTCGAACCGGCCTCCGCGCTGGCGTCCGGTGTGGACGGCCTGGATGACATCCGCCGCATCATCGACGGCGGCCAGGCGCATCTGCTGCCCGGTGGCTGGTTGCTGATCGAGCACGGATGGGACCAGGGCGCGGCGATCCGCGCGCTGTTCGACGCCGCCGGTTTTGCCGAGGTGCAGACCGTGCAGGACCTGGAGCAGCGCGACCGGATCACCCTGGGCCGGCGACCGGCCTAGAATGGGGGTTCTCCTGCCCCGGCAGGGCATCACCCTGGAGCTGCAAACATGCGTACGCTGTATCCCGCCATCACCCCCTACGACGTCGGCACCCTGAAGGTCGACGATCGCCACACGCTGTACTTCGAACAGTGCGGCAACCCGGACGGCAAGCCGGTGGTGATGCTGCACGGTGGCCCGGGCGGTGGTTGCAGCGACAAGATGCGCCAGTTCCACGACCCGACCAAGTACCGCATCATCCTGTTCGACCAGCGTGGTGCGGGTCGATCCACCCCGCACGCGGACCTGGTGGACAACACCACCTGGGACCTGGTCGCCGATATCGAGAAGCTGCGCGAGCACCTGAGGGTCGATCGCTGGCAGGTGTTCGGTGGCAGCTGGGGCTCGACCCTGGCCCTGGCCTATGCCGAGACCCATCCGCAGCGCGTGACCGAACTGGTCCTGCGCGGCATCTTCATGCTGCGCCGCTGGGAGCTGGAATGGTTCTACCAGGAAGGCGCCAACCGCCTGTTCCCGGATGCGTGGGAGCATTACCTGAAGCCGATCCCGCCGGTGGAGCGGCATGACCTGATCTCGGCCTTCCACCGCCGCCTGACCAGCGAAGACGAAGCCACCCGCCTGGAAGCGGCCAAGGCGTGGGCAGTGTGGGAAGGTGCGACCAGCTTCCTGCACGTCGATGATGACTTCATCAACAGCCACGAAGACCCGCACTTCGCCCTGGCCTTCGCCCGCATCGAGAACCACTACTTCGTCAACGGTGGCTTCTTCGAGGTGGAAGACCAGCTGCTGCGCGACGCGCACCGCATCGCCGACATCCCGGGCGTGATCGTGCACGGCCGCTACGACGTGGTCTGCCCGCTGGCCAACGCCTGGGACCTGACCAAGGTGTGGCCGAAGGCGAAGCTGGAAATCACCCCGGCCTCGGGCCATTCGGCGTTCGAAGCCGAGAACGTGGACGCGCTGGTGCGCGCCACCGATGGCTTCGCCTGATCGGTAGTGCCGGCCGCTGGCCGGCGAGGGGTCAGATCCCTTTCCCACGGAAAGGGCTTTGACCCCGGTCCGGAACCCCATCCACGCATGGCGTGGATCTACTGCACCCGGTAGTGCCGGCCGCTGGCCGGCAACGCTCTACCGGTAGCGCCGGGCCATGCCCGGCGGCGATTCTCCCCCTTGTTCGAGGCTGTCGCTATTGGCCTTGAACCGGGGCGAGGCGGGCTGGCACCGTGGACGTCCGTGCAATTTTCGGCGACCCCATCATGTACACCCGCCTGCTGTTGACAAAGGAAAAGGCATCTCCAACCGATGCATACGTTGGCGGCGGTGCGTTTCTTCCAGAGAGCATACCTTGGCCAGCCTGTGTTGAAGGCCGTGCGCTCTTTCACCTGATGGCACTCCCTGCACATTGGTTCTATCCGCAGGGCGTTGCTGAGGATTTCTGGTTCTCAGTCTTTATCCCCACCGATACCCGGGATCATTCCCACTTCCGTCGGCTGCGCGCGGTGCAGGGAACCAGCGAAGCAGTTGTGCTCGCATACAGGCGTGGCGCCGCATCCAGAAGCCGATGCATGAGCGACTCGCTCGAGCGCGGCCGTATCGAGCGTGTGGAGTGTTTGGAACCTGACGATGATGAGAACCTGGATTCCAAGCTGGATGGAGTCGATGCATGGCTGCAATCAACTTTGACGTGGAATGGCGGTCGCCGTCGCTTGATGCTCTACGGCGCGGACATCGACGGCATTCTGCCTTCGCACAAGGGCGTGCTGTCCGACGGCATGGCGTATCTGTTCCTCCGGGACAAGCCTGATTTTTCTCCGGGAGGACGCGTCGGGGCGTTCTTTCTCCAATTGGGCTGAATCAGTTTTTTGCTGCGTCCCGCGCTGGCTCAGCACCGAAGTCCACATCCACGCGCGGCGTGGATTTAATGCACTTCGTGGTGTCGGCCGCCGGCCGGCAAACCTGAAATGCTTGGATTCCTGCAGACGCCGGCCAGCGGCCGGCGCTACCGCGAAGCGGATCCCCATCCACGCATGGCGTGGGTCTACCGCAGCCTGGTAGTGCCGGCCGCTGGCCGGCAGACCGGGATCCATTGGAACCGTGCAGGCGCCGGCCAGCGGCCGGCGCTACCAATCCCCGGCCAGCAACGCGTCGGCCAGCACCTGCAGCTTCGGCGAGTGCTGGCGCGACGGTGGGTAGATCAGCGACAGCGCGCGGCTGCGGCCCTCGAACGGCTGCAGCACGCGTTGCAGGCGGCCGTCAGCGAGCGCGTCGGCCACGGCGAAATCCATCACCTGCACGATGCCGATACCGGCGATGGCCGCTTCCACCAGCGGATCGCCGCTGTCGAACACCATCCGCGTCGGTGGCGTGAACTCGCGCAGTTGGCCCTCCTGCAGGAACTGCCAGTCCACCAGCCGGCCACTGCGCAGGTTGCGCACCGCCAGGCACGCGTGGTCCCGCAGCGCGGCCACATCGTCCGGTGCGCCACAGCGGGCCAGATACGCGGGGCTGGCCACCGTCACCCAGCGCAGCGGACGCAGCGGGCGCGCGACGATGCGCTGGTCGGCGATGACGCCGGTGCGCAGGGCGGCATCGAAACCTTCCTCGACCAGATCGACCAGACGGTCACTGAGCACGGCCTCCACCTGCAGTTGCGGGTGCTGTTGCAGCAACGGCGCCAGCAGCGGTACCAGCACCTTGCGCCCGAACATCGAGGGCGCGCTGATCTTCAGGGTGCCCGCGGGCGTGCAGGGACGGTCGGCCAACTGGCGTTCGGCATCCTCCAGGCCACACAGCAGCGGTGCCACCTGATCGACGAACTGGCGGCCATCCGGGGTCAGCGCCACGTTGCGGGTGTTCCGCTGCAGCAGCTTCACCCCCAGCGTGGCCTCCAGCCGGCCGATCGCGCGCGACAGGCCGGACTGGCTCAGGCCCAGCTGCCCGGCGGCGACGGTGAAACTGCGGGCTTCGGCTACCTGCACCAGCATGCGCACTGCATTGAGGTCCATCGAGGTTCCATTCATGATGAAAATCATGACAGATATGGCTGGCAGGGGGTTTATTGATTCGGTCGCATCAATGAGACTGCGCTCCCCCACCGCACCAGACCGCCGATGCCTCCCCTCAAGTACCCGCGCTGGGCGCTGACCCTGCTGGCCACTGCCCAGCTGATCATCGCCCTGGATGCCACCATCATCTTCGTCGCCCTGCACGACATGGGCCGCGCGCTGCAGATCAACGCGCAGCAGCTGCAATGGGTAGTCAGTGCCTACACCGTGGCGTTCGGCGGCAGCCTGCTGCTGGGCGGGCGCGCCGCCGACCTGATCGGCCGCCGCCGCTTCTACCGGCTGGGCATGCTGCTGTTCGCGCTGGCGTCGCTGTTCGGCGCGCTGGCGCCGAATGCCACCCTGTTGATCATCGCGCGCGCGGCGCAGGGCATCGGTGCCGCGTTGCTGTTCCCGGCCACGCTGGCGCTGATCAACACGTTGTATGCGGAAGGCCCGGTGCGCAACCGCGCACTGGCGATCTGGAGCATGGCCAGTGCGGTCGGCCTGGCGCTGGGCACGCTGCTCGGTGGCGTGCTGACCCAGGCGTTCGGCTGGCCGGCGGTGCTGGCGGTGATCGTTCCGCTGGCCACCGCCTGTGCAGTCGCGGCCGGCGCGTGGTTGCCGGCCGATGGCCCGCGTGTGCAGGGCCGTTCCTTCGATCTGGCCGGTTGCCTCACCGTCACCGCCGGCGGCAGCCTGCTGGTCACCACCCTGGTGCAAGGGCCGGAGTGGGGCTGGACGGCCCGCGCCACGCTCATCTGCCTGCTGCTTTCAGCCCTACTGTTGACGGTGTTCGTACAGATCGAAAAGCGCAGCCGTGACCCGCTGATGCAGTTTGCGCTGCTGCGCCTGCCCGGCCTGCGCGCGGCACTCGGCCTGACCTTCGCCTTCATGAGCAGCTATGGCGTGCAGTACTACTTCCTGGCGCTCTACTTCCAGGATGGTTACGGCTGGAGCCCGCTGCAGGCCGGCATGGCCTTCCTGCTGCCGACCGTGGTGTGCACCTTCGGCATCCGCATTGCCGAACGCATGCTGCGGCGCCGTTCGCCACGGCAGGTGCTGGCCTGGGGCTTCGCGGCCGGTGCCATCGGCATCACTGCGGTGGCGCTGGCGATGCCGCATGGCGCCGGTTACTGGCCGCTGCTGCCGGGCATCGTGGTGCTCAGCGTGGGCCAGGGCATGAGCTGGACGGTGATGTGGATCGTGGCCGGGCAGGGCGTGCCGGGGCCGCAGCAGGGTGTGGCGTCCGGCATGGCCGCCACCGCACAGCAGATCGGCGGCGCGTTGGGACTGGCGGTACTGGTGATGGTGGCCAACGCCGCGCGTGGCACGCAGGAGGCAACCAGTCCTGATGCGCTGCAGGGCATGGTCAATGCGCAGTACGGCGCCGCGCTGTTCGCCGCGCTCGGCGTGGCCATCGCGCTGGGCCTGCGCCCGGCGCCGGTCGAATCGGCTGCTGCCGTCTGCCCGGTCAACGAGGCATGATTGAAGGCGCTGCCGTAGGTGGATGTGCCACGCCTGCGGTGGTGCCGGTCGCTGGCCGGCAACCTCGGGGTGGTTGGATCATTGAGGTTGCCGGCCAGCGGCCGGCACTACCGATCCGGGATGGGTCCAAGAGCGTTCAACCGAACGCCAGCAACTGTGGCTGCAAGGCGCTGAGGATCCGCGCCAGCCGCTCCGCCCACGCCTGCTGCCCGGCGGCATCGGCGATCAGGTCCTGGCGGATCTCCAGTTCCACGTGCACCAGGCCGCGCCCTTCGCCATGCACCGGTACCGCGTAGTCGCTGGTGCTGCTGACCGAATACGGTTCGTTGTCACCCACCACCAGGTCGCCTTCATCGCGCAGTGCCTGCAGCAGGGCATGCGCAAAGCGCGTGTCCTGGTGGTACAGCACGCCGGCGTGCCACGGCCGCTGCGTGCCGTTCATCACTGGCGTGAAGCTGTGCATCATCACCAGCAGGGTGGGGCGGCCGGCATCGCGGCGTGCATCCAGTTCCGCGTCGATGCGCGCATGGTAGGGCGCGTGGATCGCATCGATGCGCTGCTGCCGCTGTGCAGCCGACAGCCTGGCATTGCCCGGGACCACGGTGTGGTCGCTCACTTCCGGAATCAGCGTCGGCGAGGCCAGTGGGCGGTTGCAGTCGATCAGCAGCCGCGAATAGGTCTGTTCGATCGCCCAGGCATCCAATCGATCTGCCAGCGCGCGGGTGGTGCCGGCGATGCCGATGTCCCAGCCGATATGGCGGTCCAGCTCGGCCTGGGCCAGGCCGAGCCCGGTCAGCGCGCGTGGCACCTGCTGGCCGGCGTGATCGGCCAGCAGCAGGTACGGCGAGGCGCCCTGCGGCCGGTGGAGGGTATAGATCGCCGGGTCGTCGGCGCCCAGCAGCGCCGGCAGTACGTGCAGATCGGCGTCAGCCACGCGGGCGCCCGTCCAGGTGGTGCTCGATCATCCACAGGCCCGCCCACAGCTTGGCATCCAGCTCATAGCCTTCGCCCATCTTCTGCACCAGCCAGGCCGCCGCCTGCGCGCGCGGAATCTCGTGCACGGTGATGTCTTCGCTGTCATCGCCGCCACCGTCGCCGATCCGGCGCAGGCCGGTGGCGCGTACGAAGGCGATCTTCTCGCTGCTGGCGCCGGAGGACGTCGGGCCGATCATCAGCACTTCGGCGTGATCGGCGGTCCAGCCGGTTTCTTCTTCCAGCTCGCGCACGGCCGAGACTTCGATCGATTCGCCGGCGTGGATGTCGCCGACCAGGCCGGCCGGCATCTCGATGGTGGGGGCCTGCAGCGGCACGCGGAACTGTTCGACGAACAGCACCTTGTCCTCCGGGGTCACCGCGATGATGATCGCGGCCAGGCCACCGGCATGGGTACGTTCGCTGTATTCCCAGGTGCCGCGTACCAGCATGCGCTGGTACTTGCCTTCATAGACGACACGCGGGGCTTCGGTGTTGCGCTGGCTCATGCGGGCTCGCTGTGGGTGGGAAGAATATCGGGTACGCCGGCGGCATCGAACAGCCGGCGGCGGGTCATCGGGCCGAAGCGCAGGGTCTGGCACAGGCCGCCGAGCAGCTCGGGGTCGGCGGTCTGGCGCAGCAGGCCGGGTTGGCTGCCTTCCAGCGGCGCGTCCAGCGCGATGGTGGTCAGCTGGCGCCAGAGCAGGGCGTGCTCGCGCTGCTCGCGCAGGCGCACCGCCATCTGGGCGGCACCGCGCAGGCGCAGGAACGGCACTTCGTCCAGGCGTTCGTACAGCGCATCCAAGCTGCCGAAATGGGCCAGCAGCACGGCGGCGGACTTGCTGCCGACACCACTGACACCGGGAATGTTGTCCACCGCATCGCCGCACAGCGCCAGGTAATCGGCAATCTGGTGCGCATGCACGCCGTGCCGTGCCTTCACGCCGGCCACGTCCCAGCGCTGGTTGCGGGCGTAGTCCCACTGTTCGTCGTGATCCAGCAGCAGCTGCGACAGGTCCTTGTCGGCGGAGATGATCACCCCGCGATGGCTGCCGCGGTGCACGTGCAGTGCGCTGCCGATCAGGTCGTCGGCTTCGTAGTCGTGGTGGGCGAGGATGGCAAGGCCCAACGCCGCGCACAGCGCCTTGCAGTGCACGAACTGGCGCTTGAGCGCTTCCGGTGCCGGATCACGGTTGGCCTTGTAGGCCGGATACAGGCGGTGGCGGAAGCCGCTGTCGAGCGCTTCGTCGAAGGCAATGGCGATGTGCCGCGGGCGCTCGCGCTCCAGCAGGTCCAGCAGGAAGCGGGCGAAGCCGTGCACAGCATTGGTCGGCCAGCCCTGCGCGTCCTGGAACTGGTCCGGCAGCGAGTGCCAGGCGCGGAACACGTAGATGCTGGCATCGACCAGGTACAGCGACGGCGGCGGTGCCGGCAGGGTCATGCCGGCGGCGTCCAGTCCTGCAGCAGGGTCGCTGGGTCGGGGCGCTCGCGCTCGGGCACGTCGGCCTTGGCGGTGCCGATGTGGATGAAGCCGGCGATGCGTTCACCCTCGACCAGGCCCAGGTGGGCCTGCACGACAGGATCGAAGGCCATCCAGGCCGTCAGCCACTGTGCGCCGAAGCCAAGCGCCTGCGCGGCCTGCAGCAGGGCGAAGCAGACGCAGCCGGCGGTCATCAGCTGTTCCTGTTCTGGCACCTTCGGGTCCGGGCGTGGGCTGGCGACCACCACGATCACCAGCGGGGCGTGGCTGAAACGCTGGCGGTCCTTCTCGAACACGGCCTCGCCGGCATGCGGGTCGCGCTGGCGGCTGCGCTTGGCCAGGAAGTCGCCCAGAGTGTGACGTGCATCGCCGGCGATCTTCAGGAAGCGGAACGGCACGCGCTTGCCGTGGTCGGGCACGCGCACGGCCGACGCCAGCATCCGCTGCAGGGTGGCCGGGTCCGGGCCGGGCTCGCCCAGTTGCCGCGAAGGCACTGAGCGGCGGGCATCCAGGGCGAGCAGGGCAGCGGGGTCGGGCATGGAGTCTGAACCGGTCATCACGGGTGTTTGATTATAGTCGGGGTGGTCAATGACGCCGTCTGTGTCGCGTCCGGCCCCTGAATACCAAACTGTGATGAACATCATGCCACTGGCGGGAAACGGACAGCCGCTTCCCCTCGCCTCGTGGGCCTTGCACGGCTTACGATACCCCTCTTGCCGGGCCGCCGGTCATGAGGTTTGAAGTGAGGACTGTTTCACTGTCCGTGACGGGCTGGCCGGCCTACCATCGACGTTCCGGTACATGGGGTGTGCCGGTCGTCGCGATGTCCATGCTGTCTGTCGTACCAGAGAAGGTGGGGAGCCTTCCCGAATGATGAGCGTGCCCACACCGATGGGATCGCCGGGCCGTGACCCGGCCCAGCTCCAGCTTGCCCGGGACATGGTCCTGCCCGCGCTGTGCCAGGCCTTCGGGGCCGCGCTGGCGCGTTTCGACGATGCCCTGTTCGACCGCGCCGGCAATGCCGGCTCGTCGCAGTTGCTGTTCCTGGACGCGATGCGCGAACTGCGCCGCCGCCGTGAGGAGATCGCTGCCGCCTTCGCCGGCCACCTGCAGCAGGCGTGGGCCGCATTGGCGGCCGGTGAGCCGCTGTCGGCCGAGGCGACCCTGTCGGGGCCGGCCGAGGATGGCCTGAGCCTGCTGGCCGAACACGTACTGGAATCGCGGTTGGCGGTGCGCAATTTCGCCACTGTATTGCTGCGTGACTTCAAGCCGGTGCTGGCGCGGCTGGACCGCCGCCTGGGCCGGTTGATCGGCGGCGTGGAACTGGACGCCGACCACAATCCCATCAGCCCCGAACATCTGGGCGTGGCCATCCACGAGGCCTTTGCCGGCTGCGAACTGGCCCCGGAAGTGCATCTGGTGCTGATCAAGCTGTGCGAGCGCGACCTGCGTGCACCGGTCGGCCGCATCTACGAGAAGCTGGACGAGCAGCTGGCCGCAGCCGGCGTGATGTCGCAGATGGGGGCTCCGCAGCGCCCACAACCGCCGGCACCGGATCCGCGCATGACCGGGATGCTGGATGACCTGGTCGAGCATCGCCACGGCGCGGGCGTCGATCCGGGGTTCAGCGATGACGAGCAGGCCGCACCGGCTTGGGCGCAGCGCTTTGCCGCCCGCTGGTCCGAGCGCCGCGGGCATATGCAGCAGCACCTGGGCGGCGATGATGGCGCCGCCGGCGAGGCCTACGCCGGCCAGCAAGGCATGCTGCTGGAAGCGTTGCACGAACTGCTGCAGCAGACCCGCCATGTGCGTGAGGACGCCACGTCTGCGGCACAGGTGGCGGTCGGCCAGCAGCGCCCGCTCAGCCAGCGCGAAATGATGTCGGTGCTGTCGCTGCTGCAGGCCACGCCGAGCGCGACGCTGCGTGCAGCCATCGGCGAGGACGGCGAATCGCTGGCGCAGCGGCTGAAGAGCGAAGTGCTGTCCAGCGCCACCCAGCTCGGCGTCGATCCGGGCCAGACCCGGCTGGACCCGCAGGATGAAGATGCCATCGACCTGGTCGGCATGCTGTTCGACGTGATGCTGGACGAGCGTGAACTGGAAGGCCGCTCGCGCGAACTGATCGGCCGCCTGGTCGTGCCTTTCGTCAAGGTCGCCATGCTCGACCGCCGCATGTTCGTGCAGAAGACCCATCCGGCGCGCAAGCTGCTCAATTCGCTGGCCGAAGCCTGCGAGGGCAACACCGGCGAAAGCCAGGCCGAGCGCATGCTGATGGCCAAGGTCGAGGAGATCATCGAGCGCCTGGTGGCCGAGTTCAACGAGAACCTGGCGATCTTCCTGACCCTGGAAGAAGAATTCCGCGAGTTCCTGGTGCAGCATCGCCGCCGCGTGGAAATCGCCGAGCGTCGCGCCGCAGAAACGCAGCGCGGCCAGGAAAAGCTGGAAATGGCCCGCACCCGGGCCGGTGCGGAACTGGATCGTCGCATCGGTGATGCCACCCTTCCGCCGGCCATTGCCGAGTTCCTGCGCCAGCCCTGGCAGCACCACCTGACCCTGGCGCTGCTGCGCGAGGGCGAAGAAGGCGCGTCGGTGGCCGAGGCACTGAGCCTCGGCGACGGCCTGCTGGAGGAAGTTGCCGAGGCACGCCGGCAGATTGTCGGCAAGCCATGGCTGCAGGCCTGGCAGCCGGTGCTGGCCAAGGTGTTTGCCAGCGTCGGTGTGCACGGCGATGCGGCTACCGGCGCGATCGACGCCCTGCACGACACGTTGCAGGGCATCGCCGAGTCGCGGCCGGAACTGCAGCGCGCGCTGCCCGAGCTGCCGCAGGTCGCGCTGCCGGCACCGCCGGTGGCCGAATCGCCAGCGGTGGAACTCAGCGGGCAGATCGATGCCGACGATTTCGACAACGCCGATGCCGACCGCTTCCGACGCATGGAAATCGGCAACTGGTTGGACTTCGTCGACAAGGACGGCAAGGTCCAGGCGGGCAAGCTGTCCTGGGTCAGCCCGATTTCCTCGCGCCTGCTGTTCGTCAACCGTCGCGGCGTGCGCTTCTGCGTGGCCTCGCCAGAAGAGCTGGCGGTGATGGTGCGGCTCGGCCGCCTGCGTGCCCACGTTGACGATGGCGCCTTCGACAGCGCCATGCAGGGCGTGATCGACCGCCTCGACCCGGGCAGCACCACCCTGCACTGAGTGCTGGCTGCCTGCTAGGATCGGGAAAACTCACCGATCAGCGGGGACCTGCATGGCCGTGGCGTTGCTGGGGATCAAGGAGACCGCGCCGGGTGAACGGCGCGTGGCGTTGACACCGGAAACCGCGCGCAAGCTCGGTGCCCTCGGCATTACGGTCTGGTACGAGGCCGGCGCCGGGCTGGCCGCCGGCTTCACCGATGCCGCCTATGACGACGCCGGCGCACGTGTCTTCGACGCGGGCCGCTGGGCCGAGATCGATATCCTGCTGTGCGTGCAGGCACCTCCTGCGACGGTGCTGGAGCAGCTCAGGCCCGGTGCCAGCGTGGTTGGCCTGCTGGCACCGGCCAACGATCCGGCGCTGGCCGCGCTGGCGGCCGATGATCGCCTGCAGCTGTTCCCGCTGCAGCAGCTGCCGCGCACCACCCGCGCGCAGGCGATGGATGTACTCAGTTCGCAGGCCGGAATGGCCGGCTACAAGGCCGCGCTGATTGCCGCCGAACGCGCGCCGCGCTTCTTCCCGATGCTGACCACCGCCGCTGGCACCGTGCGGCCGGCCAAGGTGCTGGTGATCGGTGCCGGCGTGGCGGGCCTGCAGGCCATCGCCACCGCGCGGCGCCTCGGTGCACAGGTGGAAGGTTTCGATGTGCGCCCGGAAACCCGCGAGCAGATCCAGTCACTGGGTGCGCGCTTCCTCGACCTCGGGGTGAGCGCGGCGGGCGAGGGCGGCTATGCGCGGGCGCTGACCGATGACGAGCGCGCCGAGCAGCAGCTTCGGCTGGCCGACCACCTGCGCGGCGTGGACGTGGTGATCTGCACGGCTGCCGTACCCGGTCGGCCGGCGCCGACCATCGTGACCGCCGCGATGGTGGAGGGCATGGCCACCGGCAGTGTCATTGTCGATCTGGCGGCCGAGAGCGGCGGCAACTGTGCACTGACCCAGCCGGGGCACTGCATCGAACACCAGGGCGTGACCATCGATGGTCCGCTGGGCCTGGCCAGTCGCGGCGCGACCCAGGCCAGTGAGATGTATGCGCGCAACCTGCTCAACTTCGTTGCGCTGTTCGTGCGCGAGGGGCGGCTCGGTTTCGACTGGGACGACGAGCTGCTGGCAAAGACGCGCTGGCAGGCATGAATGACGTGGGGTCAGATCCCTTTGCCTCTGGCAAAGGGATCTGACCCCGATCTCCCGCAATCTGCCAGGGGTCGGATCCCTTTGCGTCAGCAAAGGGCTCTGACCCCGTTCCCCGGGGCCTTACCGCGGCTTCGCCGGCGGCGGGTTGTCGCGCACCCAGTCCCGGCGCTGCTCCGGCGTCATCTGCGACCAGCGCTCGCGCAGCGCGTCGCGCTGTGCCGGCGGCATGTTGCGCATCTGCCCGAACAGGGCGCGTGCCTGTTCACGCTGTTCCGGGCTCATGTGCTCGAAGCGGCGCAGGCCGCGGCGGGCCTTGTCGCGCTCCTCCGGGCTCATCGATTGCCAGCGCTGGCCGTGCGAGAGCATGCGCTGGCGCTGGCCGGCATCAGCGCTGTTCCAACGGTCGCGCAGCGGCGCCAGCAGGGACTCTCGCTGGGATTCGCTCAATTGCTCCCACGCAGGCAATGGCGCGACCGGTGCGGCAGGGGCGGGCGTGGCGTTCTGCGCCAGCGCCGGAACGGCCGGCAGAAGCGCCAGGGTCAACAGCAGTGGCAGGGCAAGCAGTCGGGACATGATTTACTCCATCGCCAGGTCGGTATCGCCCAGCCACAGGTACAGATCGGGATTCTCGTCGTAGAGCGCGCCGTTGTCTTCCACTGAAGCAAGCACGGGGTCCGGCGGCGGACCCGCAAGCGTGCCATGGCCGGTGAACTGCAGGCCGATGCCCAGTGCAACCACCAGTGAGCAGGCGCTGGCCAGCCACCAGCGCCAGCGCCCACGATGGGTGGTGGCCGTGGCGCCGTGGCGAGCTTGGCGCAGCCGGGCCAGCGTTGCCGGCGACAGCGCCTGCAGCGACTGCGCGTGCAGGCGGCGCAGGGTGTCATCGGAAGGCAGGGAGCGGTTCACGGGTGGGTCTCCAGGTAGTCCTGCAGCGCCTGCCGGGCGCGTGCCAGATGGGTTTTTACCGCGCCTTCGCTGCAGCCCATGGCGCGGGCGGTGGTGGCCCCGTCCAGGTCCTGCAGCACGCGCAGGGTGAAGGCCTCGCGCTGGCGGGCGGGCAGGGTGCGCAACGCGTCCACCAGCTGCTGGTACTGCTGGCGCTGCTCATGTGCCTTTGCCGGGTCCGGGCCGGGATCGGCCCAGTCGATCTCGCCGCCTTCCGCGTCCTGGTTGTCGCGCCAGAACGGCAGGCGGAAGCGGCGCCGGCGCTGCAGGTCGATCACCCGGCGGCGCAGGATGCTCCAGAACAGCGGCGCCCATTCGGCGGCCGGCTTGTCGGTGTAATCCAGCATGCGCAGCAGCGCGTCCTGCACCGCATCCATGGCGTCTTCGCGCTGGCGCAGGCCGGCCTCGGCGAAGCGGAACGCACGCGGGCCGACGCTGGCCAGGAATGCCTCCAGCGATGCCGGCAGGGCATCGGTCTCGGCGCTCGGGGGGGCGGGGCTGCTCACCAGCACAGGGTACGGTTCCTCGCTCGGGGTCACCATCGACAACGCGTGAGCGGCGCTCCGGTTGACGCCGGGTGCGCGCCGGGTTCAGCCCATGGTTATGATGGGCCGACGAAGACAGAGCAGGAGCGTTGCCGGTGAGTGACGGGTTCGTAGCGCTGTACATCTTCATGCTGGCAGCCATCGCCGGCCACGTGATCATTTCGCGGGTGCCGGTGATCCTGCATACCCCGCTGATGTCGGGCTCCAACTTCATCCACGGCATCGTGCTGATCGGCGCGATGGTGGTACTGGGGCATGCGCAGACGCCGCTGGAGAAGGCACTGGGCTTCCTGGCCGTGGTGCTCGGCGCCGGCAATGCCGCCGGTGGCTACGTGGTCACCGCGCGCATGCTGGAAATGTTCAAGCCGAGCGCGCCCAGGGGCGGCAAGGACGAACCGAAGGAGCCGCAGGCTTGAACATCAGCACCGTCGAACTGCTCGACTGGCTGGTCAAGGCCAGCTACCTGGTCGCCGCCACGCTGTTCCTGCTCGGCCTGCAGCGCATGGCCTCGCCGCTGACCGCGCGCAGCGGCATCCGCTGGGCCGGGCTGGGCATGCTGCTGGCCACCGCGGCCACCTTCTTCCTGCCCGAACTGCACAACGTGCCGTTGATCCTGGTGGCACTGCTGCTGGGTGCGGGCCTGGCCTGGTGGTCGGCCGGCAAGGTTGCCATCACCGACATGCCGCAGATGGTGGCGCTGTACAACGGCATGGGTGGTGGCTCGGCGGCGGCGATCGGTGCGGTGGAACTGCTGCGCTATGCCTTCCTGGCCCACCGCGATACCAGCCACTGGAGCGCGCAGGCGCTGGCCGACCTGGCCGCGCGCCAGCCGTCCGGCACGATGCTGCTGCTGGCGGTGGTCGGCGCGGCGATCGGCGCGGTGTCGCTGTCCGGCTCGGTGATCGCGTGGGCCAAGCTGGATGGACGCCTGGACAAGCGCGTGACCTGGCCCGGCCAGCAGGTGATGAACCTGCTGGTGGCGCTGGCGGTGGTGGTGCTGGCGATCATCGCGGCCAGTACGCTCAGTGCCTGGGCGATCGTTGCCTTCTTCGTGCTGGCACTGGCGCTGGGCGTGCTGATGACGCTGCCGATCGGCGGTGCCGACATGCCGGTGGTGATCTCGCTGTACAACGCGTTCACCGGCCTGGCAGTGTCGTTCGAAGGTTATGTGCTGGGCAACGAGGCGCTGATCATCGCCGGCATGATGGTCGGCGCGGCCGGCATCCTGCTGACCCGGCTGATGGCCAAGGCGATGAACCGGCCGATCCGCAACGTGCTGTTCTCCAACTTCGGCGGCGGTGCTGGTGGCGAAGCGCAGGCGATCAGCGGCGCGCAGAAGCCGATCGAAGCCCCGGATGTCGCGGCGATGATGGCCTACGCCGAACGCGTGGTGATCGTGCCTGGATACGGCATGGCCGTGGCCCAGGCCCAGCACAAGATCTGGGAACTGGCGCAGCGGCTGGGCCAGCGCGGGGTGAAGGTGAAGTTCGCCATCCACCCGGTCGCCGGGCGCATGCCCGGGCACATGAACGTACTGCTGGCCGAAGCGGGCGTGCCCTACGACCTGATCGCCGACATGGATGACATCAATCCGGAGTTCACCAACACCGACGTGGTACTGGTGATCGGTGCCAACGACGTGGTCAATCCGGTCGCGCGTACTGATCCGGCCAGCCCGATCTACGGCATGCCGGTGCTGGACGTGGTCAACGCGCGCAACGTGGTGGTGATCAAGCGCGGCAAGGGCACCGGCTTCGCCGGTATCGAGAATGCGCTGTTCTACGCTGACAATACCCGCATGCTCTATGGCGACGGCGCCGAAGCGGCCGCCTCGCTGGTGAGCGAGCTGAAGGCGCTCGACGGCGGGCATTGAAGACCGGGGTCGGATCCCTTTCCGCAGGACAGGGCTCTGACCCCTTTACCGGCCAGCGGCCGGCACTACCGGATCCGCGCGTGGCGGCTGCATCTGGTAGGTGCGGACCTGGGGCCCCACGCTTTTGCCGGCCAGCGGCCGGCACTACCGGATCCGCGCGTGGTGGTTGCATCTGGTAGGTGCGGACCTTGGTCCGCACGCTTTTGCCGGCCAGCGGCCGGCACTACCCTCCATCGGCGCGTGGCGGCTGCATCTGGTAGGTGCGGACCTTGGTCCGCGCGCTTTTGCCGGCCAGCGGCCGGCACTACCGGATCCGCGCGTGGTGGTTGCACCTGGTAGGTGCGGACCTTGGTCCGCGCGCTTTTGCCGGCCAGCGGCCGGCGCTACCCCCCATCCGCGCGTGGTGGTTGCACCTGGTAGGTGCGGACCTTGGTCCGCACGCTTTTGCCGGCCAGCGGCCGGCACTACCGGATCCGCGCGCGGTGGTTGCATCTGGTAGGTGCGGACCTTGGTCCGCACGCTTTTGCCGGCCAGCGGCCGGCACTACCCCCCATCCGCGCGTGGCGTGGATCTACGCGCTCAGCGCGCCAGCCAGGCGCCGACGACCACGGCCACGGCCAGCCACAGCCATTCCACCGCGCCATTGGCCAGGGTGATCAGGGTCCAGGCCAGGTGCGGGCCCATCCGCGTGGTGGCGTCCCACAGGTCCAGACCGATCGAGCCGCCCATCCAGGCACTGGCGATGGCCCAGTTGGCCACGGCGGCCACCAGCAGGGTGCCGAGCACCACCAGGGCGATGCGCAACCGGCCCGGGCCCAGTGTGCCCAGGCGCAGCATGAACACCAGTTCCAGGGCGGACACTACCGCCATCCAGCCGACCTGCCGGCCGGTCATCAGCGCCAGGACCATCCAGGCGAGGGGAGCAACAAGCAGACCCAGCAACAGCATGAGGGACCAGAGCCAGGTGACGGTCCTGGCACGCGTGGCAATGGAGGACATCGAAGCTCCCTGAAGATCACCCACAGGATACTGTGGTTTGCCGCAGTGCACCGGCGGTGCCGGGGCGGCTGGGCTAGAATGCCGTCTTGCGTGGCCCCGGCCACGGCCCCATATCGGTCCCCATGTATTCCCGTAGCAGCGAACCTGTCCACTTCGAACGCGATTGCGAGGCCGTGATGGTCCCGCAGGGCGATACCGTGACCCTGCCCGCCGGCAGCTATGGGTACATCACCCAGGCGCTGGGCGGCAGCTATTCGGTGTTCGTCGAGGGCAACCTGTTCCGCATCGCCGGCAAGGACGGCGACGCCATCGGCAAGGAGGCGCCGGCACCGCTCGAGCTGCCGGCCGACGCCACCGATGAGCAGGTGGAACAACTGGTGTGGCAGCAGCTGCGCACCTGCTTCGACCCGGAGATTCCGGTCAACATCGTTGAACTGGGCCTGGTCTATGAAGTCGAGATCAAGCATCTGGACGAAGGCAAGCGCGAGATCGACGTGAAGATGACCCTGACCGCACCGGGCTGTGGCATGGGCGAGATCCTGGTCGACGACGTGCGCAGCAAGCTTGAAATGATCCCGACGGTGGCCGAGGCCGACGTCGACCTGGTGTTCGACCCGCCGTGGAACCAGCACATGATGTCCGAGGCGGCGCGGCTCGAGACCGGCATGCTTTGACCCAGGGCCCGCAGTGACGCGGGCCCGGCACTACCCGCAACCAGAACAGGAATCCTCCGGTGTCCCAGTCCATTCCCAGCTTCGCCGTCACCCGTTCGGACCACCCGCGCAGCGCTGAAGAGCGCGCCAAGATCCTGGAGAAGCCGGGCTTCGGCCTGCACTTCACCGATCACATGGTGGAAGTGCGCTGGGACAAGGATGCCGGCTGGCACAACGCCAGTGTGCGTGCCTACGGCCCGCTGCAGCTGGACCCGGCCGCGGCCGTGCTGCACTACGGCCAGGAGATCTTCGAAGGCATCAAGGCCTACCGCCATGCTGACGGCTCGATCTGGACCTTCCGCCCGGATGCCAACGGCCGTCGCCTGCAGCGTTCGGCGCAGCGCCTGGCGCTGCCGGAACTGCCGGTGGAGATCTTCGTCGAATCGCTGAAGCAGCTGATCGCCGTCGACAGCGAGTGGGTGCCGTCGGCCGACGAGTCGAGCCTGTACTTCCGCCCGTTCATGATCGGCGACGAAGCCTTCCTCGGCGTGCGCGGCGCGCACAAGGCCGGCTACTACGTCATCGCCAGCCCGGCCGGCCCGTACTTTGCCAAGGGCGTGGCCCCGGTGTCGATCTGGCTGTCCACCGAATACGCGCGCGCGGCCAAGGGCGGCACCGGCGCCGCCAAGTGCGGTGGCAACTACGCCGCCTCGCTGCTGCCGCAGCAGAAGGCGCAGGCGCAGGGCTGCTCGCAGGTGCTGTTCCTGGACCCGGTCGAAGGCAGGTACCTGGAAGAACTGGGCGGCATGAACGTGTTCCTGGTCTACAAGGACGGCACGCTGGTCACCCCGGAACTGTCCGGCAGCATCCTCGAGGGCATCACCCGCGAGAGCATCCTGCAGCTGGCGCGCGACCGTGGCATGAAGGTCGAAGAGCGCAAGGTCAGCATCGACGAGTGGAAGGACGGCGTGGCCTCCGGTGCGATCAGCGAAGTGTTTGCCTGTGGCACTGCGGCGGTGGTCACCCCGATCGGCCAGCTGAAGGGCGAGGGTTTCTCGGTGGGCGACATCAACGCGCCGGCCGGCGAAGTGACCATGTCGCTGCGCAAGGAACTGACCGACATCCAGTACGGCCGCCTGCCGGACCGGCACAACTGGCTGGTCAAGCTAGGCTGATCGCCCGCACCGGGTTGTAGACCCGAGCGCGCGCTCGGCTGCGTTGTTCCTGGAAAGCCCGTCCCTGTGACGGGCTTTCTGCGTTTTGGACAGGTGGGTGGGGTCAGATCCTTTTCCGTGGGAAAAGGGATCTGACCCCGGCTCCGACCCCGAATCGGCGGATGCCGATGTCGGCAAAGTCATCGCAGGACAGGTGGTGACCCAGTCAGGTGTGTGCAGGAGATGAGAAAGTTCCTTCACCTTCACAAACCCTCGACCCGGGAAGTCTCAGAACGAACATTTCATCTTGCTGAAAAGACGCTGAAAATCTTGTGGTGTCCGGTTTTGGTCATTAGCGTCATCTGCACGGCGGATCGATAGGGGGATCCGCTGACTCGCCGGACTTCGAACCTCGCCAACGCAAGCCAGCCCATGGTTCGGGCCGGTGCTTCTGCCGATTCCGGCATTCACACCACTAGAAAGGGAAATACGATGTCCCAGGTAACGCAACCGCGTGTGCGTCGAGTGTGGGTGGTCCTTGGTGCGTCCGTTCTGTCATCGCTGCTGCTGGCCACGCCTGCGCTGGCCGGTGACGTCCAGCTCAGCGGCCTGCAGTCTGCGCCGACGCACCAGCGCTTCATCGTGAAGTACCGCGACGGCAGTGCGCCGGTGGCCAACACCACCGCACTGGCCTCTTCGCTGAAGAGTGCCGCCGCCGGCCTGGCCAGCAGCCAGGGCCGTGCGCTGGGCCTGCAGCAGGTCCGCAAGCTGGCCGTCGGCCCGACCCTGGTCAGGACCGACCGCCCGCTTGACCAGGCTGAATCCGAGCTGCTGATGCGCAAGCTGGCCGCCGACCCGAACGTGGAATACGTCGAAGTCGACCAGATCATGCGTGCGACGCTGACCCCGAATGACACCCGCTTCAGCGAACAGTGGGGCTTTGGTACCTCCAACGCGTCGATCAACGTGCGGCCGGCCTGGGACAAGGCCACCGGCACCGGCGTGGTGGTGGCCGTGATCGATACCGGCATCACCAACCATCCCGATCTCAACGCCAACATCCTGCCCGGCTATGACTTCATCAGCGATGCCGCGATGGCGCGCGATGGCGGTGGCCGCGACAGCAACCCGAACGACGAGGGCGACTGGTATGGCGCCAACGAGTGCGGCTCGGGCATCCCGGCGTCCAACTCCAGCTGGCACGGCACCCACGTCGCCGGCACCGTGGCGGCGGTGACCAACAACAGCACCGGCGTGGCCGGCACGGCGTTCAACGCCAAGGTCGTCCCGGTGCGCGTGCTCGGCAAGTGCGGCGGCTATACCTCCGACATCGCCGATGCGATCGTGTGGGCCTCCGGCGGCACCGTCAGTGGCGTGCCGGCCAATGCCAATCCGGCGGAAGTCATCAACATGTCGCTGGGCGGCGGCGGCACCTGCTCGGCCACCTACCAGAACGCGATCAACGGCGCGGTCAGCCGCGGCACCACCGTGGTGGTCGCCGCCGGCAACAGCAACACCAACGTGTCCTCGTCGGTGCCGGCCAACTGCGCGAACGTGATCGCGGTGGCGGCCACGACCTCGGCCGGTGCGCGTGCCAGCTTCTCCAACTATGGTGCCGGCATCGACATTTCCGGCCCGGGCCAGAGCATCCTGTCCACCCTCAACACCGGCACCACCACGCCGGGCAGCGCCACCTATGCGTCCTACAACGGCACCTCGATGGCGGCGCCGCATGTGGCCGGTGTGGTGGCCCTGATGCAGTCGGTGGCGCCGAGCCCGCTGAGCCCGGCACAGGTCGAGAGCATCATCAAGAGCACCGCACGCCCGCTGCCGGGCGCCTGCTCGGGGGGCTGCGGCGCCGGCATCGTCGACGCCAACGCGGCCGTGGATGCGGCGATCAATGGCGGTGGCCCGAACCCGGGCGGCAACGTGCTGCAGAACAACGTGCCGGTGACCGGCCTGGGCGCCGCGACCGGTGCCGAGCTGAACTACACCGTCGCCGTTCCGGCCGGCAGCACCCAGCTGCGCGTGGCAATCAGTGGCGGCAGCGGTGATGCCGACCTGTACGTTCGCCAGGGCAGTGCCCCGACCGATACCACCTACACCTGCCGTCCGTACCTGAGCGGCAACAGCGAGACCTGCACCATCAACAGCCCTGCCGCCGGCACCTGGTATGTGCGGGTGAAGGCGTACAGCACCTTCTCGGGCCTGACCCTCAACGCCCAGTACTGAGCCCAAGTCCCTCTCCAAGGGCACGCCCTGGCTTCGGCCGGGGCGTTTTTGTCCGGGTGGGTGCCGACCTCGGCCGGCACGCTGTTCCTCAGACCGACTCGAAACGGTTCGCCGCCACGTTCTTGCGCACATGCTGCGGGTCGAAGATCCGCCCGTTCATCGCGATGTACACGCCGCTCGGCAGCGACTGCACCGCACCGATCGCACAACCGATGTTGAACTCCGCATCCGAGCCGCGGAAGCGTGCCGGGCTCAGCGCACCGGTCATCACGATGGTCTTGTCCGGGATCGTCGCCAGCACCTTGCCTGTCTGCACCATCGAATCGGTGCCGTGGGTCACCAGCACGTGCCGGGTGGGCTGCGCGGCGATGGTGGCGCGGATCAGCTCGCGGTCTTCGTCGTTGATGTGCAACGAATCCTTGCGCAGGATCGGAATCACGTTGAAGCGGAACGTCACGCCCAGCTCGCGCAGGATCATGCCGATCTGCGGATCGCCGATCTGGTAGTCCGACTTGTCGTCGAAGTAGATCTTGTCGATCGTGCCACCGGTGGTGACGACCAGGAGCTCTTCCATCATGTGCATGCGCGAAACCAGGACAGGGACTGCGGCGCGGGGCCAGGAATGCAGATGATAAGGCCCTGGGCGCACAGCGTCAGCGCCGCTTGCCGAAGCGGGCGCGCAGGCCGGGCAGGCTGGCGCTGAAGATCACCAGCAGCGCCAGCGCGATCTCGATCAGCGCCAGCCAGCGCGTCTCCGGGTGGCTCCAGGCGCTCATCACGCCGTGGCTGAACCACCCCAGCGCCAGCACCGAGGCCCAGAAGCCGGCCTTGCGCCAGCCCAGGCGCACGGCGATGGCCAGCGCCAGCGGTGGCGCGGTGAACACCAGCTGGGTGGCCAGCCAGTGCCTGTCATTGATGAACCAGCCTGCGAACAGCGCGGCCAGCCCCATCAGGGCCAACAGCAGGACCGTGCGCGGCGCGCGGTTCATCGGGCCAACCGCTGCGCGATGTCGGCCACCCGGCGCCCCAGCGCGCGCGCCAGCACCGCTTCGTCGTCGGTCGGCTGCGGATCGTCGGCGGCACCGGCCACGTGGCTGGCGCCATAGGGCGTGCCGCCACTGGTGGTGTGGCTCAGCGCCGGTTCGGTGAACGGGATGCCGACGATCACGCAGCCGTGGTGCAGCAGTGGCACCTGCATCGACAGCAGGGTCGATTCCTGGCCGCCGTGCATCGAGGCGGTGGACGTGAACACGCCGGCCGGCTTGCCGGACAGGGTGCCATTGACCCATTCGGCGCCCAGCCCATCCAGGAAGTGCTTGACCGGCGCGGCCATGTTGCCGAAGCGGGTGGGGCTGCCGAGCAGCAGGCCCTGGCAGTCGACCAGGTCCTGCACGCTCACGTAGGGGGCGCCATCGTCGGGTACCGGTGGCTGCGCGGTCTGGGTCACGGCGGCCACCGGCGGCACCGTGCGCAGGCGCGCGGTCATGCCCGGCACTTCGCCGATGCCCCGCGCGATCTGGCGCGCCAGCCGTGCCACCGAACCGCCCCGGCTGTAGTACAGCACCAGAATCTCGCCCATCGTGCCCGCTTCTCCTCGTCGTGTGGCTACCAGTATGGCTATCCTGCCAGCATTCCGCATCGGGTACCCTTCCACCGATGGAACCTTTGGATACGCTCAACCTGTGGATGGAGCGCGCGCGGGATCGCGCACGGGCCATCAGTTTCGGCCGCTTCCTGTGGCATCGCTTCCTCGACGACCGCCTGTTCCAGGCAGCGGCGGCGCTGGCCTACACCACGGTGTTCGCGCTGGTACCGCTGGCGATCGTGGTATTCGGTGTGCTGTCGGCCTTCCCCGTCTTCGACCGCTGGAGCGATCAGCTCAGCGACTACGTATTCTCCAACTTCGTGCCCTCCGCGGCGCGTGCGGCCGAGGGCTACCTGCGGCAGTTCTCGGCCAGTGCCGGCCAGCTGACGGCGGCCGGCTTCATCGCACTGGTGGCCTCACTGCTGATCACGCTCAACAGTGTGGAAGAGACCTTCAACCAGATCTGGCGGGTCGGCTCGACCCGGCCCAAGCTGACCCGCTTCCTGGTCTACTGGACCGTGCTGACCTTGGGCGCGATGCTCGCCGCCGCATCGCTTGCGGTATCGGCGCGGGTGTTCGCGATGCCGTTGTTCGGTACCCAGGAGGGCCGTTGGTTGGCCGAGCTGGCGCTGCGGCTGGCGCCGATCCTGATCGAGTTCGTCTGCATCACGCTGATGTTCCGGGTGGTGCCGCACCACACGGTGAAATGGCGGCATGCCGTGCCCGGCGCGATCCTGGCGGCGGTCATCCTGGAACTGGTGAAGTGGGGCATCGGTGCCTATCTGGGCAGCTTCCAGTCCTACCAGAAACTGTATGGCACGGTGGCGTTCGTGCCGATCCTGCTGCTGTGGATCTACCTGTGCTGGGTGGCGGTGCTGCTGGGGGCGTCGCTGGCTTCTTCGATGGCCGCCTTCCGCTACCAGCCGGTGGAACTGCGCCTGCCGCAGGGGTATGAGTTCTATGGACTGCTGCGCCTGCTTGGCCGCTTCCAGCATGCACGGGCCAAGGGCAAGGGCCTGGCCGATGACGAGATCCTGCGGCTGGAGCCGATGCTGACCGATTCACTGCTGCAGGACCTGATCTGCAACCTGCAGGAGATCGACCTGCTGCGCCGCGACGAGCGGGGCGAGTGGCTGCTGTCGCGTGACCTGGACCAGGTCAGCCTGGCCGATCTGTACGAATGCACCCAGCTGCGCATCCCGGTGGCCGAGCAGCACCTGCCGTACCGTGATGACAGCCTGGGCCGTGCCGCACTGGCGGCGCTGGACGATCTGCGGCTGCCCCTGCGCGAACGCCTGAAGCGCAAGGTCAGTGATATCTATACCGACTCTGGAGACATGCCATGACCCGCAAGACGCCGTTGCCGCTGCTGCTCCCGTTGACCCTGCTGCTGGCCCTGGCGGCCTGCAAGCCGGCCCAGGAGCCGACACCGGCCAGCAGCCAGCCGCCGGCACAGGCGCCGACGCCGACCACTCCGGCACCGGTCGATGAAACCCCGGCCGAGCGCACCACTGCCGAATTCCCGACCTTGAAGATGAAGGCGGTGGATGGCAGCGACTACGATCTGGCCGCGCATCGTGGCAAGTGGGTGGTGGTGAACTTCTGGGCGACCTGGTGCGCCCCGTGCCGCAAGGAGATGCCCGAGCTGTCGGCGCTGCATGCGATGCGCAGCAACATCGAGGTGGTCGGCCTGGCCTACGAGGACATCGAAGTGCCGGAAATGCAGTCGTTCCTGACCAAGCATCCGGTGACCTATCCGATCGTGATCGTGGACCCGTTCGATCCGCCGGCCGACTTCGCCACGCCGCGAGGCCTGCCGTTGACGCATCTGCTGGATCCGCAGGGCAAGCTGGCCCACACCTTCCTTGGCCCGGTGACCGCCGCCGACATCGAAAAGCAGATCGCTGCTGGCAAATAGTGGGGTGGTCGGCAGGGCCTGCGGCCCTGCACCTCGGTACGCGCCATCGCATGCGCGCTGCCGCTCCCACGCTTCGCTGCGCGAACCGCGGGCCCCACTTACCAACACCCAAACCCCCGCCGCTTCGCGGCCGCCCCCTGACTCAGGGGGCTCTGCCCCAGACACGATCCGACGCCCGCCAGGCCAATGGGATTGCCGATGGGGTCAGATCCGCTTTCCGCAGGAAAACGGATCTGACCCCGGTTCCATTTCGATATCTGACAGATGTGTCGACCAAGGTCGACACCTACCAACAGCCGCAGGGATCTGTCAGAGGCGGGGCGGTTGGGTGGGTAGGACACGCCGTAGACCCGTCCATGGGGGCTCGATGTCGCCATCCATGGCACCAACGGTCGTGCCCACCCACCGCGCCGCCATCCCGCGGATGCCCGCTGTTGCTGTTGCCGTTGCCGTTGCGTTGAGCAGGTGCAGGGTGCAACCCTGCCGACCCACCCTATTCTTCGACCGGGAAGTCCTCGATCGGCTTCAGCACATCGTAGTGCTCGCGATGCAGCTTGCCCTTCAGCTTCGGCAGCTCCGGCAACGGCGCGTCCACCCGTGTGTCCGGCAACCGGTCCAGCAGGTTGCGCACCAGGGTCAGTCGCCCCAGCCGCTGGTCGTTGAAATCCACCAGCGTCCACGGCGCAGCCTCGCGATGCGTCGCGCGCAGCATCGCCTCGCGGGCTTCGGTATAGGCGCTGTACTTGCTGCGCGATTTCAGGTCGACCGGGGACAGCTTCCAGCCCTTCAGCGGATCGAGGTGGCGTTCGGCGAAGCGCTTCTCCTGCTGCTCCTGGTCCACGCACAGCCAGTACTTGAACAGCAGGATGCCGTCATCCACCAGCAGCTGCTCGAACACCGGTGCCTGGCGCAGGAACTGCTGGTACTCGGTTTCGCTGCAATAGCCCATCACCCGCTCGACGCCTGCGCGGTTGTACCAGCTGCGGTCCATCAGCACGATCTCGCCGGCGGCGGGAAGATGCGAGGCATAGCGCTGGAAATACCACTGCGTGGCTTCGCGGTCGGTAGGCTTGGGCAGTGCTACCACCCGGCATTGGCGTGGATTGAGATGCTGGCTGATGGCCTGGATCGCGCCGCCCTTGCCTGCCGTATCCCGTCCCTCGAACAGCACCAGCAGGCGTTGCCCGCTGAGCTGCACCCAGCGCGCCATCGCGGTCAGTTCCAGCTGCAGCGGCAGCAGCAGTTCGTCGTAGTCCTTGCGCTTGAGCTTGGCCATCGTCACACCACGCGGGGAGGAAGCCCGAGCGTAACGCAGGGGTCGCTCAGGTGTTGTCGACACCTTGCCAGCCGTGTTCACCGGCAAGCCGCTGCAGCAGGGCCGACAGGTCGCGGGCAAACCCGGCCATGTCGAACAGGCCACTGCATTCGCGCGCCTGCACCAGCTCGGCGCGAAGCGAGGCCAGTGCTGCGGGGTCATTGCCCAGTGCGCTGGCGGTGGCGATGAACGCCGCATCATCGGCGACATTCATCCGGGCCAACCCCAGATGGTGGTTGAGGCTGCCGGCCACGCGCGCGGCGAAGGTGTCGCCCGGGCAGGTCAGCACCGGGCAGCCGGCCCACAGTGCATCGGAGGCGGTGGTGTGCGCGTTGTACGGATGCGTGTCGAGGAACAGGTCGGCCAGTGGGTAGCGGGCCAGGTACTGCGGATGCGGCAGCTTGGCCATGAACACCAGCCGCGCCGGGTCCAGGCCGGCAGCCTGCGCGGCGGTGCGCAGGCGGGCGTCGGCCTGGCCGGGGCCGGACAGCAGCCACAGCACGCTGCCGGGCACGGCCTGCAACACTGCGAAGGCGCGGCCCATGCTGCGCGGGTTGAGCTTGTAGCTGTTGTTGAAGCAGCAGAACACCACGCCGTGCTCGGGCAGCCCGCACTCGGCGCGGGACGGCGACGGCTCCAGCGTGCGGGTGTTGTCCGAGGGCTGGAAGGCCCGCGGAAGGCGCAGGACGCGTTCGCTGAAGTGCGGTTCCAGCGCTGCCGGCAGTACGAATTCGTCGGCGACCACGGCGTCCAGCCATCGCGCGCCCGAGGTGCCGGGGTAGGCCAGCCAGTTTAGCTGCAGCGGGGCCGGGCGCATCGCCAGCACTTCGGGCGCGCCGCCGCCGCCCCAGCCGCGCAGGTCGAACAGCAGGTCGATGCCCTGTGCGCGGATGCGGGCCGCGATGTCGGCATGCCGCAGTGCGGCCACCTCATGCAGCCGGGTCGCGGACTGCAGGCGTTCGCGGATGCCGCTGCCATCGGCGCGGTTCAGCGCGAACAGGTGCAGCTGCAACGCCGGGTCATGACGCAGGTGTTCGAGCAGGGCCACGGTCAGCAGCCCGGTGGGATGGGCGCCGAAGCCATTGGAAAGGAAGCCGACGCGCAACGGGCCGCGCGCGCGTACCGTCACTGCCGGCAAGGGCCGGACCGAGGCGGCGATCAGTGCGGCGCGCGCACGTGCACAGGCCAACTGCTCGCCCGCGCTGGCGTCTTCGCTGAGGAAGGCGAAGGGTTCCACCGCACCGTGGCCGGCGGCGAGCGCGGCGCGTACCTGCGCAGCCAGCGTGTCCACGTCCTGCCAGTCGCACAGGCGGCGCTGCCACGCCAGGCGCTGCGCGGCGATGTAGGGTTCATCCGGCATCAGCGCATGCGCGCGGCGATAGGCCGCTGCTGCGCCTTCGGCATCGTCGGCGTCTTCCAGCGCATGGCCCAGCCACAGCGCGATGCCCGGGTGCTGCGGGGCCAATGCCGAGGCCTGGCCGAGCAGCTTCGCCGCGTCGGCGTGCGCGCCGGCCATCCAGGCCACGCGGCCCAGGCGCGCCAGTGCCTCGGGGTGGTTCGGGCGCAGCTGCAGCGCGCGTCGTGCCGCCTGCTCGCCGGCGGCGATGTCGCCGGCTTCCAGCTCCAGGTCGGCCAGCATCACCCAGGCGACGAAATCGCCGGGCTGGCGTGCGATCGCCTGCTGCAGGTGCTGTCGCTGCTGCCAGGACGACATCGTGCTCAGCCCGCCGACAGCTGGGCCAGGGCATCGACCTGGTGTTCGTGGCTGAGCCGCTGCAGCAGCGGGTCGAGGTCGCCGGCGAGGATGTTGGGCAGGTCGTACAGGGTCAGGCCTTCCACGCGGTGGTCGGTGATCCGGCCCTGCGGGAAGTTGTAGGTGCGGATGCGCTGGCTGCGGTCGCCGCTGCCGACCTGCAGGCGCCGCGATTCCGCCTGCGCGGCGTCCTGGCGCTGGCGCTCGGCATCGAGCAGCTGCGCCTTCAGGCGCTTCATCGCCTTGTCGCGGTTGGCGTGCTGGCTGCGCTCGGTCTGGCACTCCACCACCACGCCGGTCGGTACGTGGGTGATGCGGATGGCCGATTCGGTCTTGTTGACGTGCTGGCCGCCGGCACCGGACGAGCGGAACGTATCCACCTTCAGGTCGGCCGGGTTGATGACGATGTCATCGACCTCGTCGGCCTCGGGAATGATCGCCACGGTGGCCGCCGAGGTGTGGATGCGGCCCTGCGATTCGGTGGCCGGCACGCGCTGCACGCGATGCGTGCCCGATTCGAACTTCAGGCGCGAGAACGCACCACGGCCGACCACGCGCGCCACCACTTCCTTGTAGCCGCCATGCTCACCGGGGTTGTCCGATTCGATCTCGACCTTCCAGCCCTGGCGCTCGGCATAGCGGGCGTACATGCGGAACAGATCGCCGGCGAAGATCGCGGCTTCATCGCCGCCAGTGCCGGCGCGTACTTCCAGGAACAGGTTGCCTTCGTCGCGCGGATCGCGTGGTACCAGCAGCAGGGCCAGTTCTTGTTCCAGTTCCTGCAGGCGCGCCTGCGCCGCGGCGATTTCCTCGTCGGCCAGTTCACGCAGGTCGGGGTCGGCGCGCATGCCTTCGGCGGCGGCCAGGTCGGCCTTGGCACGGGCTTCCTCGGCGAGCGCGGCAGCGACCGGTTCAAGTTGGGCGAATTCGCGCGAAAGGTCGCGGAAACGGGTGTTGTCGGCGACCACATCGGGTTCGGCGAGCAGGCGTTCCAGTTCTTCGCGGCGCTCGGCCAGCGCTTCCAGCTTACGGCGCAGGGTCGGCGTCATCGGGTCTCACGGGTGGGTGGCGGTAACCCGGCGTGGCCGGGAACAGGCGCTCGGCGGCGCGGGTCAGGTCGGCATCGCCACTGAGCGCGGCCGCGCGCAGTGCGGCGGTCGGCGGATGCAGCAGGCGGTTGGTCAGGCCATGGGCCAGCAGTTCCAGCACTTCGTCGGCGGGCTTGCCGTTGGCCAGCTGCTGCCGTGCGCGCTCCAGCAGTTCGGCGCGGG
Organism: Stenotrophomonas sp. YJH_SMC_127; assembly: GCF_059372445.1. Classification (NCBI taxonomy): domain Bacteria; kingdom Pseudomonadati; phylum Pseudomonadota; class Gammaproteobacteria; order Lysobacterales; family Lysobacteraceae; genus Stenotrophomonas; species Stenotrophomonas sp. YJH_SMC_127. The sequence goes on along the minus strand of NZ_JCAFVO010000004.1, from coordinate 14,746 downwards.
TCGCTTCGCCGAACGCACGCAGCTGCCGCAGCGGTGCCTGGTGGGCGCTGGCCTGCTGGGTCTCGATGAAACGCGACACCTGCAGGTCGATGATCGCCTCGGCCTCGGCGGCGGCCTCGCGGCGGCCACGACGGTTGTCTTCCACCGCGCGTTCCAGGTCATCGACGGTGTAGAGGAAGGCGTCGTTGAGCGTGCCGACCTCGGCTTCGATGTCGCGCGGCACGGCCAGGTCGAACAGCAGCATCGGCTTGTGCCGGCGCGCGCGCAGTGCCTTGGCCACCATCTCGCGATGGATCACAGGTTCGCGCGCGGCGGTGGCCGAGAACACGATGTCGGCCTCGCCGAGGTGGCGGTCCAGTTCGGTCAGCGGCAGGGCCACGCCGCCATGGCGGCTGGCCAGTTCCTGCGCGTGGGCAAGGGTGCGGTTGGCGATCAGCAGCCGCCGCACCTTGCCCTCACTCAGGTGGCGTGCAGCCAGCTCGATGGTCTCGCCGGCACCGACCAGCAGCACGGTGGAGTCATCCAGGCGCGCGAAGGCGTTCTGCGCCAGGCGCACCGCCGCCGAGGCCACCGACACCGGGTTGGCGCCGACCTGGGTATCGGTGCGCGCACGCTTGGCTACCGAGAAGGTCTGCTGGAACAGGCGGTCCAGGCGCTGGCCGAGCAGGCCGTGGTCACGCGCGGTCGACCAGGCATCCTTTACCTGGCCGAGGATCTGCGGTTCGCCCAGCACCATCGAGTCCAGCCCGGTGGCGACCCGGAACAGGTGGCGCACGGCCTCGGCATCGGCATGCTGGTACAGGTAGCCCTGCAGGTCGCCTGCCTGGCTGTGCAGCCACTGGTCCAGCGCCTGTGCCGACTCGGCCACGGCATACAGTTCGGTGCGGTTGCAGGTGGACAGCAACACTGCCTCGGCGATCTGCGGGGTATCGCGCAGCGAGCCCAGCGCACGCGGCAACGCCTCACCGGCGAAGGCCGCGCGCTCGCGCAGCTCCACCGGTGCGGTCTGGTGATTCAGTCCGAGCACCCACAGGGTCATTGTTCAGTTGCTTGCGATAAGCTGCTGGCCATTGGACGACATTTTAAGGCCCCGATGCCGACGATGCCCGCATTGATTCGCATCCCCAGTGTTCTGCTGCTGTCCCTGGCCTGCGCCCAGGCCCTGGCGGCGGTGCCGGCCAAGGCCCCCGTGCGGGCCGCGGCCACTGAGGAACTGGCGCTGGAACCGGTGATGGCCGGTGAGTTCGCCCTGCAGGCCGGCAAGCTGGCCGAGGCCGCGCGCTGGTACCTGCAGGCCGCGCAGCAGACCGACGGCGACGCCGGCCTAGCCGAGCGCGCGACCCGTATCTCCATGCTGGCCAACGATGATGCCAGCGCCGCCAAGGGCCTGGCCCTGTGGCAGCAGCGCGCCCCGCGCTCGTTGACCATGCGCAGCGCCGCCGGTGCGCTGGCCATGCGCCAGGGCGATGTGAAGGCTGCCCGCACCGAGCTGCAGGCGCTGCTGGCCGACCCCGACGAGCGCGGCTGGAAGTTCGCCCTGGCCGCGCTGATCGGCGGTGGCCGCGACCCGGCGGTGCCGGCGCAGGTGCTCGGCGAGCTGGTCGATGCCAATGCGATTCCGCCGAAGATCGAGGCCTGGCAGGAGTTCGGTCGCCTGGCCCTGCGCATGGACAAGCCCGAGTTGGCGCGGCGCATGATCGAGGAAGTGGTCAAGCGCTTCCCGGAAGAGCCGCGCGTAGCGTTGCTGCGTGCCAGCCAGCTGCAGCAGGCGGGCGAGACCGACAAGGCATTGTCGCTGCTGCACGACGTCGAGCCGAAGACCCGCCAGGACCCCGAGCTGCGCAATGCGGTGGCCATCGCCTACGACAGCCTGGGCCAGCCGGCTGCGGCCGAGCGCGTGTTGGCGTTCGGCCCGCAGGACGTACAGACCTGGGGCATGCGCGCCTCGCTGCTGGCCAAGCAGGGCGACAAGGCGGCGCTGTCCAACCTCTACAACGAGCTGTCGCGGCAGGCGGCCAAGCCGGATCCGGCGCAGCGCCTGTTGCTGGGCAAGATCGCCGAATACCTGAAGCGTTACCCCGAGGCGGTGCAGTGGTACCACAGCGTGCCCGGTGGCGATGAGCTGAGCGAAGCGCGCCTGCGCGCGGCCAATGCCCAGGCCCTGGCCGGGCGCCTGCCGCTGGCGCTGGAGGAAGTGCACGCGATCCAGTCCGACGCGGTGGTCGACGACGACGTGCGCCGTGACGCCTACCTGCTGGAAGCTGAACTGCGCCAGCGTGGTGACGACAGCGCCGGTGAACTGGATGCGCTGGCCCGCGGCCTGGCCGCCTACCCGGACGACAACGGCCTGCTGTACGCACGTGCGCTCACTTGGGAGCGCCGCGACGACATCCCGCGCGCCGAGGCCGACCTGCGCAAGATCCTGGTGACCGACCCGGAAAACGTGCCGGCGCTGAACGCGCTGGGCTACACCCTGGCCGATCGCACCGGCCGCCTGCAGGAAGCGCTGGAGCTGATCGACCGCGCCCGCGTGGCCGAGCCGGACAACGCCGCCATCGTCGACAGCTATGGCTGGGTGCTGTATCGCCTGGGCCGCAAGGAAGAGGCACTGGTACAGCTGCGCAGGGCCTGGACCCTGGCCAAGGACCCGGAGATCGCTTCCCACGTCGGCGAAGTGCTGTGGGTGCTGGGCAAGCATGACGAGGCCCGCCACTTCTTCGACGAAGCGGCCAAGCTCGACCCTGAAAACCGCGCGCTGCTGCGCGCCCGTGAGAAATTCAATCCATGAGTGGTTCCCTGATCCGGCCGCTGTTGTTGGCGGTCGTGACCCTGGCGGTGAGCGCCTGTACCAGTGTCGGCACGCAGAAGACCCCGGCGCCAGCGGTGGTCGAGATTGTTTCGGCTGAAGCGGCGCAGGCCGAGGCAGCGCGCGTGGCCGCGCTGCAGGCACAGCCGGACTGGGCCTTCCAGGGGCGGGTGGCGGTCAGCAAGGGCAAGGACGGCGGCAGCGGTCGCATCGACTGGAAGCAGGACGGCCGCCGCTACGTGGTCGAACTGAGCGCGCCGGTGACCCGGCAGAGCTGGAAGCTGACCGGCGACACCCATTCCGAAGCCGGTCGCCTGGAAGGGCTGTCCGGCGGTCCGCGCGATGGCGAGGACGCCCAGCAGCTGCTGCTGGAAGCGACTGGCTGGGACATCCCGGTCAATCAGCTGCCGGAGTGGATCCGCGGCCTGGTGGCCGGGGATGCTGCCGGTCCGGAAAAGGTCGAGCGCGACGGTGAAGGCCGGCCGCGCCGCATGCAGCAGATGGGCTGGCAGGTGCAGTACCTGGACTGGTACCCGGCCGACGCCGGACGACCGGCGCTGCCGCGACGGATCGAGGCCAGCAATGGCGACGCCAAGGTGCGCCTGCTGGTGGACCAGTGGGGGCAGGGCACGCCATGAGCGCCGGGCGCGACGACGCGGGCTGGTCCTGGTGGCCGGCCCCGGCCAAGCTGAACCTGTTCCTGCACATTACTGGCCGCCGGGCCGACGGCTACCACGAGCTGCAGACCGTATTCCGCCTGCTGGACTGGGGGGACCGCATCGGCCTGCGCCTGCGTGAAGACGGTCAGGTGCGTCGGCAGGGCGAGGGCCTGGCCGGCGTGGCCGAGGCCGATGACCTGGCGGTGCGGGCCGCGCGCCTGCTCCAGGATGAGGCGAAGGGCGCGCAAGGTGCTGACATCATCGTCGAAAAGCACGTTCCTGCCGGTGGTGGCTTCGGCGGCGGTTCGTCCGACGCGGCCACCGTGCTGGTGGTGCTGAATCGGCTCTGGCGCGCCGGCCTGGACGAGGATGCCCTGGCCGCGCTGGCCCTGCGCCTGGGCGCCGACGTGCCGGTGTTCGTGCGTGGCCACAACGCCTGGGCCGAAGGGGTGGGCGAGCGCCTGCAGCCGATCACGCTGGCGCCGGCCTGGTATGTGGTGGTTGAACCGGGTGTTCATGTTCCTACGCCGGTCCTGTTTGCAGACCCGGATTTGACGCGCGACAGCCCAGTGGCGAAAATAGAGGACTTCGCTTCCGGGACCCTGGTCGGGAACGCGTTCGAACCGGTGCTGCGCCGCCGTGAGCCTGCCGTCGAGGCAGCGCTTGCCGCGTTGAGCGACATCGGCGCGGCGCGGCTGACCGGTTCGGGAAGTGGTTGTTTCGTCGAGTTCGCATCGCAGGCTGCTGCAGAGCAGGGGCGGTCGAAGTTGCCGAAGGAGTTGCGGGCAAGGGTGGCAGCGGGCGTTGCGCGTTCGCCACTGCTGGATGCACTCGAGCAACACTGATTTATCAATGCAGGGGCGTCGCCAAGAGGCCCAAGGCACCAGGTTTTGATCCTGGCATTCGTAGGTTCGAATCCTACCGCCCCTGCCAATAGCGGCTGTGTCCGCGCCTTCCAGCGCATCGCCCGCGCGGGACGTGGAAACAACCGCGGTGTTGTCAGCAGCAAGGGTCCATCGGGGTCCTTGCCGACTCCGGATCCCCGCCACTCGTCCCCGCCCGAGACAATCATGATGCAAGAGTCCCCGAACCTGCTGGTCTTTTCCGGCAACGCCAACAAACGTCTGGCGCAGAACATCTGCAAGGAACTGGGGGTCCGCCCGGGCAAGGCGCTGGTGTCGCACTTCTCCGATGGTGAAGTGCAGGTGGAAATCGAAGAGAACGTCCGCAAGCAGGACGTGTTCGTGATCCAGCCGACCTGCGCGCCGAGCGCGGAAAACCTGATGGAACTGCTGGTGCTGATCGACGCGCTCAAGCGCGCATCGGTGGCCAGCGTGACCGCCGTGGTGCCGTACTTCGGCTACTCGCGCCAGGACCGCCGCATGCGTTCCTCGCGCGTGCCGATCACCGCCAAGCTGGCGGCCAAGATGTTCAGCACCGCTGGCGCTGATCGCGTGCTGACCGTCGACCTGCACGCCGACCAGATCCAGGGCTTCTTCGATATTCCGGTGGACAACGTGTATGCGTCCCCGCTGCTGCTGGCCGACATCTGGCGCGCCTACGGCACCGAGAACCTGATTGTTGTCTCGCCGGACGTGGGCGGCGTGGTCCGCGCCCGTGCGGTGGCCAAGCGCCTGGATGACGCCGACCTGGCGATCATCGACAAGCGCCGCCCGCGCGCCAACGTCTCCACCGTGATGAACATCATCGGTGACGTCGAAGGCAAGACCTGCGTGATGGTCGATGACATCGTCGATACCGCCGGCACCCTGTGCGCCGCTGCCGCTGCCCTGAAGGCGCGCGGTGCGCTCAAGGTCGCCGCCTACTGCACCCACGCGGTGCTGTCGGGCCCGGCGGTGGACAACATCACCAATTCCCAGCTCGACGAGCTGGTGGTGACCGACACCATCCCGCTGAAGGACGCAGCGCGGGTGTGCAGCAAGATCCGCCAGCTGAGCGTGGCGGAAATGCTGGCCGAAACGATGCGCCGCATCGCCTTCGGCGAGTCGGTCAGCTCGCTGTACGTCGACTGAGTTTTCGTCCCTGCCGGCAACGGCGGGGACATACCCGGATGCTTCTGGTCGCGGAAGCATCTTCAACCGCCACGCCGCAGGGCGCGGCAACAACCTGAGTAGTCGAAAATGTCGAAGACCCATGAAATCAAGGTCACCAAGCGTGAACTGCAGCGTAAGGGTGCGAGCCGCCGCCTGCGTCACGCTGGTGTGATCCCGGCCATCGTGTACGGCGGCAACGCCGAGCCGGTCGCCATCAGCCTGGACCACAACGAAATCTGGCTGGCCCAGCAGAACGAGTGGTTCTATGCCTCGATCCTGGACCTGAACCTGGATGGCCAGGTGCAGAAGGTCCTGCTGCGTGACATGCAGCGCCACCCGTACAAGCAGCTGATCATGCACCTGGACTTCCAGCGCGTGAACGAGAACGAAGCCCTGACCGCTTCGGTCCCGCTGCACTTCGTCAACGAAGACACCTCGCCGGCCGGCAAGGCTGCCGACGTCGTGGTCACCCACGAACTGAAGGAAGTGACCATCACCTGCCTGCCGAAGGACCTGCCGGAGTCGATCGAAGTCGACCTGGGCGAGCTGAAGGCCGGTGACGTCGTGTACCTGTCCAACATCAAGCTGCCGAAGGGCGTGGAAATCCCGGCGCTGGCGCTGGGCAAGGACCACGACGACGCCATCGTCACCGCCAAGGCCGGCAAGGCCGACGAGGCTGACGAAGAAGCGGCTGCCGCCGAGTAATACCGTTACGGTGCCTGCCTCCGGGCAGGCACCGTACTGGAAGGAACCATGGCAGGACTGCGACTGATCGTCGGTCTGGGCAATCCCGGATCGGAACACGCCCGGACCCGGCACAATGCCGGGTTTCATTTCGTTGAGGCCCTGGCGGAAAAAGCCGGTGCGCGATGGAATGTGGACAGCAAGCTGTTCGGTGAGACCGCCAAGGTCGAGATCGCCGGGCAGACGGTGTGGCTGCTCAAGCCCGCCACCTTCATGAACCTCAGCGGCAAGTCGGTCACCGCCGCGCAGCGGTTCTGGAAGATCGAGCCGGAAGAAACCCTGCTGGCCCACGACGAGCTGGACCTGCCGCCCGGTGCGGCGCGACTGAAGTTCGACGGTGGCCACGGCGGCCAGAACGGCCTGCGCGATACCATCCGCCTGCTGGGTCATGGCAAATTCCACCGCCTGCGCGTGGGCATCGGCCATCCCGGCCACAAGGACCGCGTGGTGGGTTGGGTGCTGGGGCGCCCGTCCAAGGAGGATGACGTGCTGATCGCACGCGCCATCGACGATGCGATCGACGTGCTGCCGCTGGCGGTGCAGGGCGATTTCAACGAAGCGATGAAGCGGCTGCACACCCCGAAATAACCGGTAGGTACCGACCGTTGGTCGGTACGGAACCAACCAGGCCGGTAGGTATCGACCGCTGGTCGGTACGGAACCAACCAGAGCGGTAGGTATCGACCGCTGGTCGGTACGGAACCAACCAGGCCGGTAGGTATCGACCGCTGGTCGATACGGAGCCAACCAGAGCGGTAGGTATCGACCGTTGGTCGATATGGAGAATGATTGGAAAAGCAGCGCCCAGGCCGCTGTTTCCCCAATCACTTTCACCCCAGAGAGCTGTCACCCATGGGTATCAAATGCGGCATCGTCGGCCTGCCCAACGTCGGCAAGTCGACCCTGTTCAATGCGCTGACCAAGGCGGGCATCGCCGCGGCGAACTTCCCGTTCTGCACCATCGAACCGAACGTCGGCATCGTGCCGGTGCCGGATCCGCGCCTGAACGAGCTGGCGGGCATCATCAACCCGCAGAAGGTCATCCCGACCGCGGTCGAGTTCGTCGACATCGCCGGCCTGGTCGCCGGTGCCGCCAGCGGTGAGGGCCTGGGCAACAAGTTCCTGGCGCACATCCGCGAAGTCGATGCGATCACCCACGTGGTGCGCTGCTTCGAGCACGGTGACATCGTGCACGTCGCCGGCAAGGTCGACCCGATCTCGGACATCGAAACCATCGACACCGAACTGGCGCTGGCCGACCTGGACAGTGTCGAGAAGGCGCTGAACCGTGCCGAGCGTGCGGCCAAGGGTGGCGACAAGGATGCGGCGGCGCGCAAGCCGGTGCTGGCCAAGCTGCAGGCTGCGCTGTCGGAGGGCAAGGCTGGGCGCTCGGCCGGGCTGGACGAGGAAGAGAAGGCGCTGGTGCGCGACCTGTTCCTGCTGACCCTGAAGCCGGTGATGTACATCGCCAACGTGCTGGAAGACGGTTTCGACAACAACCCGCACCTGGAAGCCGTGCGTGCGCATGCTGCCGCCGAAGGCGCGCAGGTGGTGCCGGTGTCGGCCGCGATCGAAGAAGAGCTGTCCCAGCTCGACGACGAAGACCGCGATACCTTCCTGGCGGACCTGGGCCTGAGCGAGCCGGGCCTGAACCGCGTGATCAACGCGGCCTACAGCCTGCTCGGCCTGCAGACCTACTTCACCGCCGGCGTGAAGGAAGTCCGTGCGTGGACCGTGCGCAAGGGCGCCACCGCCCCGCAGGCCGCGGCGGTCATCCACACCGACTTCGAGAAGGGCTTCATCCGCGCTGAAACGATCGCGTATGACGACTTCATCAAGTACAAGGGCGAAGCCGGCGCGAAGGAAGCCGGCCGCCTGCGCCTGGAAGGCAAGGAGTACCGCGTGCAGGAAGGCGACATCCTGCACTTCCGCTTCAACGTCTGATCCTGCGGCATCGGATCGACCCCGGACGCCCCGCCCTGTGCGGGGCGTTCGCGTTTCCGGTGATGGACAAAAAAACACCAGGCTGCGAAACGCTTGCGGTGTGACGTTCGCCGGTACTTGTCCACAGCAAACTCCCATCGCTTTCCACGCCAGGTGTGGAAAACCGACGAACCTGATGTAGAGCCGAGCCCATGCTCGGCTGATGCCAGCCGGAGCCGAGCGTGGGCTCGGCTCTACAAGGGGCTCGCCCGCGCGACCTGGACAAATTTTCACCACGCTTCGAAACGCCTGCGCTGCAATGCTCGCACCCACTTGTCCACACCAAGTTCCCATTGCTCTCCACGTACCGTGTGGAAAACAATCGGGGCCGTGGACAAAGAATCACCACGTCCGGAAACGCCTGCACTGCAACGCTCGAACCCACTTGTCCACACCAAGTTCCCATTGCTTTCCACGTGCGGTGTGGAAAACCCCAGATGGCCCGCTCTGGTAGTCGCCCACCTTGGTGGGCGCGGCGAAACAGTGCCCACCAGGGTGGGCATCTACCAGAACCGCAAACAACAAGGCCCGCCAGTGGCGGGCCTTGTCGTCCACGTTCTGCAATGCGGCGTGCCTTACAGCGCGCTGCCACCGAACTTGTGGGTGTACTGCAGGTTGATCGTGCGCCCCACGCTGTCGAACCAGGACACGTCGTAGTACGGGTATGCAGTGTAGGTACGGTCCTTCGGCGGCATCTTGTTGAACACATTGACCACCGACAGCGACAGGCGCGAGTGGTCGTCGAAGCGGTACTGCAGCGAGGCGTTGTAGCGATAGGTCGCCTTCACGTACGGGCTGTCGCCGCTGTCCCAGTCGAACACCTGGTCGTAGCTGTCCGAGGTCGGCAGCTTGCCCAGGCGCGAACCGTACACCGTTGCCGACCACGCATCCTTTTCCCAGGTCACGCTCAGGCTGGTCTTGGTGCGTGGGATGTCGAAGCCGCTGTTCACTGCGAACTGGTCTTCGGTGCGGTCGCCCGGGTAGCGCTGGAAGTCATGCTTCTTCACCCAGGTGTGGGTGCCGTTGAAGATGAAGTCGCCGATGCCCGTCTGCAGGCGGTAGCGCAGGCCGACGTCGATGCCGGAGGTGGATTCGCGGGCGACGTTGATCGGCGCCACGCGCACGCCATACAGGCGCCCGTCGTTGCTGCGGGTGATGCGGGCGAGTGCATCCACGCAGGTCGGCGAGGTGATGTCGGCGCTGCCCAGGCGGCAGTTCGCTTCGTTGGCCAGGATCGTGCGCACGTCCATGTCCTGCACCTGGTCGCGCATGTCGATGTCGAACCAGTCCACCGACAGGTCCAGGCCGACGGCCGGCGACCAGACGAAGCCGGCACTCCACGAGGTGCTGGTTTCCGGGTCGAGCTGGCGGTTGCCGGTGCGGCTGCGGATCAGGTTGCGCTCGTAGTCGGCGCAGTCGGTGGCGCCGTCGGCGCGGCAGCTGTACAGGTCTTCGGCGGTGGTCTCATCGTTGCCCGGGCCGGCGAATACATAGTGCAGGTCCGGCGCACGGAACGCGGTGCCATACGAACCGCGCACCAGCAGCGTGTCGATCGGGCGCCATTCCAGGCCACCGCTCCAGGTCGCCTTGCCGATGGTGTGGCCGGAATAGCGGTACTGGTCGTAGCGGCCGGCCACGCTCAGGTTGACCGTTTCGTGCAGCGGCATGCGCAGCTCGGCCGCCGTAGCCCAGCGGTTGCGCGAACCTTGGCCGTCCGAATCCTTCCAGCTGTAATAGTAGTACTGGGTCGCCAGCGGATCAGGATTGAGCGAGTACGCCTGCTGGCCCACTTCCACGGTCGCGGCGAAACCGGCGTCACCGCCGGGCAGGCCGAACAGCGCGGAATTGGTCAGAGTGAATGCCGCCGTCTCCGTGCGCGACTTCGGCGTGTAGGTGGTACGCGCGGCGATCGAATCGTACTCGGCGCGGGTCAGCGGCCGGTACAGGCGTGACGGGTCGGCGTTGTAGATCGGGAAACCGTCGTCATCCACGCCCAGCTGCGGGCCGAGGAACAGGTCATTGGCCTTGGCGGCGATGATCTGCGCCCAGCTGATCCGCGACTGGTACTGCGAATGGCTCAATGCCGCTTCGTAGTCCCAGTTGCCGGCCAGGTTGCCCTTGAAGCCGGTGGTCACGCTGAAGGTCTTCTGCGTGCTGCGCACCATGGCATTGCGCAGGCCACCCATTTCCTCGGGCGAGAACTGGCGCTGCCAGAACTCGATCTCGCCGGTGGCTTCGTTGTTGAAGTAGCCCGACTCATCGCCGTTGGCGTCCATGCGGCCCCACTTGGTGACGTCGCGCATCAGCGACATCGTGTGGTAGCCCAGCTGCACGTCGGCGAACCACTGCTGGCCATTGTCGAAGTCATGGCTCAACGACGCGTAGCCGTTGGCACCGCGGCGCTTGCTGAGGATGGTGCCGTAGCCGATCGAGCTGTCGCTGCCACAGTAGTAGCCGTACTTCGGGCGGTAGGCGCGGTAGGTGCTGCCCTGGTTCTGGCCGGACAGCGCTTCGCAGGTGGCGGCGCCGGGGTCCAGATAGTCATCGTTGTAGTCGGTGCGCAGGTACGCACGGCGCGCGATGCGCGAACCCTCGGTGGGGCCGTCCTGGGTCGAGTCCTGGATGTCGCGCTCATAGGCCCACAGCGGCGTCTGCGACTGCAGTTCGACGCTGTATACCGCGTTGAAGTTGCCACGGCTGAAACCGCTGGCGATGCTCATGTCGAACGACTCGCCACCGCCTTCAGTGGTGGTGCCCATGCGCATGTCGATCGTGGTGCCGTCGGCCTTCTTCTTCAGGATGAAGTTGACCACGCCGGCGATCGCGTCCGATCCATAGATGGCCGAGGCGCTGCCGGTCAGTACTTCAATGCGCTCGATCATCCCCAGCGGAATGTTGGAGACATCGGTGAAGTTGCTGCGGCCCTTGAACGGCATCGGGAAGTCGGCGATACGGCGGCCATTGACCAGCACCAGCGTGTGGTTAGGGCCCAGGCCGCGCAGGTCCACCTGCTGGGCACCCGGCGAGAAGTCTGCGCCGCTGGAAGACTGCTGGCTCTGCGTCTCACCGCCGTTCTGGGTCATCGCACGCAACACGTCCGGCACGCTGGTGAAGCCACTGGAGCGGATCTGTTCGGCGTTGACCACCGTGATCGGGGCGGGGCCTTCCACCTGGGCGCGCGGAATGCGCGAACCGGTGACCTGCACCGCGTCCAGTTGTTGTACCGGAGAGGACGCCGGAGCCTGGGCGGCCGCGGAAGCAGCCACACCCATCAACGCTAGCTGGATCGACCACGCCATCGCCTTTCTACGCATGAGGAATTCTCGGAAATGAAGCCGGCCCGCAGAGGAGGGGCCTGTCCCCCATTCAGATTTCCGGAATGGGCGCGCGCATTTAACGCCTTTTTTATGTCCTTGACTACTGGGTCCCCATCTGGCAAAGAGTGAAAACGCTTGCAAGTCGATTTTGTTCAGGGAGATCAAGATGCAACGCGTTCACCGGACCCTGCGTACCCCTGTTGCCTGGCTGGCGCTGCTGGTGCTGGCCTGGCCGTTGGCCGCGCCCGCGCAGGATCTGCAGGGCCCGGGCTTTTCCTATTACGAGGTCGGCGACCTTGAGGCCCCACGTCCCGGGCCGCGTGCATCCGCGATGATGCTGATGGGCGGTGGCGAGTGGGTGCCGGAGGCCTTCCAGTGGTGGTTGAAGCAGGCCGGCAATGGCCGTGTACTGATCCTGCGTGCCTCCGGTGGCGATGAACTGCAGGACCGCCTGTACCGCGAGATAGGCGGCACCACCGCGGTACAGACGCTGGTCTTCGACAGCCGCCGCGGTGCCGATGATCCAGCCGTGCTGCGCGTGGTCGCTGCGGCCGATGCCATCTTCATTGCCGGCGGCGACCAGTCGCGCTACATCCGCTTCTGGAAGGGCACCGCACTCAACCGCGCGCTCAACGCCCATGTACGCGCCGGCAAGCCGATTGCCGGTACCAGCGCTGGCCTGGCCATCCTCGGTGGCTATGCCTATGGCGCCATGGATGGCGGCAGCATCAGCTCGGCCGGTGCGCTGGCCGATCCGATGGGCAGCGCAGTCACCATGGACAGTGGCTTCCTGCAGATGCCCTACCTGCAGCGCGTGGTCACCGACACCCATTTCGACAAGCGTGACCGCCTTGGCCGCCTCATCGTGTTCGTGGCACGCGCCGCGCAGGACAGCGGCGACCCTGACATCGTCGGCATCGGCGTTGATGAGGACACCGCCCTGTGCGTGGAGCCCGATGGCCAGGCCCAGGTCTACAGCGCTGATGGCGAGGGCAAGGTCTGGGTGATCAGCCCCGGTCGTGATGCCGATCGCCTGGTCGAGGGCGAACCATTGCGCTTCCATGCCGTTCCGGTGACCGTGGTCGCCAGTGGCAGCCGCATGCGCCTGGACGATTTCCAGGCCGAGGCCGACTACCAGGCCGTGGCCGACATCAGCGACGGCGAGATCGAGTTCACGCTTCGGTAGCGCCGGCCGCTGGCCGGCAACTCACCTTCCCTGACCTGATGCGCCCCTTGCGGCCAGCGGCCGGCGCTACCCTGCAATCCATTCCCTTGTCCTGCTGGAGACGTACCCGATGAAACTGCGCCTGGCGCTGTCCGCGCTGCTGTCCTTGCCATTGATCGCCCAGGCCGCCCCGGCTGCGTCGCCATTGCTGGTCATCCATGGCGGCGCCGGCGTCGAACGCAAGGACCTGTCGCCGGCCGAAGAGAAGGCTGCGCGCGATGCGTTGCGCGCCGCACTGCTGAAAGGCCATGCCGAACTGGCGGCCGGTCGTCCGGCGCTTGCAGCGGTCACTGCGGCAATCACCGTGCTGGAGGACGATCCGACCTTCAACGCTGGCAAGGGCGCAGTGTTCACCCATGACGGCCACAACGAGCTGGATGCGGCGGTGATGGACGGTGCCACCCAGGCAGCAGGTGCGGTGGCCGGCGTGCAGCGGGTGCGCAACCCGATCCTGCTGGCGCAGACCGTGATGCAGAAGTCCAGGCACGTGATGATGGTAGGGCAGGGTGCCGAAGCCTTCGCGGTGGAGCAGGGCATTGCTCTGGTTGATCCCTCCTACTTCCGCACGGAGAAGCGTTGGCAGCAGCTGCAGCGCGCGCTTAAGGAAGAGGCCAATGGCCAGGCCCATGCGGACCTGGAGACCGCAAAGCACTTCGGTACCGTCGGTGCGGTCGCGCTGGATGCGCAGGGGCAGCTGGCCGCCGGCACCTCCACGGGCGGCATGACCAACAAGCGCTATGGCCGGGTGGGTGACTCGCCGATCATCGGCGCCGGCACCTGGGCCGATGCGCGCTGTGCGGTGTCGGGCACCGGCTGGGGCGAGTACTACATCCGCACCGCGGCCGCGCATGAGATCTGCGCGCGCATGCGCTACCAGGGGCAGAGCCCGGAGCAGGCCGGCAAGGGCGTGATCAACGAGACGATTCCGCAGATGGGCGGCGACGGTGGTGCGATCGTGCTTGCCGCGGACGGCAGAATGGCCACGCCGTTCAACACCCAGGGCATGTATCGGGGCTGGATCGGCGCCGACGGAGTCCCCCATGTCGCAATTTTCGCCAGCGAGACCCTGCCTGTCCCCGGCCAATAACCTTGCGTATCAATGGGTTTGCGACAACGTGTGAAAAAGATGGAAAAAAGCGTTGACAGCCCCTCGTCCCATCAGCAGAATAAGCGGCTCACCACCACACACCGCAACGCTTCGGCGGCAACGGAATGGGGTGGTAAGGAGGGATACCCAAGCGGCCAACGGGGGCAGACTGTAAATCTGCTGGCTTACGCCTTCGGTGGTTCGAATCCACCTCCCTCCACCAGTTTCACGTTGTGACATTCCCGGCGCGGGAGTAGTTCAATGGTAGAACCTCAGCCTTCCAAGCTGATGGTGCGGGTTCGATTCCCGTCTCCCGCTCCATTGAATGAACTTTGAATCTTATCGAGTTCATGTCATAATGCAAAACTCGGCTCACGTAGCTCAGTCGGTAGAGCACTTCCTTGGTAAGGAAGAGGTCGAAGGTTCGATTCCTTTCGTGAGCACCATCTTAAGCATCACCTCTCAGACGAATTCGAGATAAGCAGCCATGGCCAAGGGTAAGTTCGAGCGCACCAAGCCGCACGTCAATGTCGGCACCATCGGTCACGTCGACCACGGCAAGACCACGCTGACCGCCGCACTGACCAAGATCGGTGCCGAGCGCTTCGGTGGCGAGTTCAAGGACTACTCCTCGATCGACGCCGCGCCGGAAGAAAAGGCTCGTGGTATCACGATCTCGACCGCGCACGTCGAATACGAATCCCCGATCCGTCATTACGCCCACGTTGATTGCCCGGGCCACGCTGACTACGTCAAGAACATGATCACCGGTGCCGCCCAGATGGACGGCGCGATCCTGGTGTGCTCGGCCGCTGACGGCCCGATGCCGCAGACCCGTGAGCACATCCTGCTGTCGCGCCAGGTCGGCGTG